>OY782680.1:2806000-3126750 GCA_963678085.1 Aliishimia sp.
ACCGTCCCAGCAGAGATGATGAAGGGCACACAGGCGGCAACGGCTCAGTTCCGTGTACCCCTGTCGCTTCAAGCCTTGGACGTGATCGAACGGGCCAAGCCCTATGAGCGCGGCGGATACCTGTTCCCGAGCGTGCGCAAGGGCGTGATTTCCGACGCCACCATGTCCCGCCTGATGGAACGGCGCGGCATGGACGCACGGCCCCACGGATTCCGGTCCAGTTTCCGCACATGGTGTTCTGAGGCGGTCAATGCACCATGGGAAATCGCCGAAACCTGCCTCGCCCACAGCACAGGCGGCAAGGTGGAGCGGTCCTACAAGCGAACGGATTTCTTGGAACAACGGCGCGACCTGATGCAGCGCTGGGCGGATTTTGTGGGGGGCGCATGAAAAGCCAAATGAGCGCTGAGTTCTTTGAGCGTCTTGAACAAGAGCGCATAGCCAAGATTCAAGGCCATCTGCACGCTGCTACTTTCGATCAGATCGTAGACTACTTTAGGGAATTGCGGCGCGACGAAGAAACTGTGTCCAATGCCTTCGGCACCACTTATCGGGTCGGATTGCAAGAGGCCATAGAAGAAAAGAGTGCAAGTGAAACTATAGCATGGTGCAAGGAAAAACCGGAGCGCTACGAAGCACTAAAGTCAGCTATCAGGCACCTGCTTTTTCCAGCTTTTCCAGCACCTTTTGCATCCCCAAAGCCAGAGGAAATCGTGCAGGATGCTCTAGTACTGGAACTCTTGCGTGATCTGCTTTCAGAGAAACCCGGCCCCAAAAGCCGGGTCGGTCCGAAAACACGGGTGTCAGATCGAGACGCCCGAATTTATCGCTTTTTTGAATTGATCTACCAAACAACGGACTTGCCAAAAGGAACCCATGGCCGGGAAATCCATGATGACCTTGTCGTCAGTGTTTTGAGCAAGGTCTTCCATTTAAGCCAACACAGACTTCGAAAAATCATTAACAAACAGAGAAAAATAAGTGTAGGTCAGCAATTCACTTGAATTGTCGACCCACCACTTGAGGATAGGTCTGTCCTACTTTGGCACCATTCAACCATATGAGGTGCCAAGATGAACAAATTCTGCTCTTTCCCCGATGTTGCGGCGCGGTATCGCACCAGCCGGTCGTCTATCTACCGCTGGCTGAAAGACGCTGATCTCAATTTCCCGCAACCTGTGAAAATTGGCCACAGAACGCTTTGGCGCGCATCTGATCTTGATGCATTCGACGAACGCATAGCGGGCGAAACTTCCAACTGAAATGAAATGCCCGAACCGTCCTTGGAGGGGCGTGGTCCGGGCTTTCGGTCACCTTCACAAAGGATGAAAAACATGACCAATGATAAGAACATAGCCGATACCATCAAGGAAGCAATCCTTGCAAACTTGATTGAAACAGCATGGCGACCTGGGCCGCTAATGCTCTTTGCCATTCCGGTGGATGGCAGCGTTCTGTTTGGTGCCGTTGCACAAAATGGCTCCAAAAGCGTCAGTTTTTGTCTTGAGCCAACAGACGCAAAGGGCATTGGCCAAAAGCTTGTCAATGCAGCGAAGGAGGCGTCTAAATGAACCTTCCAGATCGCTTTGTATTGTATCGCCGCGAATGGGATGCTGCCAAACAGAAATGGCAGAAATACCCGTGCGACAGTCACGGTGCGAACATTGATCCGCACGACTCGAACCAGTGGCGTGCATATGACGACGTTGCGCCGATAGCCACATGGGACGAGGACCGACCAAAAGCGCCCTACGGTGTAGGCTTTGTCCTCAACGGCGACGGTTGGTTCTTGCTGGACCTCGACGGGTGCCGCGAAGGTGACGGGTGGACCAACGAAGCGTCTGCGCTGTTCCAGTCTTTCGGCGGCGCATATGGTGAAGTCTCGACCAGCGGCACCGGTTTACATGTTATCGGCCAATGCGACCCGCGTCTGCCCGAGACGCACAAGAACAAGTGGGACGGCGACAAAGAGTTTTACACCAACGGTCGCTTCATCGCTCTGTCCAAGGATGGTTTGTCCGTCATCGGCGACGGTGAATATACGGGCAAGGACTGGACGGACCAGCTACGCCGCGTGGTGCCGGAACGTCCGTTCCTTGGCGACCTGCCAGACGGGCGCGACCCGGCCTATACCGGCCCAGAAGACGACGATAGGCTGATTGAGATCATGCTGCGGTCACAGAGCGTCAACAACGCATTCGGCCAAGGCGTGACGGTGCGCGACCTGTGGGAAGCGAACGCGACGGCGCTGGGCGTGAAATACCCCGACCCGGAACGCGAGTTCGACCATAGCAGCGCCGACGCCGCGCTCATGTCGCACCTCGCTTTCTGGACGGGTAAGGACATGCCGCGCATGGATCGTCTGTTTCGCCGTAGCGCCTTGATGCGTGACAAATACGAGAAGCGAGAGGACTACCGGCGCAACACAATCCAGAACGCGGCGCGGCTGTGCAAGAAGGTGTATGACAACCCGAAGCCCTCGACGCATGATGCTGAAAGTCACACACCAGCGGATGATTGGGAGCCGCTGCCCCCAAACTACGGCGCACCGCAAATTCTGCCAGCGCCCGAATTGGACGTGACCGCGTTTCTGTCACCTAAGCTGGCCGAATGGGTGACGCATGCAGCAAGAGCAAAGAATGCGCCGGTTGACTATGTGTTTTGGGCTTTGCTGTCCGTCTCAGCCTCGCTGATTGGCAACGCGCGGCGTGTCTCCCCTAACCCGTCCTGGAGTCAGCCCGTTACACTCTGGTGTTTGTGCATTGGAAAACCGTCTGCAGGGAAAAGCCCAGCGCTCGATGCAGTCTTGAATCCACTCCGGGCTGTCGAAGAACCACTTCGGCGGGACGCACTTCAAAGGCGTGAACTTTGGCAACATTCAAAGAAGATCGCAGACCAAGCCGAAGCCGCGTGGAAGAAGCAAACAAAAGAAGCATTCTCCAAAAACACGAGCCGCCCCGAAGTCCCGGCAGAAATGCAAATCGACCCGGAACCTCACATCCCCAGATTGGCGCTCAATGATACGACTATCGAACGCCTTGCCGTGATTTGTGAAAAACAGCCCAAGGGCGTGCTTCAATATCGTGACGAAGTAGCCGGGTGGCTGGTAAACATGTCCCGGTATTCAAACGGCAGCGATGGACCTTTCTGGCTGGAAGCTCCGGGCGGGCGTCCTTACACGATAGATCGGATGGGCCGCGATCCGGTTTTTATTCCGCATTTGCTCGTGACTGTGCTCGGGGGCATTCAACCAGACAGGTTGCGAAGCCTGCTGATAAATCGGGACGACGATGGACTGTTGGGGCGGTTCAACCCGATCTGGCCCGACAAGACTGTAAAACTTACGAACGTGGACAGCTATTGCGAGGCGCTGCCGGAAGCCATCTTCACCGCGTTAAGTAAAATCAGCATGCCTTGTGATGATCACGGCGGGCCATCGCCACTTAAAGTCCCATTTTCACAAGATGCTGTTGGCGACTTCACGGACTTTCGGCAACAGTTGCGCGATCTGGAAGACAAAGAGACCGGCTTTTTCGTGTCATATATCGGCAAGCTTCCCGGTGTCACGGCGGTCCTTGCGCTACTGATCGCTTATGTGCGTTGGGCCGAAGAACCTTTCAGTGAACCTCCCGGCGAGATCGAACCGGGCGACGTCACCAAGGCGATTGCGCTGTGTGAAGGATACATGATCCCGATGGCCCGACGGTCATACGCGGCGTTTGAAGGCGCTCCCACGGTGGTTATGGCAAACCGGATATTGGACCTGATCCGAAAAGAGGGCTGGCGAGAATGTTCACAGCGGAAAATTCACCGCGCGCTGGGCAACGGCGTGTCTTGCGTCAAAGAACTCTGGGAGCCGTTGAACGAACTTGTCCAGATCGGAGCGCTGCGAGAACTCGATAACGGTCCCGAACCGAAGCCAGGGCGTCCGACGCGCAAATTTGAGGTCAACCCTTACGTTCATCAAAGGACATAGCCCGGCTGACATTTGACAAAATTGACAAATCCATGCGGTTAAAATTTTATAAGTTACTGCCGCTAGGGTTTTGTCAGTTTTGTCAAACTGTCAAATAAGTCAGAAAATTTCTGTCGCTAGAAAGAACGCGAGGTCGCGCGTTACCCGCGTGTCCATCAACTACAGGAGGACCCGTTTTGCAACGGCAAACGCAATCTCGGTCCACAGCCGCCAGTCGCCCACAGTCGGTCCCGCACTTTTCTACCTATCGCTACTGATATTTGTTTGGCATCAAGCCACGAAAAAGTTTGCCTCAATCAGATTTCTGCGCCTACGATGGTGCATTAGATTAAATCGGGCTCGACCATGACTCTTTCTGAAAAAGCGCTTTCCAAAATCTCAGATCCTTCGTCGCTCCCAAAAACTGACGCAGACATTGACCGCATCCAGAAGAACGCGAACGACAGAAAGCGCGAAGTCTACTGGGTCGGATTTCTCGACGGGGCCCTTTCATCCAACAGGATCGAGCCCGGTGAGGAGGCGGCGATACTCGCCGAGGCAGACAAGTTCGTAGAGTTTTTTCAAGATCCCGATGCGTCAGACTTGGCTGAGTACATCCGGGCGCGATGTTTCTCGGGCCAAAATGACCTGATGGCCGCCCTCGAAGACGTGATCGCCGAAAAACGAAAAGATATCCAAGCTGAGGCACCGTATAGCGAGCGAGACGAAGTAAACGAATTCCTTGGCTTTTGCGCTGGGATCGTTTGTGACGGATTGATCCTCCCAGAGGAAGCGGACGCCATCCTCGCAAGGATCAGAGCTAGCGACAATCTCACCTCTTCCCCTGTGTATCGCGACCTCTGGCGTGCGACCGAAGCAGCGATGGCGGACAGGGTGCTGACCGATGACGAGGCAGAAGAGATTAGGCAATGGATCGCTTTGCTGGTAGGCGACGGTTACGTTGACACCGGTGTGCCGAACATCGGCACCACCGCACAGCTGGACGAGCCAATTTCCGATCCGGCTCTGATCGATTTTGAAGATAGGTGTTTTGTGCTGACTGGGCCCATGAGGATGGGCCCTCGGAACTTCATTGTTAAGGAGATTGAGCGTTGTGGTGGGGAGGTTGGAAAAACCGTCGTGCGCCGCACAGACTACGTCGTCGTGTCCTCGAACGCTTCAAAAAACTGGCGCACTACGCATTTTGGGACAAAAATTGAGCGTGCGAAAGAGCTGATTGTTGAGGGCTACAAGTTGCGGTTCGTCGCGGAGCATGCACTGGAAAAGGCAATCAAGATGTGTGGGCGCGGGACCTAAGTTCCGTTATTGCAAGGAATGATACCGGTTTTCTATCACAGGCACCGAACGGCCCTAAGCCGACCTTGGGCGAAGTGTTCGGTTGCTGCGCTGCGGCCCGTCATTCCTACCATTCGCTGCAAGCGCAAAATCGCATCGAGAATTTAAGGACCGTGTCTCGCGAAGATGCAGACTTTGGAGGGCGCAATTCCAACGATTGTCATTCGTGAGTACTTTCACGATAGATCAACCTCGCTAAAGTCCTTGTCTCGAAGAACCAACGGTGGGAACATCATAGGGGACTCCTCACCAAGATCCACTATGGCATTGGAAAGAAGTAGTATTGAGCAGACCTTTAGACGTACTTGGCGCACCAGCATCAAACGCCGGAGATGAATTTCATGAAGCCTGGGCACTCGGAAACGCCCTGAAATTGCTGGACCCGGCTACAGGTCTTACGGAACTAACTGTCGAGGGTGTCAGGGATGCCGCAGAAACTAATGATAACTCCAATTGGGACGGAGTGGACTGCGCATTATACTTCGACGACAACGAAAATCCCGAAAACTCACGCGTTGAACTCGTTCAGCTGAAGTACTCGGTGACCGGTCAGAATAAAAGTTGGACGCTAGCTCGTTTTTGCTCATCAACAAAGAAGAAAGGCAATAACTCAGTGGCGCGGAGGCTTGCAGACGCGTTCAAGGGCGCGACCAAAGGGAAAAAACCGCGTCAAGTGGAGGCATCGCTGAGCATTAAGCTCGTAACGAACCAGCCAATAGCAAAAAACCTGCAAAGCACTATAGCCAAGGCAGCAAGCAGCAATTTGCAGGGAGACGACTACGACTCGCTAAAGCGTGCAACAGGTCTCGGAAAAAACCAACTAATCCAATTTTGTAAGGTGCTAGCACTTGAAGGCGGTGAAAACGCCAGAGCAGAGCTCCGTGAGCAGAATACGAAGGCAATCGCCGAACTCGTTTTGAACCCAGTCAAAGACATGGCTGACAATCTGCGGGTGCGCATTCAGGAGTTGCTTGGGCCGGAAGGGAACAGAGCAGTCAAGCGCGACACAGTGTTAAGCTGGTTGAACCTGGGAAGAGGCCAAGGATTGTTTCCTTGCGAACCAAAACTCGAGCCCCTTTCAGAAACGATCCCGCGATCCACTACGCAAACCCTGGCCAGTGAAGTTCAAAAGCACCCACTTGTTGTTCTACACGGGAAAGGAGGTTGCGGGAAAACGACGACGGCCAGATGTTTGGAGACTGCTTTGCCACCTAGCTCCAGAACCATAGTCTACGACTGCTACGGCGCAGGCAGCTACCGCGACCCGTCTAGGCCAAGGCACAATTCGTGGCAGGGGTTCACGCAATTATCCAATGAGCTTGCAAGGTTGACCAATACGCCGCTGTTCTTTCCGTACAAGGAACAGGAAGACATGGCTCCGTCGTTCCGCCAGAAGCTGGAAACGGCGTCTGAGATTTTTGGTCGAGAGAACCCTGGTTCCCTGTTGGTGATTGTCATCGATGCTGCGGACAACATCGTAACCCACGCGGCTTCACAAACTCCGCCACAAAGGTGCTTTGTGGATCAGTTGGTTGCTTTCACAGATCTTCCCTCCAACGTTCGAATTGTAGTCACATGTCGCACCTCTAGGCTGTCAAAAATGAACCTGCCTGAGGGGACCAAAGAAGTCCCATGCCCCGCGTTTTCTCTAAGTGAAACAAGGGCAATGGTCGCGCTACACGGTTTGGAAGGAAGCGAGACTGCGATCAGCGATTTTCATGCTCTATCGCGTTCTATTCCACGTGTTCAAACAAGTGCGTTGGCCGGAGCAAGCTCGCTTTCAGATGCGGTTCAATTTCTTCGCCCAAATGGAAAGTCGCTGAATGATCTCTTCGATGCAAAGGTTCGCGAGGCATTCAACCGTAGTGGGGTCAACATACGGCGTAGCTGTTGGTGCGCAGCGTTGGACGAACTCTCAGCCCCGATACCCATCTATATACTATCTCGCGTTTGCGGACTTAACGAAGAGGTCACCGAAGACATCGTGAACGACCTTGCTCCGAACTTACGGGTAGGTGATCGGGGCGTTGAGTTTTCCAATGAGGATTTCGAAGAGTATTCTGAGCACACCGCCAAAGAGGCAACGGACGCGGTGCGTTCGGTGATTTCAGACGTACTTGTATCAGAAAGGCTAAACTCCAGTTACGCAGCATCGCATCTGTTCGACGCACTTATAGCTTGCGGCAGAAAATCTGAGATGGGTAATTTTCTTGGAGAGAAGGACGGCACTGCCGCAATCTCAGATCCGGTTGTGAGGAGAAGAGTAGATCTTTCACGCCTACGAGCCGCACTCCACATTGCTTCAAATGATCAAGACGAAATAGCAGTTGGCGAAACGATTTTTGTCGGGGCCGAAGCGATGCGCACTTCCGGAAAGGTGGACGATCTAATATTGGCCAACGCTGATTTGTCGGCTGCGTTCCTCGAAGAAACCATTGGCGGTCTAGTACTCAATGACCCGGAGGAGCGTAGTAGGCAAGGCTCTGTTTTGTTCCACCTTGCTAGAGAAAAGGCCAGGCAAGGCAAACCCTTTGAAAGTCGCCTGAATCTGCAAGCTGCCGAAGAGTGGATGCGCCAAACCTTTAAAGATGAAGATCGGCATCACAATTGGAGTACACAACGGCGAGACGTCGTGACAAGACTATTGACGTTTTTTACGCTGCGAGGATGGTCGCTGGTCGAGCATGATTGTGATCGGTGGACGAACCCTTTTTTCTGTGTAGCTTTGCGAAAATGGGTTCTCGCGAAGAGTGTGGTCGAGTTGGGCCCAAGTGTCATCTCTAATATTTTGGGGAAGTTGGACCCTCGCTACCATTTTCTCGCAATCAATAGCTTGTGTAGGGCTGGTGTTACTCCCACACTCGAACAGCGCAAAAATGCCCTCACCGGACTTACCAAATTCGATTTCGAGGAGCTTGAGAAAGATGACGGATACGGATCCGGGCCTTCACTCACAGCGGAGTTAAGAAGCGAGATACTCTTCTTTCTTGAGGGGTTAGTACAGGCGGGGGAGATTACAGAGCAAAATTCGAAGTTGATCTTGGAAAAACTTCGAAACGGCAGCCTCCAAAACTTCAGAAAGTTGCATCTTACCTATCCGTACCCAATAGACTTTTCTTTGCGCACCGCCATTTTGACTTCGCTTTCGAAAAGTGAAGAGCCTGACCTCGAAGCTGTCTTTCCTGAACCCGTAAGACCCCAAGAGGAAGAGCAAACTCATGAAAGCGAGAGGGATTTCAAGCTCGCGAAAAAGCGGTACGACGAGATTTGCGGGCTGCTCCCAGCGTACAAAGCATACACAGCTCTGATAGTTGATAGGACAAGTGCAGCCGTTAAGCAGCTAGATCAGAAAACATCTAGCCTTGGGAGCACCAGTAGCAGGAGTTATCAGTTCTCCAATGTGAGAAACATTCTGCGCCTCAGAGCAACCGATCTACTTGTTTCGTCAGACCTGGACCAACAAACCAAAGTTACGTTCCTAAAGGCCTCGCTAGTTGAAAAAGACGGCTTTTTTGATCAAGAAGCTGAGCTCTGTGAAATCGTTTTGCACGACCCCTCAATGCAACCAATCGTTGCCGAAGCGCTGGACCAAAAGTCGGAGGAAATTGGAAGACTTCACGCCCGAGCGACCGAAAAATCCGAGTACCTGCTATCCATAGCACGCGTATACATGGACTTCTCAAGAGACCATGCATCGACTGTGTTTTCAGACGCGCTAAAGATCGCAGAGGAAGTCGACCTCGAAGCGTTAGACGTCTTACATGCTTTGTGTCGCGTTGTGAAACGGGAACGCCCAGATTCACCGGAAACCAGAGAACTCTTGGGCGCGTTTGCTCGAGTAGTGCGGCACTCTGGAGACTTACTGAAATCGGAAGATGGATTTCCTCTGGAAGAAGCCTTGGAGGCGATCACCGTATCAAACCCGTCTGTTGGCGCAATGACTGCTTCTCGTTGGGGTGATGAAGGGTTTTCAACACGATGCACCGAGATAAGGCTGTTCCTGCAAAAAACGTTGGACATGGGTTGGCTTAGCTCACCCGATGGATATGCGCTTGCGCAAATCTTGGGAGACATACCGCCATCAATTGAAGACAAGATGCTGAACGACTTGGATGAGGTGCCCGAGGACATCGTGAGCGGCTTGTTGACCCACCTAATTGAGAGAAAGATTTTGGAAACCACACCGTACTCCGACGCCCATATCCCTAAAAAACTGGAGGAGTTGTGTCGATCTAGGAGGTCCGCAAGCGAAGCATGGTCCCGGCTAGAACAAATTAGGAAATTCAAGTCGACGGCCCTGGCGCCACTAAAATCTGAAAGCAAAAAGGACGACACGTCGCAGACCGAAGCCAAGAAAGAGAAGGATGAAGATCAAGGCGATTGGACACCAGTAGACCCCTTGTGCGTTGACGCGATTGGCGAAGCTCAAGCGGCGGACCGAGCCGCCGGAATTTATGAATACAAGGAACGCCTCCTCGGATTGCGTGAAAGAGTTGGATTTTCAGACCGGATAAAGCACCTCGACACTCTCGCTCAATGCGCCCGAGCATCGAGATGGCCCGACCATGAAGTTGAGGCGATCTTTGCTGCCCTGGATGACTGGTCCGATAGGGTCACAATTGAATGGTGCAGAAATGAACTTCCCAGGCTAACCGTTGATCTTGGCGGTAGGACCATGGGGTATAGTTGGTATCATGGAGAACAGTTCACTGAACTCCAGGCCCGCTCTGGACTGCCTGCCGAAGGTCGCCGTCAAGTGGTTCTCGACTTGGTCGAGCAGAATGCTGCGAAGTTGGGGGCAGCAAGTCTTCTGAAGCTTCTGGCGGAGTATATGAATAATTTGGATCAGAAAACAGCGGACGAACTGTTGGCTCGACTTATCGAGCGCACGGAAGCTCGCCTAAACATGGATGACAGCACACGTGAACGGTACTCATTTGATCCGCAAAAACTGCCCGCCACTCAAAGCGAGGTCATCTCTGCTCTGACTTACAGGTATTTGGGCGACATTGATGCAAGAGTGCGTTGGCTGGCGTCTCATACACTTTTAAGTGCTGTGCAGCTAGGCCTATCTGATTTGATAAAAGGTGTTTTTGATCATGCTATTGGGCAGTTCAATCGCCATTACACTTTTCCCGACTGCCCCTTTCAGGAAATGAACGCTGACCAACAATTGTCTTTGGTGTTGGCTCGAGTGTCGTCTCATCATCCTGCTATTATTGAGAAACATGAAGCCGAGATCCTGAAACTATGGACCAAAAACCAACCGCATATTCTGATCGGACATTTCCTCGCGAGAGCGCTTGATCAGGCACGACAATGCGGAGCGAACGTAGACGTGGATGAAACAGGCTTAGCTTCAATGAACGGCTCGGCTTCAACAAGGGCAGCGAGATTGAAGGATCGCTATTCTCGTGACTTCAACAGTGATGCCGACCCAGGTTCGAGATTTAGTTTCGACAGCATGGACATAATACCATACTGGTACTCTCCTGCGTGCCGGGTGTTCGCGGATCTATCATCGAGCCAGTTGATCCAAGTTGCCGAAGAATGGATCGTGGATCGCTGGGGTGGTCACAAAGAGACCAGTCATTGGGTGAATGAACCCAGAAAGAGCCGGTTGAAAGATGACGAATACGGACTTTATTCGGCGAGACATGGTTCACGTCCGACCATCCATCGACACTCGGTCTATTTGCAGTGGCACGGCTTGCACATGGCGGTCGGCGAGCTGATAAAAACGCGCTCTTTAGTAGAGCGTGACGACGATCACTACGATACCTTTGAAGGGTGGTTGGAGCGCTACGACACGACCTACCCAACGGTCTGGATATCCGATCTCTTAGGATCGCTGCCACTTTCGAACAGGTATTGGGAACAACCGGAACCTGACCGAGAGGAGTGGGTTGGTGAAGTGGATGCGGTTGATCCGCTAGCAGACCTAATCGGAGAAGACGGCAGCCTGGTCCTTAGTCAATATCGAGAGCATGGGATGTATGAGTATGGAAATCAGGCAGCCCACAGCGAAGTTCGCAGCAAAGCTGCTTTCGTTCCAAGCAAAACGGCTCCAGCACTTTTGCGTGCCTACGCGGCCACAACAGACTACTACGACGTCTTCATTCCTGACCCCGACGATTTTGAAGAGGATGACGGGAAGAAGAGCGACTTCAGTATCATCCCAGCTATCCAGCGCCCAATGGCCAATCGCGACATTGGAGTTGATGAAGAAGACCCACGCTGCTTCAAAGGCCGCAGTATTCAATCGGCCCCTTCAAAGGTACTTATGGATGCACTTCAAATCCCGTCAGCTCCACAGTGGTCATCATCTTGGAGCTCTGACGATCAAGGGATAGTTGATTTGAGTTATCGTGCCTGGAGCACCACTCCGAACGACAGTGAAAGATCGCTGCGCCATCAATCCTATTCCTACATCGACGGCTATCGGTTGAGCATAACCGAAGGTGCTCTTCTAAAATCCATGAATACCCTTGGATGCGATTTGGTAGTAACAGTGAACTTAGAACGTTCGATTGGGAGCGACTATGGCGACAGCAGAAGAAAAAGGACCGCCCAAAAAAGGGTCGAAGTCATCCGGCTCGGTTGCGACGGAACATTCGAAACGCGATCAGGCCATAGAGGAACTTGGGCGCAAGATCATCAGCGAGCTGGATGATCGGGACATAACAGCGAAGTGGATGGCTGCTTATCTGTCTGAGCTGATGGTCTCATCCGAGGTAGATGCAACGCTTAAACAAGAAATACCGGATCTGATTTTGAAGCTTTGGCGCGAACGACGCCACTACCCTGGCAACGATCCAATGCAAAGATACGAAAAAGCGCTTGCTTCCATGGAGCTGCTACTGTCTACCGGCGATCCAGTGTTCCAGGTCCGGATGCCGTACAAACGACCAAGTGAACCTGACGAGGACAAAATCAGCTTAGCTAGGAAGCTGAAGCACCATACTGGCAGTCTAGCTGCAATGTTGGTCAAGGCTGCCGTGGAAGAACTTGATCTCGACCAAGACCAGCTTGCGGAAATTGCCGATATTGCCGACCCAGACGCTGAAACACGATTTCTGAATGTCTTGAGGATTGTCGTGTACGAAAAGGAAAATGGAAAAGATCAAAACGACCCACACGGTGAAATTCGAGAGGCGATATCTGATCTTCGACTTGCTCTAGACGAGCTCGAGATAGTTCTTCAGCGAGAGGTCGAAGATCCGAAGCGAATAAACTAACCGAGATTGCTACGAACAATCTTTTGACAATGCAATCCAAGTGGAAGTTTCGTCTTCAAACACGTTGGAGCAGCATTCTGAATATGCGGCGAAAGGCAGCTCTGCAAGCGGCGTGTTGATCTGTTTGCGAGCGCAGAGAACGTCCGCTTTCCGCCCGATGCAGGATTATTCTACTCATGGCACTTGGACAGGGGGATAGTTGGGTGGATAGAAATCAAACAAAAATACCTAAAGCGTTGAATTTAAAAACATATTATCAAAATTGTGGTGCGGGTGGAGGGACTTGAACCCCCACGCCTTGCGGCGCCAGAACCTAAATCTGGTGCGTCTACCAATTTCGCCACACCCGCGTGCGGGCGCTCATAGCAAATCGAAAAACAAAGTGCGAGCAGAAAATGCAGAGTTTTCTTTCATCTTTGACAAATCTGGTGCTGTGCATGAATATGTAGACGACTTCTTTCCCTTATATTTATTAGCAATGGTTACCTCAATTCACCAAAATGGTACTTGAAGGCCACGTGGCTTCATGCTCTCATAGGTTGAATTTGACTCGGAACATACACATGAAGAAATTTTCAATTCTGGCAGCAATTTCACTTTTTCCAGCAGTAGCTGCTGCTAATGAGCCGCAGTTTGAAGAATGCCACAAAATGTCAACCGGGTATATTCGGTTAATGTGCTACGATAAGGAAACCGGGTATAATAATAAGTCTGGAACTACTTCAGAGGCGAGAGATAAAGCTGCTGAAGCAGCGCCGAGCTCACCAAGCGAATCAGCAGGAACACACTGGAGATATTCGCAAGAACAGAGCGCCCTAGATAATAGGAAAGATGTATGGCTGAGTGTTACAAGCAAGAATACAGAGGGGAACTCTATCGGCTCACCTATCCGAGCGATCCTTTGGCTGCGTTGCATGCAAAACAAGACCAACGTACTAATTGGATTTGATCGTTACACGACGGACAACCAAAATGTCCGGTACAAGTTTGATGATGAAGCTGTTAAGAAGCAATGGATGGAAGCTTCGCGAGGCGGAGATGGGATCGGTATTTGGTCCGGTGCGCGCGCCATACCATTCATTAGGCAAATGTTCGGAAAGAAACGAATGGTGATCGCCTACAATACGTACTCAGGACCAGTCGAGTTCACATTCGACATTTCAGGTGTCCGCGCACGTATTGAGCCTCTAGCCAAAGAGTGCGAGTGGACGCCGTAGTATGAGTACCCTTCTTTGAAACAAATGTCGGTCTGAGCGTAGGTCACAATGTGCGGCGCGGGATGGAGCACGCTTTTTCCTTCAGACAGGCATCCAAGGCTTCCGACGTATGATTTCCATGATGATACAGATTGGAAAGTGAACCCAATGGAATCGCAGGGTAGCCATGAGATTGTAGCGCCCCCCTCGTTTCAACGTTAAATCCGTGGCATTCTCTGGCAGGGCTGATATGCCTGTAGGGCGCTATGATTGGGGGAAGATTATGACAGAAACCACGTTCGGAGCCGGGTGTCATTTGCATTTGATTGACGGTTCGGCCTTTATTTTCCGGGCCTATCATGCGCTGCCGCCTTTGACGCGCAAATCGGATGGATTGCCCATTGGGGCGGTTTCAGGCTTTTGCAATATGTTGCATCGCTATGTTGAGGGCAATCAAGGCCCCGATGCGCCCACCCATGTGGCCGTTATTTTCGACAAGGGTAGCCATACGTTTCGCAATGACATCTATGATCTTTACAAAGCCAATCGCGAGGCCATGCCCGAGGATTTGCGCCCTCAGATCCCGCTGACACGCAGCGCAACCGAAGCCTTTAACATCGCCTGCAAAGAGCTTGAGGGCTATGAGGCCGATGATATTATCGCGACCCTTGCGGTTCAGGCGCGCGAGGCTGGCGGGCGTGTGACGATTATCTCATCGGATAAAGACCTGATGCAGCTTGTGGGCGGCGGGGTTGAGATGCTCGATGCGATGAAGAACCGCCGCATTGACCGCGAGGGCGTGATCGAGAAATTCGGCGTTGGGCCAGAGCGGGTTGTGGATGTTCAGGCCCTCGCCGGGGATAGCGTGGATAACGTACCTGGCGCGCCTGGGATTGGGATCAAGACGGCGGCGCTGTTGATCAATGAATTTGGCTCTTTGGAGGAGCTGCTTGAACGCGCCGAAGAGATCAAACAGCCCAAGCGCCGCCAAACACTGATTGAAAAGCGCGAGCAGATCGAAATGTCCAAGCGCCTCGTGCAGCTTGATTGCGCAACGCCGCTGGATTTCACCCTTGAGGATCTTGAGGTGCGCGCGCCCGATCCCGAACGCCTCATGCCGTTTCTGGCAGAGATGGAATTTCGCACGCTCACCAAACGCATTGCCGATCAGCTCGGGGTCGAGCCCCCTGCCCTGCCCGAACCTGCCAAAGCCAGCAGCGCCGCGCCCGAGCTACCGCCAATCAGCGAGAGCAATTATAGCATGGTCTCGGACCTGGAAACCCTGGACGCTTGGATCGCCAAGGCCCATGCGCGCGGCTATGTGGCGGTTGATACTGAGACGACCGGCCTGGATGAAATGGTGGCTGATCTTGTGGGGATTTGCCTCTGCGTTGAGCCAGGGCAGGCCTGCTATATCCCGCTTATTCATAAGGCAGATGGGGGAGGCAGCGATCTCTTTGCTTCGGACGCGCTGGCGGATGGGCAGATCCCGCTTGAGCAGGCGCTGGCGCGCATTACCCCCCTGCTCGAAGATGAGAGCGTGCTGAAAATCGGGCAGAATATGAAATATGATGCCAAAATTTTTGCCCGCCTTGGCATTACAGTGGCCCCGATTGATGACACGATGCTGATGTCATACGCGCTGCATGGCGGGCTGCATGGGCATGGCATGGATGCGTTATCCGAGAAATATCTTGGCCACACGCCCATCCCGATCAAAGAGCTGATTGGCTCGGGCATATCCCAAATCACCTTTGACAAAGTTCCCCTGAGCGATGCGACCAAATACGCCGCCGAGGATGCGGATATCACCATGCGGCTCTGGCAGCTCTTCAAACCGCAATTGCATGAGCAGCAAGTTACGCGGGTCTATGAAACGCTTGAGCGGCCCATGGTCGCGGTCTTGGGCCAGATGGAGCGCCACGGGATTAAGGTCGATCGCGATACGCTTTCACGCATGTCCAACGCCTTTTCGCAAAAGATGGCCGGGCTTGAGGCTGAAATTCATGAGCTTGCGGGCGAGAACTTCAACGTGGGCTCTCCGGCGCAGCTGGGTGAGATTCTCTTTGGCAAAATGGGGTTTGAAGGGGGCAAGCGCGGCAAAACCGGCAAGTTCTCCACCGGGGCCGATGTGCTGGAGGATCTGGCGACCGAGCATGAATTGCCGCGCCGGGTGCTGGATTGGCGCCAGCTGTCCAAGCTGAAATCCACCTATACCGACGCGCTGCAAACCCATATCAATGCCCAAACGGGCCGAGTGCATACCTCTTATGCGATCACGGGGGCCAGCACCGGGCGGCTGGCCTCAACCGATCCAAATTTGCAAAATATCCCGATCCGCACCGAGGAGGGACGCCGCATCCGCGAAGCATTTGTTGCCGAAGAGGGGCGTGTCTTGGTGGCGCTGGATTATAGTCAGATCGAGCTGCGCATCCTGGCTCATATCGCTGGGATTCCAGAGTTGAAACAAGCCTTTAAGGATGGGCTGGATATTCACGCAATGACGGCCTCTGAAATGTTTGGCGTGCCGCTTGATCAGATGACACCAGATGTGCGCCGCCAAGCCAAGGCGATCAATTTTGGGGTGATTTACGGGATTTCCGGCTTTGGGCTGGCGCGTAATCTGCGCATTCCACGCGCCGAGGCGCAGGGCTTTATCAACCGCTATTTTGAACGCTTTCCGGGCATCAAAGACTATATGAATGACACCAAAGCCTTCGCCAAAGAGCACGGCTATGTGCAAACCTTGTTCGGACGGAAAATCCACACGCCTGAGATTAACGCCAAAGGCCCCCGCGCAGGTTTTGCACAGCGCGCTGCGATCAATGCGCCCATTCAGGGAAGCGCCGCCGATATCATTCGCCGCGCCATGATCCGCATGCCGGATGCGATTGCGGACCTGCCGGCCAAAATGCTGCTACAAGTGCATGATGAATTGCTCTTTGAGGTGGAACAGGGCGCAGAACAGGGCCTGATTGATGCGGCCCGCGACATCATGGAAGGCGCTTGCGATCCTGTTGTAAAGCTTGACGTGCATCTCACTGTGGATGCCGGAACTGGCACCAACTGGGCTGAGGCGCATTGAGTCCAGATTGGGATGCGCAAAATTGGTTGCTTTCCCCAGATCTCAGTAAACTGAGGACCGGGGCAATGGGGATTACCCGTCCGATTTCAAGAACTTCTGCGCTTCTTCGATCTGGCCACCGCGCGCGAAGGCCATGCCGATCACCATCAAGTCTTTTAGCCCGAGCCCCGTGATCCCTTCGGATCTCGCCTGCGAGAGCAGCTTCAATGCCTCGCGCGGCTTGTTGAGACGCGCCAAGCAATTGGCCCGCAATCGCCAGCTTTGTGGATTTTTCCGATCAAGCCAAAGCGCGATACAGGTCAAACGCTCTGCAACTTGAATGGTCCCATGCGTGATGTGGAATGCCGCGAGCTGCCGCAGATTTTCAGCGCATTGGGACGCATTTTCATTGCCGGCAAAATCAGGGACTATCTCGCCCGATCGTTGGTTCACCCCAGATCTCCTGTACGCATCATGCGCAAATGCTCATAGCCGCGCATCAGCTCGCCCATCTCTTCAAAGGCCCCATGCAGATCTGTATCGCTGGTTTTCTGTGCTAGATCAGCAAAACTGAGATACGCAACCGCAAGATCACCAGCCACGTCTTCTGTGCTTTTGTTGCGAAATGACTCGAGTTCCTTTGCGAACATCGTGAACGGAGAGGTCGCACCGCGTGTTATCCAAGCGCTCAAGGACATTTTCGGCGGCTGGCGGCTGGAAGAAACGGAAGCTACAAAGGATTCACGGACCGAGTCAGCCGCCTGACTGGATGGTGCCGCTGGGGCTTCGGCCTCGGTCGAGCTGGAGGTCTCCGCAGATTTCTTTGGAGAGGCTCTATCTTGTGCTGGAAGGGTCGGCCTGGATGAGCCGGAAATGCCTAAGCCACTCATTCTGCACCTATCCTATAGTCAACCAATTGCTTTTCCTGCCCTCGTTCCAGCGACAATGTTGTTTCGTCAACGCCAGCTAATATCCAACCATCAATCAACTCTTCCCCGATTGAGATCTCATCCCCTGAGATCAAAATCACGGCCGGAGGCGCACTATAGCGCACCATTCCAATATTTGGCAGGCGGGCAAGACGCGCGGTTTGCGTGACCTCCCATACCATAGAAGGCGCGCCGCTTTGCGAGTCATACCATCCCTGAAACTCGCGGAACCTGCTCATTTGGGCTTCTGGGATTTTGCCTGACGTTGAAAAGATATTATCCGCAATGACGTTAACGCGGAGTGTATCCCCGAACCCATATTCAGAAATTTTTGCACGCGCCGTGTCCAGCCATTGCATATCTGGCACAGGAGGTTCTTCAAAGGCGGCAACAGGCGTGTTTATATCAACGACGAATGTATTCCGGTCATTGAGCAACTGCCACACAACGCCGAGCAAGATCAAAATCAACAGCCCCATGACAGACATCAAAATCATGGGATCAACGCGCCCACGGCGCGGTTTGCCTGTCCCGCCTTGTAGGCTGCCTAGAGTATCAAGGCTTGGCATGGCCGGGCTGTTGCTGGGGCGCCTGAAAGTCATGCAGGCATCGCCCATCTCAAGTTGGAAGGGAACCTTGATTTCTGTCAACTGCTCGCCGGCAGCGACGGGTACGCCATCAATCGAGATATCCGCCTCAAGAGCCTCGACCGTAGCAAGGAGCCCAAAGGCAGAGCGCGTAAAGGAAATTGCCACATGACGATCTGCAACGCCCTCATCCATAAGAACGATGTCAGCACCGCCCCGTGCCCCAACGACCATCGTTGTGACATTGAGGGTGCGTGTCTGCCCGGCTTGTAAGCCTTCCGTGAGTTCAACGGATATATCAGTCTTAGCCGCCGCGCTGCTAACGCGGTTCACAAAACTGTCTTTAAAGTCGGTCAAGACCCGCCCATGAGACGAGAGACTGGCGATACCCATACGAACGCTCGCTTACAAATTAACTGCCACGGAGCACTTGGCTAACATCTCGCTGTACGTTTTGCGCGATCTTCCAAGCAACTTGGTAATGTGTCATCTCAAAGTAGAGACTTGTGAAGCGCTGTTCAAGGTTTTCAGACACTTCTTCATTACTTCGCTCACCGCTTTTCGCGCTGTCAGACATGATGCCTGACTTTTCGGCACCGACCTCCCCGGCAAAAGTGCCGGAGATTTCATCCATGGGCGTTAACTCATCCGTGAACTCTGGCCGTTGCGACAGAGTCCCCAAACCTTGGTCGAATGCCTCAAGAAAGGCGTCGCGGTCCAGGTCACGGGTTTGTGGCTGGTCTTGAAACTTGGTTAGGTTTTCTAAACTTGCAACTGACGAGATAGCCTCTGTCATGTGAACCTCATACCTTTGAAATCAACGGGATTCCCCCCAAGAACCAACGCGGATCGACTTAGTCTTCGTTCGCAAATTCCAGGACTTCATCCTGAAGTATTGATTGCGAAAAGATATTAAAAAACTCTTCAGTCAGTCTTTCATCGCTTACGGTTAGGTTATCTGTATTGGCAAGACCAGCGTTGCCCGCATTGATTGTAGGATCCATTTCTTTACCCTTTACACTCGCAATTATGTCCTGCAGGGAACATAGGGGTAACGGGATCACGGCTCAAGCATTGCTTGAATTCTGTGCCAATTTTAGAGATTTTCGCCACAATCGTGGAAACAGTCCAAGGCGAATTTTGCGATTGTTTCTTAATATGGCCTGAATTTCTTTGGTCGAATTTTCAGACTATTCTTCGATTCTCCAAAATCAGGCGTATGATCTAACCGATCAGCTCTCTTGGGATCACGAAATCCAGGGTTTTGCCACTGCGCCAGTCCAAGCCGTCCCAACTGGTCGTCTCGAACTTTGCGACCCAAGTTGCGCATGTGGGGTAGTCATAGAACCTGGGATGGGTTGGGAGTGTCTCAGCCAGTTGCCCCGCAAATTGCGCGATACCTGGATTATGCCCCACCATCAGAACCGTGTTGCCCTTGACCCGTTGTAAAACCTGCATCATCTGGCTGGCTGAGGCATGATAGAGCGCGGGAACATAGTCCGCAGGGCATTTCAAAGCGAGCCGCATAAAGGTTTCTTGGGTGCGCGCCGCTGTGGAAACCAGCGCCCTGTCAGGCAGAAAATGTTTCTCACGCAGCCACGCCCCTAATGCCTCAGCCGAGGATCTGCCTCGCGCGTTCAGCGGGCGGTCGTGATCATCGAGGCTCGGATCGCCCCAGCTCGATTTCGCATGGCGCATCAAGATGAGTGTCAGCATATTACCCTCTCATAAAGGCGTGCATATGGAAGCGGGACTGCTCAGGATCTCGGGCAAAGCGCTCGGACACAGGGCAAGCCCGGCGCACCAGGCAACCATTCATGCAGTCATCGCCAGCGTTTTGAATATGGGACTTGCAGCGCGGCACGTCATACATCTCGGTGGCAGAGAGCGCGCCGACCGGACAAGCAGATACGCATGGCCTGTGGCACACTGCACAGGGATTTTGCGCGGCAGCTTGTGGGAGCGGGTGCAAATCCTGCCAAACCAGCGCCCCCCGGATCGAAATCATCAGCCCCGCCACATCATGCACCAACATACCTGTAGGGCTCGACCAAAACCGCCCTGTGCCCTGAGCCCAAGCAATGAACGGCAAATAGGGTGGCCCATCTGAGGGGAAACAGGCCTGCGCCTCCGCGCCCTCAGCGATCTTCCCAATCACCCGTTTTGACCAGCGATCGAGTGGATCTGGCCCGCCGTCCATATATTCCAGGCTTACCTTGAACTGCGGCCACAGCCCCTTTGCGGCCCCAAGCAGCGCAATTGTGCGCCCCTCATCCCAAAGCGCGCCCATCAAAAACAAACCATTCGGCGCGGCCTGCGCCTCAAGCTCTTGCCAATTCATTTGCGAAAGAACGGCAAGGCAAAGCTCCAAGGGAACTGTGTGGGGCGGGTATCTTGCCATTCCAGGCCGATTTTCATGGTCTCATGCCCCTCTTTAGGCTGCGCAATATAGGTGCCAAAGATACGGTCCCAGATCGAAAGCGCAAAGCCATAATTGCTGTCATGCTCATGGCGATGCACAGAATGGTGGACCCGATGCATATCAGGCGTCACAAGCACGCGGCGCAGCAGAGCATCAAAGCCAAGGGGCAGGCGCAGATTGGAGTGATTGAACATCGCAGTGCCGTTCAAGATCACTTCAAACAGGATAATAGCCAAGGCCGAGGGACCAATCACATAGACCAAGCCAACCTTGACCAGCATGGAGAGCGCGATTTCAAGCGGATGAAAGCGAATGGCGGTGCTCACGTCGATCTCGACATCTGCGTGATGCACCCGGTGAAGACGCCAAAGCAGCGGGATTTTATGGGTGATCAAATGCTGGGCCCAGATCGCAAAGTCAAAGATCAAAATGGTGAGCAGAACTTCAACAGCGCCCGGCCAGCCCAGCTGGTTAAACAGCCCCCACCCATTCGCGCCCGCATCCAAGGCCGCGCCAACGGCGACCAAAGGCAGGGCCCAAACGGTCAGGGAATTGCTCAGCGAAAACAGCCAATTGGTGATCCACCGGCGCGTCTTTGAAAACCGACGCACGCGCCGGGGCAGCCAAGCCTCCATGGCGGCAAAGAGCACAAAAAGGCCCAAGAAAATCGGTAAGCGTATGAGTTCTAGATCCATGCTGCTAACTTATGGCGCTGCTGCTTAAAAGCAATTGATACAGATTACCCCGCACGGATCATGCTGCCTGCACCATGTTCGGTGAATAGCTCAAGCAGGCAAGCATTGGGCGTGCGCCCATCCAAGATCACAGCGGCTTTCACGCCCGATGCAATCGCCTCTAGCACGGTTTCCGTTTTGGGGATCATGCCGCCTGCGATGATACCGTCCTTGGTCATTTGGCGGATTTGCTCGGCCGTGAGCTCGGTGACGACTTCACCGCTTTCATTCTTGACCCCGGACACATCGGTCAGCAACAACAGACGGTCTGCCTGCAAAGCCCCGGCAATCGCGCCCGCAACGGTATCGCCATTGATATTATAGGTCTCCCCGCCGCGGCCGGCCCCAAGGGGCGCGATCACGGGCACCATTTCATTGTCAAAAAGCGTGGTCAGGATATGAGGGTCGATCTCGCTGGGTTTGCCCACAAGGCCAAGCTCAGGGTCCGCAGGCTCGCATAGGATCAGGTTCGCATCCTTGCCCGACAGGCCCACCGCCCGCCCGCCTTGGCGGTTGATGGCTTGCACAATCCGCTTATTGACAACGCCCGAAAGCACCATCTCGACCACTTCCATTGTGGCGGCGTCCGTGACACGCTTGCCGTTTTTGAACTCAGAGGTGATGTCCAGCCGCTCAAGCATTGCATTGATCATCGGCCCGCCGCCATGCACGACAACCGGGTTCACCCCGACTTGTCGCATCAAGACCACATCGCGAGCAAAGCTCTCCATCGCCGCATCTGAACCCATCGCATGCCCGCCCAGCTTGATCACCACAATCGAGCCGGTATGGCGCTGCAAATAAGGCAGGGCTTGGTTCAAGGTGGCGGCGGTGGCGATCCAATCAGCGTTCATATCTCTGCGTTTCATCTCTCAGGCCTCTTTTTCGCCGGGCTTTCTGACCGGGATTGCACAGGGCCGCAAGACGAAAGGTGGTTTCGAGCGAAATCAACCGTCAGCGCCGTGGGGGTTTTGCACCCCCACACCCCCGCAAGGTATTTATTGGCCAAATGAAGGGGGCGCTTGGAGGTAATCTTGCTTCACTCTAAATGAGCAATCACACTGCGCAGCGTCGCGATCCCGTCCCCCTTTTCAGACGAGGTCAGCAGCAGCTCGGGATAGGCCGCCGGGTGTTTTGATAGAGAGGCGCGCACTTGGGCGAGCACCTTTTCGCGCTCGGAGTGCTTTACCTTATCGGCCTTGGTCATGACCACTTGAAAGGTCACAGCCGCGCTATCGAGCAGGCTTAGGATCTCTTCATCGACCTTTTTCACGCCGTGGCGTGTGTCAATCAGCACAAAGGCGCGGCGCAGCGTGGCGCGGCCTGAGAGATATTGTTTAAGAAGCGCCTGCCATTTCGCCACCACGGCCACAGGCGCATTGGCATAACCATAGCCGGGCAGATCCACCAGATAATGGCTCTCACCCAAGGTGAAATAGTTAATCTCTTGGGTGCGCCCTGGCGTATTAGAAGCACGCGCCAGACCTTTGCGCCCGGTGAGCGCATTGATCAGGCTGGACTTTCCCACATTAGAGCGGCCCGCAAAGCAGACCTCGAGCCGATCATCGGGGGGCAGGCCACTCATGGCGACGACACCCTTGAGGAACTCTGCCCCGCCCGCAAAGAACTTACGCCCCCGCTCACGCGCAAAATCATCTGGCTCAGCCACGAGGGGAAAGGGCAAAGTCATGTGACGCTCACCGCAGCACCACAGGAGATTTCTCCGCCGCGTGTTACTTTTGCGTAAACTCCAAAGTCTGTATGGTCCCAGCCATCTTGCAGCAATTTAAGAGTATTGACATCGCGCGCGCCAGTCTCTGGGTTGGCCTCAGTGGCGCGGCAGCGGGTGATAGGCTCGATGATTTCGAGCTGCGCCGCGCCTATGGTGAGCGTCTTGCCGATCAGGTCGAACTCTTCCCAGGGCGCGAGGCCGTCCAGCCAGAGATTGCCGCGAAACCTGCGCGGATCCAACTCTACCCCGGCCTTTTGGCTGAGGGCACGCAAGCTCGAGAGGTTCAGAACCGAAACCGACGCAAAAGGCGCATCCGCCATGCCTATCTCGGGCGACTTGACCAAAGAGACCGCTTGGGGCCGTGTTTCGGGATAGATTGGGGCGAGCCAGTCGAACAGGTCTTGCGCCGCGCCTTCATCAAGAGAGATTTTCAGTACCGGGCGATCTGGATGGGAAAGCTCTATCTCATCTCCAACCATGCGCGATGTTACGGCCATTAAGGACGGACCCTTTGCACCGCGCAGAAAGTTGCGGCAATTCCGCCAGCCCTCGCTGGGATCACCCCCCGTCTCAAGCACCGCCCAAGAACGATCCAAGGGTAAGGGCAGGCCCGCCGTCAGATCGATGTGCTCCAACGCCTCGGCCCCAATCCCCTTGATAGGATGCCGCCAGATTTGCGCCAGAGTAGCGCTCATTTATCACCTTTGGGTTTGCGCTTAAAGCTGCTGGAAATATTGCCGAACAGATCAGGGGTGTAGCCTTGCGAGCGCATGATCAGATATTGCTGGGCAAAGGTGATCACGTTGTTGGCAATCCAGTACACCACCAAGCCGCTGGCAAATGAGCCAAGCATGAACATGAAAATCCATGGCATCCAGGCAAAAATCATCTGCTGGGTTGGATCTGTTGGCGCTGGGTTCAGCTTTTGTTGCAGCCACATGGAAATGCCGAGGATCAGCGGCAAGATACCGATAAAGATCAGCGAGAGGATCGAGTTTGGATCGGGCGATGCAAAGGGCAGCAAGCCAAACAGGTTGATGATCGAGGTCGGATCGGGCGCGGACAGATCCTGAAACGGGCCAAGCCAAGGCGCATGGCGCAGCTCAATCGTGACCAGGATCACCTTATAGAGCGAGAAGAAAATCGGAATCTGCAAAAGGATCGGCAAACAGCCCGCCGCCGGGTTCACCTTTTCCTTTTTGTAAAGCGCCATCATTTCTTGTTGCAGCTTTTGACGATCATCGCCCGCGCGCTCTTTGAGCTTTTGCATTTCGGGCTGCAGTTCTTTCATCTTGGCCATGGAGACATAGGATTTGAACGCAAGCGGCAAGAGCAGCGCTTTGATGGTCAGGGTCAGCCCAATAATCGCCCAGCCCATATTGCCAATCAGCGCGTTCAGCTCATGCAGCAGCCAGAAAATCGGCTTGGTCAGGAAAAAGAACCAACCCCAATCAATGCTGTCGATAAAGTTCTTAACAACCGGGCGCTCAGGGTCTTGTTTCAGACCAAAGAGGCGCTCAAGGAAGGAGGGGTCATTTTGATAGTGGCGGATCGCCTCCCATTCTTTGGCCCCTGCAAACAGCCGCGTGGTGATCGAAAGCGATTGCCCCGGCGCAACGCTTTGCTTTTGTTGGCGTGCACTCAGCTGGTAGATCCCAAGCCGCTCATCAACAAAGGCCTCAACCCGAAAAGGTTTTCCCGTGTCGGCGACAAGAATAGATTGCCAGAAATGGTCAGTGAACCCGGCCCATTGCGCATCATTCACAGCCTCTTCAGCGCGGCTCGCAGGTGTGGGCAGATCATCCCAATCAATATCGAAACGCTCTTTTTGCCCTTGGATCATCGCGCCTTCATGCACGAGCCAGTTGTTTTTGCCTGCATCTTCCGGCAGCCCGTGCCGCGCAAGCAACGCATAGGGCGTGAGCGAAACAGAACCAGCAGAGGTATTGCGCACGGTTTGGGTCACGGTGAACATGAAATCCGCATCAACCGCGATGACGCGCTCAAAGATCAGGCCCGCGCCATTGTCCCATTGCAATGTCACAGGCGTCTGCGGGGTGAGAGTATTGTCACCAACCTGCCCCCAAAGCGTCTTAAAGCCAGGAACCATGTCCGCGCCGAGCCCCTCGCCCGCAGCCCAGCCATAGGCGGCATAAAACGCGCCGGTCTGCCCCTGGGGTGTCAGCAATTGCACCGTATCGGCCTCGGGGTCTAGCTCTGTTCTGTAATCTTGCAGAAACAGCTCATCAATACGCCCCCCAGCCAGAGACACAGAGCCTTGCAGGCGCGGCGTGTCAATCGTCAGGCGCGGCGCATCTGCTACATCGTCAACCGTCTGTGCGGTTTGCCCCCCCGCGCTTTCCGTAGCAATCGGTTGCAAAGGGCCAGTTTCGCTTGGCGCGCCCTGCTCTGTGGCCTCCTGAGGCGGGGTTTGCGCGAGCTCCTCAACCGGTTCGGGTGGAAAAATGGCATACCACACCAAAATCACCAGAAAGCTAAGCGCTGTTGCCAAGATCAGATTTTTGTTTTGCTCGCCCATGTTGGACTTCCACCTATCCGCTCTGTCACATGATCCCGCGCCTTCAACGCGACCCTGTGGAAAAGGTCAAGGGGGCGAAGTGCTTTAGCTTTGCCAATCGCCCGGAATTCAGGCCATTAGATCAGTTATTCAAATAGAATGTGATCGTGGTAACAACCCGCACCATCTTTTCAGCCGCTTTTGTGTCGCTGCCACTGCCCGAGAGATCTTCTACTTGAAACCCACCCTGGCGTGCATTTTGGATCCCACCAACGGTGACACCGGCATTTTTGGCGAACTCATCTGCGGCCACGCGCGCATTCTCGGTCGCTTCGCGCAGCATATCAGGCTTGATGTCATTAAGCCCGCTAAAGCGATAGAAGGGCGGGCGGATCGAAATATCAACACCCCGACGCGGCAGTGCAACCGCTTCAAGATAGGCAGCCTTAACTTTGCTCAAATCAGTGGTTTGAACCTGAACAGAGCCATAAGCCTTGTAGTTTGTATGAAGATATTCTCCGTCTTTATTCGTGTAGTAATCCTTAGAAAATTGAATTGGCGTTGCGGCTATATCTGCCTGCGCCAACTCATGTGCCTGCAAAATCTGCAAAACCGCGTCACGCTTGGCCTCAGCTCCAAGATAAAGCGCCTCTACATCCGGCTCACCGGCTGTTGCCTCTGCGGCGGAATAGGTGATTGTCCAATGCGCATTATCTGCTGGAACGACCCGCTCGGCGAGCCCCTTTACCGTGGCGGTGTTCACAGCTGTTCGCCCGTTTACAATGGTTTGGCTGCCAAAATACCCCGCCAGAGCGATGCCCGCCCCCAAACAAATGCCGATGGCCAACTGTCCCAAATTACTCATTGTTTTACCCTCTGTTTTCACACGCTATCTTAACAACCTAACCCAGTCACACAAGCTCATCGGAGGGGATGATCTGGAAAAACGCACCCCCTGACCAGAGCCCAAACCAGCCCTCATGATGCGCGCCGATCTCAACAAGGCGGTAAAAGCTCTTGCGATCAATCAGCGCCTCTAGCCCTGCGCGAATATGCACATAAGGGCTAGGCTCACCGGTTTCACAATCCCGCTCAACCCGGATGGGGTTTTCCGGGCCAGCCGCGCTTTTGTCGCCCATATTGGTTTCAAAATGCAAGATTTGCTCTTGCCCTGCCCCGCTCACCTCAAAATCCACCGCCACAAAGGGCGCATCATCCACGGTGATTCCAACCTTTTCCACCGGCGTGACCAGGAAATATTTGCCATCCTCCAGCTTGAGAATCGTCGAAAAAAGCCGCGCCAACTCGGGTCTGCCGATGGGCGTGCCGAGGTAAAACCACGTCCCATCGCGCGCAATACGCATATCCAAATCCCCACAAAAGGGCGGATTCCACAAATGAACGGGCGGCAAACCGCGCGAATTTGTGGCCCGAACCGTTGCGGCCAACCCCTCCGGCGAAGGGGTAACAGTTTTTTGTGCATTCATGGCGTTACACCTTCCTTAATCACGCTATAGTCTTATCATGTAAAACATAGTGCACCGAAAGAGCCAGAAAAAGGGGACGACATGGGTGAAGCGGAAAACCTTGTTGCTGAAATCGAAGCGCTCGGGGAGAAGTTGGCAGAGGCGAAAACCTCGATTACGCGTTCCTTTATTGGTCAGCCAGAGGTGGTGGATTTGACCCTGACCGCTTTGCTATGCGGCGGGCATGGGCTGCTCATTGGTCTGCCAGGGCTTGGCAAAACGCGGCTGGTGGAGACGCTAAGCACCGTGATGGGCCTCAATGAGAGCCGAGTGCAATTCACCCCTGATTTGATGCCTGCGGATATTTTGGGCTCTGAAGTGCTGGAAACCGGGGCGGACGGCTCGCGGACCTTTAAGTTCATCGAAGGCCCAGTGTTTTGCCAACTTTTGATGGCGGATGAGATCAACCGCGCATCGCCGCGAACCCAGTCAGCACTGCTGCAAGCGATGCAAGAGAAATCGGTTTCGATCGCGGGTGAAACCCGCGCTCTCGGCAGCCCTTTCCATGTTCTGGCCACGCAAAACCCGATTGAGCAAGAGGGCACCTACCCCTTGCCCGAGGCCCAGCTTGACCGCTTCTTGGTGCAGATTGACGTGCCCTACCCCGACCGGCAAACCGAGCGGGATATTTTGCTGGCCACCACGGGCGCTGAAGAAACGGCCTCCCATCAAGTCTTTACCGCAGAAGAATTGATTTCGGCCCAAACCCTGCTACGCAGGGTGCCCGTAGGTGACAGCGTCGTCGAGCTGATCCTTGATCTTGTCCGCGCCTTCCGCCCCGAAGGGGCGGAGGCCAGCACAAGAGTGAAGGAGAGCATCGCGTGGGGGCCCGGCCCCCGCGCGGCCCAGGCCTTTATGCTCGCCGCGCGCGCACGCGCGCTCTTAGATGGCCGCTTAACACCTTCAACCACGGATGTGATCGCACTGGCGAAGCCAGTGCTTAGCCACCGTATGGCGCTCGGCTTCGCCGCGCGCGCGCGCGGCGAAGCCCTGGAACATCTCATTGAAAGCACAGCCAGACAGCTATCCGGGCTTGAGGTCGCCGCGTGAGCGGCGAAGCCGCCACGCTTCGTGCTCGTGCCGAGCACGAAGCTGCTCGGCTCCCGCCCCTATTGGGGCGGGCCGAGCAGCTTGCGAGCTCGGTGGTGCTTGGCGATCATGGGCGGCGACGCGCGGGTTTGGGGGATGATTTTTGGCAATATCGCCCGGCGCAGCCGGGCGATACCCGCCGTCAAATCGATTACCGCCGCTCAGCGCGCGGCGATCTTGACTATGTCCGCGAGCGCGAATGGCAAATTGCGCAATCGGTGATGCTTTGGGTCGATCAAGGGGCTTCTATGCGCTTTGCCAGCTTAAACGACCTGCCTCAAAAAAGCGACCGCGCCCGCTTGCTCGCCATGGCCTGCGCTATCTTGCTGGTGCGAGGAGGCGAGCGTGTGGGGCTCACAAACGCAGAGCTGCCCCCCCGCCGAGGTAGAGGTCAGATTTTACGCCTAGCTGGGCTGCTTTCACGCGATCATCCAGAGGATTACGCCGCGCCAGAGCATCGCGCCATGCCCCCAGGCGCGAGCGCTTTGTTTATTTCTGACTTGCTACGCCCCCTTGATGAGATCAAGCTGGCCCTGAGCAAAGCCGCAGATCGCGGGATGCGCGGCACCATGTTACAAGTGCTCGATCCCGCAGAGGAAAACCTGCCCTATCGCGGGCGCACGCTGTTTCGCAGCATGACGGGAGAGCTGTCCTTTGAAAGTCTAAAAGCCGCCGATCTAAGGCCCCGCTATATCGCCCGCATCGCAGAGCGCAAAGCAGAACTTGCAGAGCTCTGCTCCCTAGCAGGCTGGCATTTTCAGACCCATCACACAGATAAGTCGGCCCAATCCGCGCTATTATGGCTGTATCAATCCATCGGGGGAACGTCATGACGTTGATCGCGGGTATTGGATTTACCGCCCCCTTGCTGCTGGTGACGCTGCTTGCCCTGCCGCTGCTCTGGATCATCTTGCGCGCGGTGCCGCCCGCCCCTGTGCGGCGCTTTTTTCCAGGGGTGATCTTGCTGCTTGGCCTACAAGACAAGGACAGTGAAACGGATCGCACCCCTTGGTGGTTGCTTTTATTGCGCAGCCTCGCGGTTGGTGCGCTTATCCTTGGCCTTGCTGGCCCTGTTCTGCGCCCACAGGGTGTGATTTCGCGCTCTGGCGCGCCGTTGCTTGTGCTCTTTGATGGGGGATGGGGCGCGGCTCCTGATTGGGAGGCCTTGCAAGAGAGAATCGCAGCGCGGCTCACATCTGCCAGCGCCTACGGGGGATTGGCCGCTACTTATATGATCGCAAGCCCTACAGAGATCAGATTTCAAAGCGCGGCTGAGATAGAGGGGCATCTTGCAGGCATAAAGCCGCGCCCCTGGTCGCCTGCGCCGGATATGCTCACCGAAACCAAGACGGCGCTAGAGCCGCTTGGGAATTTTGACACGCTTTGGGTCAGTGACGGTTTGGACTATCCGGGGCGGGGCCGTTTGCTCGAGATTTTACAGACCAAAGGCAACGTCACTGTTCTGGAGAGTGAAACGCCCGTTATCGGGCTTTTGCCCCCGACATATGAGGCTGGACTTGTGAAGCTTACTGCACAGCGCAGCTTTGGCGAGACCGCCACAGAGTATGACATTCTTGCTGAGGGCACAGACCCCGCTGGAAACCCGGCTATTCTGGCACGCGGCACAATGCGGTTTGAGCCGGGCGAGACGGAAGCAATGCTTGAGCTCTCCCTACCCGCAGAGCAACGCGCGCGGATCACGCATTTCTCAATAGATCAGATGCATAGTGCCGGCGCGACGACGCTGGTGGATGACACGCTGCGCCGACGTGAAGTCGCGCTGATCGCAGGGCGCGGCGCTGAGGAGACCGAGCAACTGCTCGCCCCGCTACATTATCTGGAACAAGCGCTCATCCCCAATGTAGATTTGCTGCAAGGCGCGTTGCTTGATCTGCTTCCGGCCAACCCGGATGCGATTATTCTTTCGGATATTGCCACCCTCTCGATGCAGGAAACCCAAGCGCTGATGGATTGGATCGAGGCAGGCGGGCTCTTGGTGCGTTTTGCCGGGCCGCGCCTTGCTGCCAGTGACGTAAGCCGCGATGTAGAGGATCCGCTACTGCCCGTGCGCCTGCGGGCCGGGGGACGCAATGTGGGCGGCGCGATGAGCTGGGGCACGCCCAAAACCCTGGCTCCGTTCCCACGTTCCTCGCCCTTTTACGGGCTGCCGGTGCCGCAAGATGTCTTGGTGCGCGCCCAAGTGGTTGCCCAGCCGGGGCCAGAGCTGGCGGAGCGCGCCATTGCTACCCTGTCTGACGGCACGCCCCTCATTACCCGCAAGCCTCTTGGGTCTGGGCAGATCGTGCTCTTTCACATCACAGCCAATGCGGAATGGTCGAGCCTGCCTTTGTCCGGGCTCTTTGTGAAGATGCTGGAGCGGCTTTCAGTTCTCTCCACCACCCAGCAGCCCGAAGCGCAGGATCTGGAAAACACCATCTGGTCGGCTAAGATTGTTCTGGATGGCTTTGGCAATCTGGTTGCGGGTGATGCGCTAACTGGGGTTGAAGGGCCAGAGCTGGTTACCAGCCCCCTGGGGCCGCGCATCTTGCCTGGGGTTTATCAATCGCAAAACCGCGCCATTGCCCGCAATGTGCTGGGGGGTGATGATCGGCTCGCCCCTGCCACATGGCCCAGCTCTGTTCCCGTGCTTGGCCTTGCACCGACCCCAGAATTGCCGCTTGGCGGATGGCTGCTATTTGCGGGCCTTGCGCTTTTGCTGGCGGATATTTTGGCCTCGCTCGCCATGTCCGGGCGGCTCTTTGGCGCGCGCATTGCAGCACCGGTTTTGCTGGCAGGGCTGGCAGTTGCGACGCTTGCACCGCAGGCAAGAGCCGAAATGAGCGCCGCTGAGCTGGCACGCGCGGCAAGTGCAGAAGTGGTGCTGGCCCATGTGCTTACCGGCGATCAAAAGGTGGACGAGATCGCGCAGGCCGGGCTGGCGGGGCTGTCTGAGATCCTGTATCTGCGCAGCTCCGTTGAACCCGCAGCGCCCATTGGCGTGGATCTTGAAACAGATGAGCTGGCGTTTTTCCCGTTGCTCTATTGGCCCATCACGCAAGAGCAGCCTCTGCCCTCGGATGCGGCATATGCCAAGCTGAACAGATATTTGCGCTCTGGCGGGATGATCCTCTTTGATACGCGCGATGCACATCTTTCCGGGCTTGGCAGCGCAACGCGAGAAGGGCAACGCCTGCAACGTCTTGCTGCACCGCTTGATATTCCCCGCCTTGCGCCGGTTGCCCATGATCATGTGCTCACCCGCAGCTTTTACCTGCTGCAAGAATTTCCGGGCCGTCATGCAGGGCGTGATATCTGGCTCGAAGCCCCGCCTCCCGATGCCAGCGCGGTAGAGGGCATGCCCTTTCGCAATCTCAATGATGGGGTCTCTCCTGTGGTGATTGGCGGTAATGATTGGGCGGCCGCTTGGGCGATGCGCCCGGATGGCGCCTATATGCTGCCCGTGGGGCGCGGGCGCAGCGGCGAGCGACAACGCGAATATGCCTACCGGTTTGGGGTGAATTTGGTGATGTATGTGCTAACAGGCAATTATAAATCGGACCAGGTACATGTGCCCGATCTGCTGGAAAGGCTGGGCCAGTAATGTCGCAGCTTATCTTTGCCCCCCTGCTCTCCTGGCCGGTGATTTGGCTCGCCCTGGCTGCCTTGGTCCTTGGATGCACCCTAGCGCTCTGGCGCGGCTTGCCGGGCTGGGCGCTGCGCGCGCTGGCGGGACTCATCGTGGTTCTGGCTCTGGCCAACCCGATCATCACCCAAGAAGAACGCAAAGCGCTGACCGATATCGTTTTGCTGCTGGAAGATAAAACCGCCAGTGCCAAGCTTGCAGATCGGGCCGCGCAAAGCGATCAAGCGGCACAGGCGCTAGCCACAGCCATTGAGCGGCTCAACAATACCGAGCTGCGGCGCATTACCGTGCAGGACAGCGAAAACGATGGCGGCACCGCTTTGATGGGCGCGCTGCAAGATGCACTTGCCAAAGAGCCCAGCTCTCGTATTGCCGGGGTGATCGCCCTAAGTGACGGGCGCGTTCACGATATGAGACGTGCGCCCGAACTGCCCGCGCCCTTCCACCTGGTGCAAACGGGCCAGCAAAGCGATTGGGATCGCCGCCTCGTGATCACAGGCGCGCCCGGCTTTGGCATTATTGGCGAGCCGGTCAGCCTGACCATGCGCATCGAGGACCAAGGCGCACATGCGCAAGATGAAACCACGCGCGTGACAACCTCGATCAATGGGGCAAAGCCCGTAAGCCATACCCTGCCCATTGGCGAAGATATCGAGATCACCATTACATTGCCCCATAGCGGCATGAACGTGATCGAAATCACCGTGCCCGAGGCCGAGGGCGAGTTGACCACGCGCAACAATTCCGCTCTGATCCAGATGAATGGCATCCGCGAACGCCTCAGGGTCATGCTGGTCTCGGGCGAGCCGCATCCGGGCACCCGCACTTGGCGCAACCTTCTGAAATCTGACAGCTCTGTAGATCTGGTGCATTTCACCATCCTGCGCCCGCCCGAAAAGCAAGGGATCATTCGCCGCGATGAGTTGAGCCTGATTGCCTTCCCAACGCGCGAGCTGTTTCTGGAGAAAATCGACGAATTTGATCTGATCATTTTTGATCGCTACAAACGCCGTGGATTGCTCGCCCCCGCCTATCTCGACAATGTGCGTGCCTATGCGGAGCGGGGCGGCGCAGTGCTCTTTGCCGCCGGTCCTGATTTCGCTTCTGCTGACAGCCTATATCGCTCGCCCTTGGGCCAAATTGTGCCCGCCGTGCCAACCGCCCGCGTGATTGACGAAGCGTATCGCCCCAAGGTCACAGAGCTCGGCGCGCGCCATCCGGTCACAGCCGATCTGGACGGGGCTGACAGCTGGGGCCAATGGCTGCGCCATATAGAGGTCGAGCCGCGCACAGGCCAAGTGCTTATGTCCGGCCCAAAGGAAAAACCGCTTTTGGTCGTGAACCGCGTTGGACAGGGGCGCGTGGCGCTGCTCGCGTCAGATCACGCACATCTTTGGGCGCGCGGCTATGATGGGGGCGGCCCGCAGATGGAACTTTTGCGCCGCCTCGCCCATTGGATGATGAAAGAACCAGAGCTCGAGGAAGAAGCCCTCACCGCCACCGCCATTGGCCAACAAATGCACATCACACGCCGCACGATGGGAGAGGCCGTGCCAGCGCTGGAAATTATCACACCTGAAGGGAACACAGAAACCTTGGAGATGCGGCAGATACGCCCAGGGCTGTATCAAGCAGAGTATACCGGAGCCCAGCTTGGCCTCTACCACCTTACGAACGGAGAGGTTGACGCCGTGATTGGTCTCGGGCCCGCCGCGCCCCGCGAGTTCGAACAAACCATCGCAACCTCAGACGTACTCGCCCCGCTCATCAACGTCCATAATGGCGGCGTGGCCCGGCTAGAAGATGGAATTCCCCTGGTTCGAGCGGTGCGCAAAGGGCGCCCCGCATCTGGTCCAGGCTGGATCGGAATAACCCCGCGCGGCGCGTATGAAACCACAAATCTGCGCCAGATCACCCTACTCCCGCCCTGGCTGATCTTGCTACTTGCGGCGGGCTTTACCCTTAGCGCTTGGCTCTATGAGGGCCGCCGCTAAGAGAAAACGCCCAAACAGGCAAATTCACGCGCCGCTTTAAGCCAATATTCACCGCGTTTAGGCAGCATATCCCCGGACGATTCTACGGATATGTGATGGATTTTTCTGAAAAACTTGCAGAGGAGCGACGCGGCAGGCTTGCAGCGGAGCGCCTTTTAGAGCTCAAACAGGCCGAACTTTATGCTGCTAACCGCAAATTGGGCCAGCATGCGCGGGCGCTCACCGAAGAAATTGTGGAAACCCGCGCGCAGGTCGAAACGATTCGCACCGAAAATGAAAAGGTGAAATCAGATCTCACCGTCGCTACGCAAAACCTGGAAGTAGCCGAGCGCCGTTTGTGGCACTCCATCACCACAATTCAGGACGGTTTCGCCTTTTACGACAATGACGATACGCTCATTGCGGCAAACACATCCTTTCTTGCGGCCTTTGACGGGCTTGAAGAGGTCAAGCCTGGCGTGCCCTATGCCCGTATTTTGCAACTCCTCTCTGAAGAGGGCATCGTTGATCCCGGCGATCTCAGCCGCGCAGAATGGCGCGCCAAGATGCTTAAGCTGCGCCAAGCCGAGGCCCCTGAACCAATCGTGGTGCGCCTGTGGAATGATCATTATGTCCGCGTAATTGAGCATCGCAGCGTGTCAGGCGATCTGGTCTCCATGGCCATCGATATCACCGAAACGATTCGCTATGAGCGGGAACTGCAAGAGGCGCGTATAAAGGCCGAAGACTCCGCCCGTGCCAAATCCTCGTTCCTTGCCAATATGAGCCATGAAATCCGAACGCCCATGAACGGCGTTCTAGGTATGGCCGAGCTGCTGCAAGATTCTGACCTTGATGATGAACAAGAGCTTTACGTGGATACGATCCGCAACTCCTCCGAAGCGCTTTTGGTGATCATCAACGATATTCTCGACTATTCCAAACTCGACGCTGAAAAAATGGTGCTGCTTGAAACGCCATTTGATCTGGAAAAATCCATTCACGAAGTGCTGATGCTGCTCAACCATGCGGCCACGAGCAAAAATATCTCACTGCTTATTGATTACGATATTTTCCTCGCCCGCGGCTTTATCGGCGATGTCGGGCGGCTGCGCCAAGTGCTGACCAATCTCATCGGAAATGCGGTCAAATTCACGCTTGAAGGGCATGTCTTGGTGCGCGTCACCGGAATCCCCGACAGCGAAGGTGAAACCTGCCTGCTGCATGTGGCGATTGAGGATACCGGGATTGGCATTCCCGCCGATAAGGTTGACCACGTGTTTGGCGAATTTACCCAAGTCGATGATGAGCGTAACCGCCAGTTTGAGGGCACCGGGCTCGGCCTTGCCATCTCCAAAAGCCTTGTGGAGCTGATGGGCGGCGATATTTGGGTCACAAGCGAAAACAATGTGGGCTCGTGCTTTGCCTTCCGCATTCCTCTGAAAATTTCCGAAGCAGCCGCCGATGCCCCCGCCCCGCTACCCGCAGCGCTCAAGCGGGTGATGATCCTAGATGATACGCAAAGCAATGTTGACATCCTTCAACGCCAGCTTCTTGCCCTTGGGGTCGATGCGCAAGGCTTCACCAGTGCCGGGGCCGCCCTATCGGCTCTTGATGCCAGCTTTGATTTGGTGATCACAGACCAATCTATGCCGGATATGAGCGGTGTGGAATTTATCAAAGAGATGCGCAGCCAAGGGCACCAAACCCCCACCTTCATTCTCAGTTCCAACCCTGGCGAACTTGGCCCCGCGGTCAAAGAGCACAATATTACAGCCGTTCTGCAACGTCCGCTCTTGCGCGATAAGCTGCTCAACACACTCCGAAGCCTTGGGGCAGAACTGGAAGAACGCCCGATCGCGCGCATCACAGCTCCAACGCGTGAAGCCGAGGGCGAACCGCCTGTCGAGCCAGAGACAGTCCCAGCGCCTGAACCAGCTGAAACCCCAGAGCCAGCCCCGGCCCCCGCGTTTTTCCGAACACGCAAGCGCAGCGCAGAGCCACAACCGGAACCAAGCCCACCAGAAATATCTCTCGACCAGCCGCCAGAGCCAGAGCTGATGCCAGAGCCCGTTCCAGAGCCAGTGCCAGAGCTGGAGAGCGCCCAGCCGGAAATCGCCCCCGAACCGCCCCAGGTTATGGAACCACTTGCTGAGCCGAGCCCGGAGCAGATATCTGAATCACCGGCCACCGCCACTCCCCTTGCAGAGCCTCAGCCGTTGATGAATGAAACACCCGAACCGGTCGCACAGCCGGTATTCCGAGCGCGCCCCAAGCCAATGCCCGCAACAGAAACGGTGCCCGAACCCATCACCCAACCGGTCGAAGCACCAGAGATGGCCGTCGAACCCGCCCGGCCTGAGGCAGCAGAACAGATCATCGCAACGCCGCTCGAACCGGCACCAACTCCTCCTGAAACGGGTCAAGATCTTGCATCGCCGATCACTCCAGAGCCGGAGCCAGACCTAGCGCCTATTCCTGAGCCAAGCGCCCCCCCGCAACCAGCCCAAGAACTTGCAGCCCCAATCGCGTCAGAACCGACTCCTGCGCCGCCGCCTCAACAAACGGCTCCCGAACCCGTTCAAGAACTCGCAGAACCTTCCGTTCAAACGCCTCAGCCAGATCTTGCACCACCTCCAGAGCCAATTGCGCTCCCAGAGCCAGCTCCAACACCAGTTCAAGACCTTGCAGTGCCCCCCATCCCAGCGCAGCAGCCGGATCTTGCGTCACCTCCAGAGCCAAGCGCGCCCCCGGAGCCAACACTGCCCCAAGACCTTGCAGCGCCCCCCATTCCAGAGCCGCAGCCGGAACCAAGCGCGCCCGCGCCCGAAGCAACAGCCCCGCCACCAGAGCCGGTCGCCGCCCAAGAAGCGCCCCGCTTGATGCGGGTTCTGACCGCCGAGGACAACAAAACCAACCAGCTTGTTCTGCGGAAAATGTTGAAAACCTTGGAGATTGACCTGAAATTTGCCAATGATGGCATCTTCGCCGTTGAGGCTTATCAAGAATTTGAGCCTGATCTGATCTTTATGGATATCTCCATGCCGCGTATGGATGGCAAAGAGGCCACATCCAAAATCCGCGAGCTAGAACTTAACGGACCCAAACGCACACCTATTATCGCCCTCACGGCCCATGCTCTTACCGGGGATGATGATGAAATCATGAAAGCTGGGCTTGATAGCCATCTCACCAAACCCTTCAACAAAGGCAAAATTATCGATGCAATCGTAGAAAACGCACCCGAAAACGCAATCCCGCCCGTCGCGCCTGTGGCTCAGGCCGGATAGGGGCGCGAGAAAGCCGGTTTTCCGGGCTGTGATAACGCGGGCCGATACCTGTAACCGTCGGTGTCAAACCCGTGCAGATCTTCCGCCACCTCTGGCGCGGTCTCCAAAATGAACCGGGCCATCGCCCCGCGCGCCTTTTTCGCATAAAAGCTCACGATTTTGGGCCCGTCATCCTTTTCTTCGTAAAATTGCGGCGTAATCACGCGCAAAGACAGCGCCTTTTGATCCACAGCACCGAAATATTCTTGGCTGGCGCAATTCACCAAAATCTCCGTCCCGGTCAATTTTGCTTGCGCATTCAGCGCCTTGGACAACGCATCGCCCCAATAGGCATAGAGATTCGCGCCCCGCTCGGTCTTTAGGCGGCTGCCCATCTCAAGCCGATAGGGTTGGATCGCATCAAAGGGGCGCAACACCCCGTAAAGCCCAGACAAAATGCGCAGATGTCTCTCAGCCCGGCCCAGGGCCTTTTCGCTAAGAGTTTCAGCCGCAAGCCCCTGATAGGTATCCCCGGCAAAAGCATAGACCGCCGGGCGCGTATGTTCTGGCGCGGGCGCGGCGGCATAGGCCGCAAAGCGCTCTTTGTTGAGCTGTGCTAGGTTATCAGACAATTTCATCAATGATTTCAATTCTGACAAGCTCAGCCGATTGGCCACCCCCGCCAATTCAAGCGCCTCAGCGCTGAAATCCGGCTGGGACATTGCCACATCGCGTTCCGTCCAATCCAGCTTTTTCGCAGGTGAAATCACAACTAACATGGCTCGCTCCTCTTGTGCTCTCTTGCCAGTTAGCTCGCGCGCTGCAAAACGTCCAGAAATGCCGCGCCAAATCGATCTGCGCGTTTGGGGCCCAGCACATGTTCCACCGAGCTCGGGCAAGCATTTTGCAGTTGCGCCAGTTTGGACAGAAGCGAGGCCGAGCAGGTCATTGGTTTTTCCGTGCCATCAACCCCGCGCGCCAGCTGCGCATTGACCTCTAAAAGCGCATCATAACGACTGGCCGCATTTTGCCCCGCGAGTTTCTTGCGCGCCGGGTGCAGCTCTTGTTGCGCACCGGTGATGACCTCAAGGAAAACAGCGCCATAGGTTTGCAGCTTTTTGGCCCCCACACCAGAAATCTGCGCCATCTGATCCAGCGTTGCGGGCTTTGTTTCGGCCATTTCTATCAAACTACGGTCGGTGAACACGACATAGGCGGGCACGCCTGCTCGTTCGGCCAGCGCGCGCCGCTTGGCTTTGAGCGCGGAAAACAGGGCGGCATTATCCTCGGACACCATGGTTTTCACCACGGGGCGGCGCGCGGCGCTGCGGATCGTGTCTTTTCGAAAGGTGATTTGCTGCTGGTCGCGCAAAATCGGCAAGGCGGCATCGGTCATCACCAAAGCGCCATGGCGCGCCGGGTCTGGTCGCACCAGATCATGCCCCATCATTTGACGAAACACTGCCTGCCAAGCGCGTTTGTCAAAATCCGTGCCAACGCCGAATGTGGGTAGCTTTTCATGGCCGCGCGCAAGTACCTTGGGCGTGCGATCTCCGCGCAGAATATCGACCAGATGTCCAACGCCAAAGCTCTCGCCTGTGCGTAAAATGGCCGAAAGAGCTTTGCGCACAGCGGTGGTGGCGTCAAAGGTTTCGGGTGGCTGATCACAAAGATCGCAATTCCCGCAAGCCGTGCTGTCTTCACCAAAATAGCTGAGCAAGCGCTGACGGCGGCAAGTGGTTACCTCAGCCAGCCCCAACAGCGTGTTGAGCCGCGCATGATCTGCCATAATCCGCTCGGGCGCAGCCGCGCTTTCATCGATTTGGGCGCGGCGCAGGCGGATATCATCGGGGCCAAAGAGGGTCATCGTCTCCGCAGGCGCCCCATCGCGGCCCGCGCGGCCAATTTCTTGGTAATAGGCTTCGATCGATTTGGGCAAATCCGCATGGGCGACCCAGCGAATATCGGGCTTATCAACCCCCATGCCAAAGGCCACCGTGGCCACCACGATAAGCCCGTCCTCTTGTTGAAAACGTCGCTCGGCCTCCCGACGCGCGCCCGCCTCCATGCCGCCATGATAATGCAGCGCGCTGAGCCCTTCAGCATTTAGTGCGCCCGAAAGGCTTTCGGTTTTGGCACGCGTGCCGCAATAGACGATACCTGATTGGCCGGGACGCGCGGCGGCGAATTCCAAAATCTGCTTGCGTGGCTGGTTTTTGGCGGCAAAAGCTAGATGCAGATTGGGACGATCAAAGCCGCGCAAAAAGGTGGTCGGCTGGCGGCCCTCAAAGAGTTTTTGCACGATTTCATCGCGGGTTTCGGCATCGGCTGTCGCGGTAAAGGCCGCAACGGGCACATTCAGCGCACTCCGCAACTGGCCGATTTTCAGGTAATCGGGGCGAAAATCATGGCCCCATTGGCTGACGCAATGCGCCTCATCAACCGCGATCATTGACACGCCAATGCGTCGCAACATGTTCAGCGTACCGCCATAGGCTAGACGTTCGGGCGCAAGGTAAAGAAGTTTTAGGCTTTTATTTTCAAGCGCTTGCCAGACCTGCTGCGTTTCGGCCTCACTGTTACCAGAGGTCAGCGCGCCCGCCTCTACCCCCAAAGCTTGCAAGCCGTGCACCTGATCGCGCATCAAAGCAATCAGCGGTGAAATGACAACCGTGACACCATTACGCAGCAAGGCAGGCAGTTGATAACACAGGGATTTTCCCCCGCCTGTGGGCATGATCGCCAGCACGTCATCGCCACGCGTGACCGCATCCACAATGTCTTTCTGCCCTGGGCGAAAGCCATCAAAGCCAAAAACATCCCGCAACAGCTGCTCAGCCGTCATATCTATCCTGTTATACTTACTGCCCGTTGTGGATCATAGTCTCATAGCCACAAGATTTAGGCAAGCATCGGCAGAACGTAATTGCGCAGCCAAATCACCACGATGAAGATGACGAGCGGTGCAAGATCCAGCGGGCGCGTATCCGGCAGAATGCGGCGCACAGGTTCATAAAGCGGCTCCAACAGGCGGCCAAGACCGTAGTAAATTTGCGCGACAAGCGGCTGGTGGATGTTAAGCACCTGAAAATTGAGCAGCCAGCTCATCACAATATGCACGACCATGAAAAAGAAAAGCACCCCAAGGATAAGGTCGAGCAGGCCAACAATCGCAGACATAAAGATCTCCATTTTCACGTTATGAGTGAGGTAGGGCCTCTTTTCGCTAACTACAAGGGATCAATGGTCTTGCGACATCGCTCCGACCCTGTTCTTATCCGCCCAAACGCAAAGGTGGGGTAAACATGTCTGAGATTTCGATGCGCAAACGGCGCGCGGGCTGGATCATGTTCGATTGGGCCACCCAGCCGCTCTATACCCTGGGGCTAACATTTGTGTTTGCGCCTTTCTTTGCCGAAGCGGCCAGCAATTATTACAACCACCGAATCGCAGAGGCCGAGCAGGCAAATGCCGCCGCGCAGTCTTTGTGGTTTTGGGGGCAGATGGTTGCCGGGCTGTTTATCGCCTTTACCGCCCCCTTTCTTGGTGCATTTGCGGATAGCACCGGGCGGCGTATGCCTTGGATTTGGGGCTTTTCTGCGCTGTTCCTGCCCCTGTCTTGGGCGCTATGGTGGAGCGATCCGGCAGGCAGCAACATCTGGATGATGCTGTTTTTCTTTAACGCAGCCTTTATCACCGCGGAGTTTTTGCTGCTATTCGTAAACGCGCTGCTACCATCGCTCGGAAATGAGCAAGAGGTTGGGAAAATCTCCGGGCTGGGCGCAGCGATCGGCTATTGGGGCGGGGTTTCCGCCCTTGCTATCTCTCTGGCTTTCTTTGTGGAAACCAATAGCGGCACGACCTATGCAGGGCTTGCCCCCGCATTCGGGCTTGATAGCAGCCAAAGGGAGGGAACCCGCGCAATCGGCCCCTTTATTGCGATTTGGTTCGCGATATTTATGGTGCCGTTCTTTTTATGGGTACGCGAGGCGCGGCCTTCCAGTTCAGGCGGCGTGGGGATGGCGATGTCGTCACTCAAATCCACGCTTCAAAGCACATATAAGCGTAAATCGCTCTTTAATTTCCTCATATCGTCAATGCTTTACCGTGATGCCTTAAACGCACTTTATGCTGCGGGCGGTATCTTTGCCAAACTGGTACTGGGCTGGTCGATCAGTCAAATCGGTGCCTTTGGGATCGTTGCCGCGATTACAGCCGCTGTTGTGACGCAAATCGGCGGGTATTATGACAGCCGCAAAGGGCCCATACCTGTGATTAAAGCCTGCTGCTATGTGTTGATCGTGGTCTGTTTGATCATCGTGGGCATGAGCCGCGAATCCTTGTTCGGTGTGATCACTTTTGCGCCGGGTTCTTCGCTTCCCGATGCGATTTTCTTTGTCTGTGGCGCCTGCATTGGCGGGGCGGGTGGAGCGATTTACGCCGCATCCCGCTCACTCATGGTGCGACACACTGACCCAGAGCGCCCAACAGAAGCCTTTGGTTTGTTTGCACTTTCCGGCAGAGCGACTGCCTTTTTAGCGCCAGCCCTCATTGCACTGTTCTCAACATTAACCGGAAATCCACAATTCGGGTATATCCCGGTGCTCATCTTGTTCTTACTTGGCCTCTGGCTTTTGCGCTATGTCAATCCTCTGGGGGATCAAGCCGGATGATCAAATTCGCCAGCCTCGTCATCCTGATCTGCACATTATGCGGGACGGTAATGGCACAGCCCGCAAAGCAGCTTTTTGGCGCAGAGCGCTCTGGCTCAGAGCAGCGCCCAGCCCCGTTCGGGGGATATTCTAAGGGATGCATTGCTGGGGCCACTCAGCTGCCCGAGACTGGGGCAACCTGGCAAGCGATGCGCCTGAGCCGAAACCGCAATTGGGGGCACCCTGAGACCATTGATTTCATTAAACAATTAAGCCGCGCCGCTGCAGCGCAACCGGGCTGGCGCGGACTTTATATTGGCGATATTTCGCAACCCAAGGGCGGGCCGATGTTGTCAGGTCATCGCAGCCATCAGATCGGGCTGGATGTGGATATTTGGATGCTGCCTGCAAATGATCTGTCGCTTTCGCGCAGGGCCCGTGAAAATATCTCGTCAATTTCGCTGCGCCGGGCCAAGGGGGCGTATGTCAATTCTAGCTGGACGCGCGCGCATCATGAGATCATTAAGGCGGCGGCTCAGGATCCGCGTGTGGCACGAATCTTTGTGTTCCCTGGTGCCAAAGTCCAGATGTGCAAAGATGAGACAGGCTCCCGAAAATGGCTGCGAAAAATCCGCCCCTGGTGGGGGCACCACTATCATTTCCATGTGCGTCTGGCCTGTCCACGCGGGGCGCGGGGCTGCATAGATCAGGATCCGCCACCGCGCGGCGATGGCTGCGAGGATGCCGAAAAATGGGTGCACGATATCTTAAATCCACCGCCACCGGATCCCAACTATGTACCAAAACCACGCCGCGACTACACCTTGGCCGATTTGCCACAGCAATGCGGCTCTGTGTTGCGCTCACGCTAGGAACCCAGCCCGCTTTTGCCCAGCATCTTGTTGAAAGCGCACGAATTTTCCCAAATGTCCCTGACACAGACTTTGCTGGCCTATCAGGTTTAGAGCTCACAGACGACGGGCAGCGCGGCTTTACGGTGTCAGATAAAGGACATCTTTTCGAGCTATTGATCAAGCGCTCCCGCAGCGGCGAAATCATTGCCCTCAGCGTTCTTAACGAAAGAGAGTTGATCAATGGCGATCATGATGGGCGGCTGGACACCGAAGGGCTTGCTCTCACCGACAATGGATTGCTCTATAGCTCGCTTGAAGCAAAGCCGCGGGTCAAAAAAATAGCGCTCGAAACAGCGGTGATGCGCAATATTTCCGCCCCGCCCGATGATCGGATTAAGGTCAAGAATCTCGGCTTTGAAGCCGTTGCCGTAAGCGGGCAAGGTGATCTATTCGCAGCCCCAGAGCTGGCCCCGCAAAGCGTGGAAAATATCCCGCTCTATAAGTTCTCACGCGGGGTTTGGTCTCAGGTCGCGTCGCTCAAGAAAGACCGCTGGTTTTGCGTGGTTGGCGCTGATTTTGGCCCCGATGGCGCACTGTATCTGCTAGAGCGCGCAGCCTCTCCGGTTGGATTTCGCAGTCAAATCCGCAAGCTTAGCTGGACCGGCGAAGCGGTGGTCAGCACCCGGCTTTGGCGCAGCTCTTTAGGGAAATATGACAATCTGGAGGGCCTCAGCGTCACCCAAGATCATACCGGTCGCCTGCGGTTCTTGATGGTGTCAGATAACAATTTCAAAACCTGGCAGCGCACGGAATTCGTCGAACTAACCACAAAAGAAAGGGTTGCACAAAATGTCGCACCCAACTAATCGGAGCACAAGAGCGGTTTGACACAAGCCCAAGCTGCGTAATCGAGCAATAAAAACGGAGGTCGTCATGTCGCGCACCCATTTGCCTGGCATCATTGCCATGGCTGTTATCGTTGTGGCTTCGAATGTCTTTGTGCAATTTCTCCTTGGAGATTGGCTAACCTGGGGGGCTTTCACCTACCCGATTGCCTTTCTGGTGACGGATGTGATGAACCGGGTTTATGGCGCAGCCGCAGCGCGCACGGTTGTGTTCACCGGATTTATCGTCGGCATTTTCTGCTCGCTGGTGGGCACGCAGATCATGTTGCAAGGAGATGGGTTCGAATATCCGGCGGTCACTTTGCGCATCGCGCTTGGCTCAGGCCTTGCGTTTTTGACCGCGCAGCTTTTGGATGTGGGCATTTTCAGCGCCCTGCGCGGCGGGGCTTGGTGGCGCGCGCCGCTTGCCTCGACCCTGATTGGCAGCACTGTGGATACGGCCATTTTCTTTTCTGTGGCGTTTTCGCACGGGTTAATCTTTCTTGAGCCCGCAAATGATGTCTCTTGGGCAAATGGCGCAACCCCGCTGCTCGGGCTTGGGCCGGTTTTGCCGCTTTGGGTCTCGCTGGCCGTTGCCGATTGGTGTGTGAAATTGTCCCTCGCACTTGTTGCGCTTGTCCCCTTCAAGGTGATCACAGGCCGGCTGCAAAATAACAAAACTGCTTTGAGCTGAGCGAAAACTGTGCAACACTGAAGGTGAGTTCAACAACTGAAAGGAGGTGATCCAGTGTCGAGAATGATGTTGGAGAGAGGTGTCGGAACAGCATGTGAGCTGCGCCTTTAAGGCGATCTCAGATGTTGGCTGAGGCCTGACCGGCCCGCCTCCAAACCGTTCGAAGGGCCGCTCGCGATATTGGGCGGCCCTTTTTATGTGAGAAGACAAATGGTTTTACGAATTAGTGAGAATATTGAAATTGCCGATTGGGAGCTGACCGAGAGCTTTGTGCGCGCCTCGGGCCCTGGCGGACAGAATGTGAATAAGGTGGCAACGGCGGTGCTGTTGCGCTTTGAGGCCGCGCGCTCGCCGAACCTGCCCGGCCCTGTAAAAACGCGGCTGAAACGCATGGCGGGGCAGAAATGGACCAAGGAGGGGGCGATCATCTTGCAGTGTGACGAGACCCGCTCGCAACAGCGCAACCGCGAGATCGCCCGCGCAAGGCTTACTGAGCTGATCCAAAAAGCGCTGATAGCCCCCAAAAAGCGCATCGCAACACGCCCGACCTTGGCCTCAAAGCGCAGACGACTTGAGCAGAAAAAGGTGCAATCCGTGCGCAAAAAGCTGCGCGGCGCTGTCTCGACTGACGAGTAGATCAGCTGCTTTGCAAGAGCAGTTGGCCTGCACCGTCGCGCGATTTTTCGATGACAAGCTGCGCGTTCGGAATATCGTTTAGCAATGCGCGTTTTTCAGCCGCCTCGGGCGCTAGACCGTAACCGCGCCAACGCGCGATGAGCCGTTCTTTCAACGTTTCAAGGGGCGGCGCGATAAACGCAGTAAGTGACCAATATTCTGCCAGCTCCCGCCATTTGGCCAGATCAAGCAGCAGGTAATTGCCTTCAACAACCACGAGGCGCTGCGCGGGTGTTATCTGACGCGCATTTGGCCGCACACAGTCGGCGGCGCGGTCAAACAGGGGAACGGGCACGTTTTGCTCCGATTTCAGCTGCTTGATAAGCGCCAAGAACCCATCCACATCAAAGGTTTCGGGCGCGCCTTTGCGATGCAACAGCCCGCGCTGAGCAAGCGTTTCGTTATCTAGGTGAAACCCATCCATTGGCACCAGGCCGCAAGGGGTTCCGCAGGTCTCAAGGCGCTGCTGCACAGCCTCAGCAACGGTCGATTTACCGGCGGCTGGCGGACCTGCAATAGCGATGAGATGGCGCTGCTCATTTGGGGCAAGCCCGTCAGCCGCCAGTATTATCTTTTCGATCTGAGCCTCAAGCTGCACGTCAGGCCGCCTCTGGCTCTTTCGCGCCGGTCATATAGGCCACGGCATCGGACATTTCATGCGCCTTGGGATCAATCACCGTCAGGCGCTTGCCCAGGCGATGGATGTGGATGCGATCGCACACTTCGAACACATGCGGCATGTTATGGCTAATCAGGATGATCGGGATGCCACGTGCGCGCACATCTTGGATCAGATCCAGCACACGGCGGCTTTCTTTCACACCAAGCGCCGCCGTGGGCTCATCCAGGATGATCACCTTTGAGCCGAACGCCGCCGCGCGTGCCACCGCAACCCCCTGGCGTTGCCCGCCAGAGAGGGTTTCGACCGCCTGGTTGATGTTTTGGATCGTCATCAGCCCCAGCTCCGAAAGCTTTTCACGGGCAAATTCCTGCATCTTCTTCTTATCAAGCTGACCAAACAGGCTGCCCATAATCCCAGGTCTGCGCAGCTCGCGCCCCATGAACATATTATCAGCGATTGAGAGCGCCGGGCTCATGGCAAGCGTTTGGAACACGGTTTCAATCCCGTAGCGACGCGCATCAATGGGAGAGGTGAATTTGACGCGTTTGCCTTCCAAATAGACCTCACCTTGATCGGGGATCACCGCGCCGCAAAGTACCTTGATCAGCGAGGATTTGCCCGCACCATTATCGCCAATCACGCCAAGGATTTCACCGGGCATCAGCTCAAAATCGCAGTGATCAAGAGCGGTGACTTTGCCGTAGCGCTTGACCAGGCCTTTTGCAGAGAGAATGGGCTGGTTCATGCTGTCACCTTTCTGATCCATTGATCAATTGTCACCGCGCCAATGATGAGCATGCCAATCAGCATAAAGGTCCATTGCGGATCGGCCCCTGCCATGCGCAGACCAAGCTCAAACACCCCAACAATGAGCGCCCCAAAGAAGGCTCCAACAATGGAGCCACGCCCACCAAAGAGCGAAATTCCCCCAATCACCACCGCCGTGATCGATTGGATATTGCCCACAACCCCGGTAGAGGCGGAGGGGCTGACCGCGTTAAAGCGGCCAATCATCACCCAAGCGGCCAGCGCGCAAATGAAGCCTGCAAGCATATAGACTGACATCAGCGTTTTATGCACATCGACCCCGGCCAGCTGCGCCGCTTCGGGATCATCGCCCACCGCATAAACATGGCGCCCCCAGGCGGTTGAGCGCAGCGCATAGGCAAGAACAAACACCAGCACGACCATCAAGATCACGCCATAGCTGAACACCGCCCCGCCCAGCTTGATCTTGGTGCCCAGGAATTGCAGGAAAGCAGCTTTTTCAGCGATATCCTGGCTGCGCAGGGTTTCATTGGCCGAGTAAAGATAATTGGCCGCCAGCACGATCTGCCACATGCCCAACGTCACGATAAAGGGCGGCAGCTTGACCCGGCTGACCAGCCAACCGCTGATGGCCCCAAGAGCTGTGCCAACCGCCAGCCCCAAAGCCACCGCGACCGGGGCGGGAATGCCATAGCGAAAGCTGAACTGCCCCATGACAACAGTACAGAAAACAGCGACCGCCCCGACCGAAAGATCAATTCCCGCCGTTAGAATGATCAGCGTTTGCGCGGCGGCCAGCACCCCAACGATCTGTACCTGTTGCAAGATAAGCGTGAGCGCGAAGGGCGAAAAGAATTTCGAGCCGAGCAAGACCCCAAAGAGAATAAGCGCGAAAACCAGAACGATCAGCGGCACCAAAGCGGGCGTGACATGCAAGGCATGTTGCAGACGGCCAATCCAGCCTTTGTGCTCATCCTCAAATTCCGCAACCTGGCTTGACGCCCCTTGTACGGCTTTTTCAAACTCTTCTGCGCTAGTCATCCCATAGCCCCCCTCTGGCGTGATGAAAAAGAGCGGACAATCGCCCGCCCTTCTATTTCTCAAATCAGCTTAGCTGGCTTGGGTTAACCCCAGCAAAGATCGGTGCCTTTGGCAACGTTGATTGTGTCCACACCTTCGACCTCTTCGCCTGAAACCAGTGAAACGCCCGTATCAAGAAAGTTTTTGCCGGGTGTATTTGCTGGCAGCGTGCCGTCTTTGGCAAATTGCGCAATGGCTTCAATGCCCAAGGACGCCATCAAGAGCGGATATTGCTGGGAGGTTGCGCCAATCACACCATCGGCCACGTTTTGAATACCTGGGCAGCCACCGTCAACGGAGAGGATCAGCACGTCATTCTCGCGGCCAATCGCTTTGAGCGCCTCATAGGCACCGGCTGCGGCGGGTTCGTTGATCGTGTAAACCACGTTGATCATGGGATCTTGCGCCAGGCAGTTCTCCATCGCGGTGCGCCCGCCTTCTTCATTGCCTGCGGTCACTTCGTTACAGATGATGCGCGCATCGGTTTCATCACCCCATTTGTTGGGATCAACCAGCTCGATGCCAAAGCCACTTAAGAAACCTTGATCGCGCAGAACGCCCACAGTTGGCTGGCTTATTGCCAGATCAAGCATCGCGATTTTTGCGTTCTCAGCCGCATCGCCCAGCTTGGCCGCCGCATATTGACCGATCAGTTCACCGGCTAGGAAGTTATCGGTGGCGAAGGTCGCATGGGCCGCATCAATCGGATCAAGTGGCGTGTCGAGTGCGATCACCAACAGACCCGCCTCTTTTGCCTGCTCAACTGAGGGCACAATCGCCGCCGTGTCAGAGGCCGTCAGCAAGATCCCAGAGGCCCCATCCGCAATGCAGGTCTCAATCGCGGCCACTTGGCTTTCGTTGTCTCCGTCGATCTTACCCGCATAGCTTTTCAGCGTGATGCCCATCTCTTCGGCTTTGGCCGCCGCGCCTTCGCGCATCTTTACGAAAAACGGGTTTGTGTCCGTCTTGGTGATCAAGCACGCGCTTGTGTCTGCAAAAGACGCGGATGCGCCCGCCGATAGTGCCATTGCCACCGCTGTGGCTGTCATAAACTTATTCATGATGTCCTCCCGAAATCAGCCCCCGCCCCTGATTGACGTCGGCCCAAATGATCGCCGCCCTGGCGTATCGACACTGACGGTAGAACAGATTCGGGCAGTCCGTCAATAAGTAAATCACTTTGATTTAATATTGACGAACGGGGAGGGCTTGCACCATCCTAGCACCCAAACTAGGCTGCGGTGATGACCAAGATAGATTTGCAACTCCTTGATAGCTCTGATGGTTTCGAGACAGCAGGCTCGAACCAAAGTGGTATGCGCGATCGCAATGAACGGCTGGTCCTGTCGATTCTGCGGCGCCAAGGTGCCCTGCCCAAAGCCGAAATCGCGCGCAAAACGGGGCTATCGGCCCAAACCGTGTCGGTGATTATGCGCGCGCTGGAACGGGACGGGCTTTTGCAAAAAGGGAAAAAGCAGCGCGGCAAGGTCGGCCAGCCCTCGGTGCCCATGGGCCTTGCGCCAGAGGGGGCTTTTTTTCTTGGGCTCAAGGTCGGGCGGCGCTCAGTTGAGCTGATTCTGGTGAATTTCACCGGCGAGGAGCTGGCGCATAAGGAGCAGAGCTATAGCTATCCCACCCCAGAGATGATCTTGGAGTTTGTCAAGGAAACCGCCCAAGAGCTGTGCCAAACCCTCGCCCCTTTGCTGCGCGCCCGCATTGCGGGTCTGGGCATTGCAACGCCGTTTTTCTTATGGGAATGGGCCACAACAATCGGCATTGATGCAGATGCCATGGCGGGCTGGAAAGGGTTTGATCTGAGCGCCGAACTCGATGCGCTGTTTGATTTTCCAGTATTTTTGGGCAACGACGCCTCAAGCGCTTGCGGGGCGGAGCTGGTCTTTGGCACCACCGAAACACCCCCTGATTTCCTCTATATCTATGTGGGTTATTTCGTGGGCGGTGGCGTTGTTCTCAATGGCGCGCTGTATACGGGGCGCTCGGGAAATGCGGGCGCGATTGGCACCTTTCCCCTCTCCTCCCTTGGCGGCGCGCCCAGGCAATTGGTCGATGCCGCCTCCATGATCGGGCTAGAGCGCAGGCTGAAAGCAGCGGCGGGCGATGTTCGCGCGATGCAACGACCCGATTGGCAGATCGACGCGGCCATTGTGCAAGATTGGCTGGCCGAGGCGGTGCCCGCGCTGACCCATATGATCGTCGGGGCGATCTCGATCATTGATTTCCCCGCTATTTTGATTGACGGCAATATGCCAGAAAGCTTGCGAGAAACGCTCGTGGCGCGTGTCACTCAAGAGCTGGACTCCCTGCCCCTCTCTGGCCTGCACCGCCCAAGGGTGATGCCCGGCTCCTTAGGCCCGCGCGCCCGCCCCCTTGGCGCGGCAAGCCTGCCTCTCTCCAACAGGTTTATGTTTGAGACTTAGGCTGAATTATCTCGTCTATTCACGAAAGATTCTCCGCCCGCTTGGCACAAACAGAGCGCGCTCTATTCAAAGGGTGACTCTTTATCTTGTTCAAGTCCAGTTGTTACTTCCACCCATTCAATGATTAGGGTATGCTCGCAATTATGGATAGTGTTCATAAACACCTTGAGTTTCTACAAGTGACGATCACCAGAATGGGATCGAACTCATTCTTGCTAAAAGGTTGGTCTGTGACACTTGTGGCCACCCTTTTTGCCCTCTCATTCGAAAACTCAAACCAACTTTCTACACTTCTGGCGTTAGTCCCAGCAATAATGTTCTGGGGTTTGGATGGGTATTTCCTGTGGCAAGAAAGGCGGTTTCGGATCGTCTACGACATAGTTCGTAAAAAAAGAAATGAGGAAATCGATTATTCGATGCACTATCCAGAGATCGAAGAACACGACAAAGGGTGGTTGGCCTCTGTATTTTCAAAGACTCTTTTTGCATTCCATGGTTTTCTAGTTCTCACAATCCTAACCGTTTATTTAATAGAGAGGTGCACCTATGGCGCGTAGATGTTTTTACAGTTTTCATTATGAACCGGACAATTGGCGGGTATCTACAGTAAGGAATATTGGAACGATCGAAGGCAATAAACCGGTAACGGACAATGATTGGGAAACCGTAAAAAAAGGAGGAGATTCCGCAATCAAGAAGTGGATTGCTGATCAAATGCATGGCAGATCATGCACAGTCGTATTAGTCGGCACAAATACAGCGAACCGCAAATGGATCGACCATGAGATTGCAGTGTCATGGAATGCCGGGATGGGTGTGGTCGGCATCTACGTTCATGGGTTAAAAGATGCTAATGGCCTTACTGCGGCGAAAGGAAACAACCCGTTCGACTACATCACTCTTACTTCGAAGCAAAAAAGCCTCTCAACCATCGTGAAATGCTACAATCCAAGTGGCTCAAATAGCAAAGAACGCTATGACTGGATCAAAACCCACCTTTCCAACGCGGTAGAAGAAGCTCTCGAAATAAGAAAACGCAATTGATCGCGAAGTCAGTAGTTCTCCCCCTTCATACCAGAACCCCGGATCTGCACACAGAGCAAAATCACTGGGATCAGCCCCATTGCGGCGATCATCAGGCTGGGCACGGCTGCGGCCTCAAGGCGCTCGTCCGAAGCGAGGCGAAAGGCATGTACTGCCAGCGTGTCGTAGTTAAACGGGCGCAGGATCAGCGTTGCGGGCAGCTCTTTCACCGTATCCACAAAGACGATCAACAGGGCGGTCAGCAGGCTGGGGCGCAGCACGCGCAAATGCACATCGCGCACAATGCCCCAGTTTGAACGCCCCAGCACGCGCGCCGCCGCATCTACATTCGGGGTGATCGTTGACAAACCGCTATCATAGGCCCCAAGCGCAGCAGCCAAAAACCGGATCATATAGGCGGCAATCATCAGCCAGATCGAGCCGGAAATCAGCAGGCCGCTCGAGATACCGAACCAAGCCTCCATACGCAGATCCAGCCAGTTGTCGAAATTTGCAAAAGGCACCAGCAGCCCAACCGCGATCACGCCTCCGGGCACCGCATAGCCCAGCCTGCCGATAAACATTGCCCCAAGCGCAAGCCGCGTGGGCCGCATGCGATAGTAACTGCCCAGCAGCACAGCCGCAGCAACCGTCACCAGGGCCGCGATAGCCGCCAGCACCAGCGAGTTTTGCACAAAGCCCAAATAGCGCGGGCTGAAAACATCTTGCTCAGATCGCAGCCCCATCGCCACGAGCGCGATCACCGGAATAATCACGCCCAAAAGCACAGGCATAAGGCATATCAGCTGCGCCCCCAGCGCCTTGCCCCCCGTTAGCTGAAAGCGGGGAAAGGGATCTTTGCGCCCGCGCGATGCGTAGCTCGCCTTGCCTCGATTGATATATTCCAAAGCCGCGATCAGCAGAGCAAAGCTTAAAAGCCCCAAAGCCAGCTGCGCCGCCGCCGCGCGATCTCCAAGGCCGAACCAGCTAGTGTAAATCCCGGTCGCAAAGGTCTGCACGCTGAAATGCGCCACGGTGCCAAAATCTGCGATGGTTTCCATCACCACGAGCAACGCCCCAGCAGCAACAGCGGGCCGCGCCATGGGCAGAGAGATGCGCCAAAACGCGCCCAGAGGCGAGGCCCCAAGCGCACGCGCCGCAAAGAAGGGCGTCGCAGCCTGCATGCGAAACAGCGCGCGCGCCAAAAGATAAACATAAGGGTAGAGAACCAAGCTCAACATCAGCGCCGCGCCGCCCAGCGAGCGGATTTCAGGGAACCAATAATCGCGTGCGCCCCAGCCTGTGATATCGCGCAAGGTGCTTTGCACAATCCCCGGATGATCCAGAATATCGGTATAGGCATAGGCCAGCACATAGGCCGGAAAGGCCAGCGGCAAGACCAGCGCAACCTCGAAAACCCTGCGGCCCCTGAACTCGGTGGTGGCGATCACCCAGGCAGTGGCCGTGCCAATCACCATACTGAGGCTGGCCACAACAATCACGAGAATCACTGTGCTGCGCACGTAGCGCCACAAAACCGTCTCAGCAAGCTGGGATAAGGTGTCAAAACTGCCCATAAGTGACGCAATAGCAACACCGACCAGCGGCATCACGCATATCACGGCGACAAGCACAGACGCCCAAGAAATTATATGTCTGCTCACTCTGCCCCCGTCGCAACTGCCTCCAAATCATCAGGTTTTTAAACCAAAATAGCGCCCGATTATAGGCTGGATTGAAACTTGGATGCTTATCTTGCCGTTTTATGCTAAGCTTATGCGAAAGAGCCATTCCCCAAAGCACATTTGTCCAGCCTGCCACACCGATCATGCACCAGATATTCGCCCAGCCCTGTGATCTTTTCATCATCGGTGGCCCTGTGCATATCGCTGACCGGGGATTTTGCTGTGCATGAGAGCGACACCGATATCGAGAGCTTGCGCGCGCAGTATCCGTTCTTAGATGCAGCTTGGGCGGGGCGCTTGCTCGAAACCTATGGGGCCAAAACACGGGCGCTGCTCGGCGATGCGCGCAGCCTTGCGGATCTTGGTCAGAGTTTCGGTGCCAGCCTAACAGAGCGAGAGGTGCTCTGGCTGCAAAACCATGAACATATCGAAACCCTACAAGGCATCTTGTGGCAGCGCACAAAACTTGGGGCGGAGCTAAGCCCCGAGCAGCACTTCACCCTAGCGGCATGGCTTTGCGAGCGGGAAGTTTAGAATATATGCGGATCGCGCGCAAATAGGCGAGCGCGGGCTAGAATGTAGGCTCCGCACCGTGGGGGTTTTGCACCCCCACACCCCCGCAAGGTATTTACTGGCCAAATGAAGGGGAGGCGCGCGGTGGGTTGATGGGATCTTAACGAGTTTTGGGGTAGGGTGGCCGTGAAGCTTCACTTCGCGCGTGATACGCCTGGGGCATATAGGGTGCTGTGGGTACCTCCAGGTAAGTTTCCCTAGTGGCTTAAGCGTGCGGACAGGATTAGATGATTACCAACGGTTCGCAAAGGCGCAATCCGGCTCTTTGCGTTCGTCGAAAACCTGGTGGGGTCCCCACTACCTGTTTAGATCCTGATTGTTTGTATGAGTAAGTGGTTGAAATGATGGTATGACCCGGCAGTGAGAGCTGCGCGGGCGTTTTTGTGCAGACATCGAGGGGCGCAACGCTAGCCTTGCTCCCAAAGGGCGCGGGCTTGCTCTTGCCAGCGATCACGGATCACGCTGCCCTGATTATAGCCTTCCAGATTGTTATTGACCCAAGCGACCTCGGCCGGGCTCCATTGCGCGATTTGCCAAAAATGGAAAACGCCCATCGCATTCAACATAGATTCCACCCCGGCCCGCACCCCATTGATGCGTTGCAGATCATCGGGCAGCCCACCTTCGGGTGCGATCAGGCCTGCGGGCTGCTCTGGCTCCCCGTCAAACACATTCAGCTCACTGCGTTGCAAAGCATCAAGCCGGTCCGAAAGCTGTTGGGACAGCTCCGAGGCTTGATGCGCACGAATGGTCAGCTCGGTATTCTCTGCCCGCATCGCATCCACCTCAGCACGGGCCTTGTCGCGGGCCACTTCACAAGCTTCCAGCTCCTTGCGCAGCTTGGCAAGCGCGCCCTTTTGCTGGGAAATCTCCGCCTCAGCATGGGCCAATTCCTGCGGTGAAATCCGCCCAAAGCGCCAAATGAGCCAACCCAAAACGAGCCCTAAAACAAAGGTAGCACCCATGTATAAATACATTTCGGTGAGAAGATATTGCATAGATGCCCCCAGAAATTCTTTCGTGATTGCGTGAACTTGCGCCGTTAATTTTACGCCGCTAATTTTGCGCTGAGCGGCTTTGCCACTCGAATGTGATGCGCCGGTTTTTAGCCCGTCCCTCATAGGTGTCATTGCTGGCGATGGGAACCGCATCGCCAAAGCCGCGCGCGACCATAAAGTCAGCCGCTACGCCGCGCTCGACCATGAAATCGACAACGGATTGGGCGCGGTTTTCGCTCAGCGTCTGGTTCCAATCCTTATTCCCAAGCGCGCTGCTATGCCCGCCAATTTCAACGATCAACCCGTTGCGAGCACAGAGTTTTATTGTCTCGGCCATACGTTCTAACAGGGCGGCGGATTGCCCGTCGATTTCAGAGGTGCCGATCTCAAATCCAATCGTGCCCCCTTGCATGATCCCTTTGGCCTGCGCCGTGCAATGTTCGATCAGCCCTGGTATCGCTACCGTGTCATCTGTGAGCGTCTGCAGGAAAGAAATCGCCACTTTGGGCTCTGTGACATTTTGCAAAAATGCGGAATTTTGTTGATCCAGCATGGCGATTCTATCCGATAAATTTACAATTTGCGTGTTTTTCTCAGCCAATTGCCCCTGCAGGTCGGTCAGCTCTTCTTCATACCGTGCGAGTTGCAGTGTTTCATCCGTTCCCGAGAGCTGCGCGACGAGCTGGGCTTTCTCATCTTCCAAGAGCGACATCTGGCTGCGCTCAAGTTCGATATCAGAACGCAGCTCTTCCAAAGCGACCGAAAGAACCGCGTTTTGCAGCAGGCTTTCTTTCAACTCCGCCTCAAGCTCGTTTAGCTTTTGGGACGCATCGTTAGGCTCAATACTGGGTTCGGGCTGTGTTTCACTTTGGGCGCGCAGCTCGGTAAGCTCTTCTTCGCGCAGCTTCAATTCGTCTAGCAGCCCCTCAAGCACCTGAGCATGATCATGTTCCATCTCTGCCAGGCTCTGCTCTTGTTGCTCCAACGCTTGCAACAAATCAGCATTTTTCTGCCGCAAGACCGAGAGTGCCGCATCACCCGCCTGATCCCCGCCCGTCGCAAGAACGCCGCGCAGGGCATCCAATTCCGCAGAGAGCGCCGTCAACAATTCTTGCTGCGCGGCCTCGCGTGCGGCAGATGCGACGAGAGCTTCGGCCTGTTCTTGGGAATACGCATCTAATTGATCCCGCTTGGCCGCCAACGCTAGCAATTCTTGTTGTTGCGCTTCAATCGTGTCTTCTAGCGCCCCTATGCGAGCTTCAAGATCGGCGCTGGTCCCCTCCCCCGCTGGGCTCGCCTTTTGCGTGCGCAGCTCCTGCATGAGCGCAGAGAGTTGCAAATCTCGGTCCTCAAGCTGGGCGCGCGCAATCTCGGCGCTTGCCTCAGCATCGCGCAGCGCCACTTGCAAACGCTCGAACTCCTCGCTGCTTTCAACTTGCGACGTTTGCGGTGCTTCCTCAGCAAAAACTGCCTCTTTGTCCAAGGTAAGCTTTAGATTATCCACTGGCCCCAAGGCCCCGTAAGTGCCGCGCGCGACCCCTAGATAAGCGGCCTTTGTTTCTTTGCCATTAACTGAGCCAGAAAGCGTGACATGGCGCCCCTGCACCTTTGCCTCAACGCCGCTGGCACCAGCAAGCGCCAGATCCCGCAGCACACGGGCCTGAATATCTGCCTCGATCTCACCGGATTTACGCGTACCGGCCCAATAGAACACAGCACCCACAGCGCACATAACGCATAAGATCAACAGCCTACGCATAAGTCATACCCCCTGCCCTGCGCCTATGAGAGTGCAGGCACACCCCAATCATCATTCCAAAGCTTTGCAACGCACCCACCCGGTACGAGCCGGGCAAATGCTACACGAAAACTCTGTGCTATTTTTAGTTTCTTCCGCATAAAATCGTATTTTCTTGCTTTTCCCCTGGACCGCGAGCAGATCACACGTAGGTTCTGTTTTCAAAGACACGCGTAAAGGGCTCGCCATGACAGAACCATATGACCCCCCAAAAGTCTGGACTTGGGATAGTGCCTCTGGTGGGCGCTTTGCAAGCATTAACCGCCCCATCGCCGGGCCAACTCATGAGGCGGATTTGCCTTTGGGAAAGCACCCGTTTCAGCTGCATTCGCTGGCAACGCCCAATGGGGTGAAAGTGACGGTGATGTTTGAGGAGCTGCTGGCCGCAGGCCATAGCGGCGCAGAATATGATGCTTGGCTGATCAATATTGGCGAGGGCGATCAGTTTTCTTCGGGTTTTGTGGACATCAACCCAAATTCCAAAATCCCCGCCCTGCTGGATCGCAGCGGCGAAACCCCTGTGCGCGTCTTTGAATCCGGTGCGATTTTGATGCATCTGGCCGAGAAATTCGACGCCTTTTTGATTCCAGGCGCAAAGCGGGCCGAGATGCTCAGCTGGCTGTTTTGGCAAATGGGCTCTGCCCCCTATCTTGGCGGCGGTTTCGGGCATTTCTACGCCTATGCCCCTGAAAAATTTGAATATCCCATCAATCGCTTTGCCATGGAGGTCAAACGCCAGCTCGATGTTTTGAACCGGCATCTTGAGGGGCGCGAGTTCATGGTCGATGACTATTCCATTGCCGATATGGCGATCTGGCCCTGGTATGGTCAACTTTGCTTGGGGCGGCTTTATTCTGCGGCCGAGTTTTTGGATGTTCAGAGCTATGAGCATGTGATGCGATGGGCCAAAGCCATTGATGCGCGCGAAGCCGTAAGCCGCGGGCGCATGGTCAACAGAGCCTTTGGCGAGCTCAAGAGACAGCTGCATGAACGCCATGATGCCAGCGATTTTGAGACGCGCACACAGGATAAGCTTGAGACCTGAGCCCCGCTCAGCTAACGCCTTGCCATGCTTGATCAAACAGACGATATCCACCCGCTCTTTTCTGGCGCGCCCAAAAGCACCGAGTTTCGCAAACTTCGCAAGCGAATCGTGCGGCAGGTGCGCGAAGCCATTGACCAATATGGCATGGTCGAGGAGGGTGCGCGCTGGCTCGTCTGTCTATCAGGGGGCAAGGATAGCTACACATTGCTGGCCGTTCTCTATGAGCTGAAATGGCGCGGCCTGTTGCCCGTAGATCTGCTGGCCTGCAATTTGGACCAAGGCCAGCCGAATTTTCCTGCAACGGTGCTACCTAAGTTCTTGTCAGAAAAAGGCATTCCCCATCGCATCGAATATCAAGACACCTATTCGATCGTAACGGATAAAGTGCCCTCAACGCGCACCTTTTGCGCACTTTGCTCCCGGCTGCGTCGCGGAATCCTTTACCGAATCGCCCGCGAAGAAGGCTGTAGCGCAGTCGTGCTCGGCCATCACCGCGATGACATTTTAGAGACATTTTTCATGAATCTCTTTCATGGCGGGCGTCTGGCAACCATGCCCCCGAAATTGCTCAATGAGGAAAAGGATCTCTTCGTCTATCGTCCCCTGGCCCATGTGGCCGAAGAGGATTGCGCCCGCTTTGCCAAAGCCCTGAACTACCCCATCATTCCCTGCGATCTCTGCGGCTCGCAAGACGGGTTGCAACGCCAACAAGTCAAACAAATCTTGGATGTTTGGGAGACAAACACCCCCGGTCGGCGCAACGTGATGTTCCGCGCTTTGATGAACGCGCGCCCCTCACACCTGCTGGATCCAAAGCTGTTCGACTTTGTCGGGCTTAGCCGCGAACTATCGGAAAAATCAGAGAAAAATTAACGGATCCGTAAATCAATTATCCTATCTCTGCAGGCGTAAGCGGTGCGGGAGGTAGCATATGAGACAAGTCCTGGATAAGATTTGGCTAAGGGTTTACCCCCTGACAAAGCGAGACGGCCCGCACCCTGTCACAATAACTCTTCTGACGCCTGCGCTCAGCCTTCTTGCCTATTGGCTTGGGGGCGAAACCGCACTGCTCGTGGTCGCATTAGGCCTGCCGCTCATCGCGCTGCCCTGGGCCTTGGGCCCGCGCAACCCGCTTGGTCTTCGTAGACGTCGCACACGCCTTATGTCTCAGGCCCAATTTGAGATGACAACTAAGCATATTCTGTCTCAGGCGCGAAAAACCGATCAAAAAGCTGCCGGTTTCATTCTAAGTGTCGACGATTTTAGTCTTCTGCGCAGCCATTATGGCGAACCAGCGCTGGATGCTGTCATGAACCAGATCGCGACCCGAATTCAGGGCTGCCTGCGCGAAGACGATCTATTGGCCCCCTTCGGCAATTCTGGCTTTGCGATCTGTTTGGCCCCGCAGCCGACATTGGATCTGGAAATATGTTTGCAAGTGGCCGGGCGAATCACTCGCGCCGTCGCAGAGCCCTATGCCATTGACGGAACCAGCCTCTATTTGACAGCCTCAGTCGGCTTTTGCCAGCTTGGGCGGGAAGCCGGGCCGACAAATTCCGACACAATGGACCCCGTCCTATCTTGCGCAAAAATGGCGCTGGATGTCGCCATGTCCTCGTCCCCTGGCGCTATCAGAGCCTATACACCAGAAACGAAAGCCCGGCGCGTTGCCCAGTTTGACGATACCAGCGATGTGGCTGCAGCGCTGGAAAAAGGTGAAATTGTTCCCTGGTTCCAACCCCAAGTCTCAACCGATACCGGCAAAATCTCCGGTTTTGAAACCCTTGCGCGTTGGCAGCACCCAAGCCGCGGCACCCTGCCGCCAAGCGAGTTCTTACCGCAGCTCGATGCGATCGGGCAAATGGGCCGCCTCTCGGAAGTGATGCTGAACCACGCCCTCACAGCCCTGAAATCGTGGGACGAGTCCGGCGCCGATATCGCCACAATTGGCGTGAATTTTTCCCCTGCAGAGCTGAATGATCCCCATCTGGTGGAAAAGGTAGCCCTTGAGCTGGAACGCTTCGAATTGCACCCGGCGCGCCTGACCATCGAAATACTGGAAACCGTTGTAGCGAAAAGCCCGGATGATGTTGTCACGCGCAATGTCAAAGGGCTCGGCGCGTTGGGCTGCAACATTGATTTGGATGATTTTGGAACCGGACATGCGTCCCTTGCATCCATCCGCCGATTTGGCGTGGGGCGCATCAAGATTGACCGCTCTTTCGTGATCAAAGTGGACCGAGACCCAGAGCAAAAACGCATGATACGCGCCATCCTAACGATGGCCGAAAAACTGAAAGTGGAAACCCTCGCCGAAGGTGTTGAAACTGCGGGCGAACACTCATTCCTGGCTCAGCTTGGCTGCAATCACGTGCAGGGTTTTGGCATTGGGCGCCCCATGCCTTTTGAGCAGACCCATGATTGGATCCTCACACATAGCGAGAAAATCAAGCCAGTTCCCGGATTCGGCCAACAGACCGGCTCATAGATTTGACACTCCTGCGCATCGAATCCGCAAGTGCCGGGTTTACGAGCGCGCTCAGAATGACACGAAAAGTCGAGCAACCCGCCATCTGTTAACCATTTCGCAAAACCCTACGCCTAGACTGCAAGAATTGATCATCTTTGCGCCACATTCTCGCTGAATTTACTTGAGATTTTACCCCGATAAGGCGCCCAGGAATTCGAATAGAGCAGGTCCATGGCCAGTATTTTTGTCATCTTAAGTAGTTTTTTAGGATTTATCATTGGGATGGGATTGGTGTTGACGCATACAACGACAATAGTTCTAGGCATCGCAAGTTACTTTGTGATTTCCACAGTTTTGAGCCTTTTTCTCATCATGCTGGCCTACCTCTCTGCGCGTCCCAGCACTGACGCCTTGAGCAGCCCACGCAAATCGTGAGCATCGGCCGAACAATGTGCCCAGGGAAAAATCTCTAACCAACGCTGAGCTTCTTGAGCGGACCTAGCCGAATCAAACCAGCGAATTTCGCGCGGAGCAAAAGCTCTTTGCGGCCATAACTTAACCTGACCTTCCCGCGCGGCAGGATGGTTCGTTAAAATGATAAGAACCGGCATATCGCGGAGCACCTCAAATACGCGCGGGCGGGGCTGTCTTATCTCTTATTTTCAACGCCCAAACTCGCGCCCAGCCCCCTTCCGAGAATGGGGTTTATAACATTAAGGTTATGTTCACCAACACTCTCAAAAGTTGTGGACCCAAAAGAATCTCTAAATAGAATGAGAGGCGTTAACGGATCGCTCAGATCCATTGTCATTTAGTAAAGGAGACAGTGCATGTTACCCGTTTCAGAAGTCTCCCAGAATGGGCACGCGTCAACGCAAAATTCCTCGCAAAGCCAGGTCATTGCTTCCGTAGTTGCACAGCAAAAAGTGATTGCCGCGCAACGTAACTCATCCAGTGGTGATGCGGGGAGTGAAACCTTATCCCGCAACGACGGTCACGCAAAGACTCAGCGCAACAATGAAATCGCCAGTGAACGAAAAGCCGAGGCCGAACGCGCTGACGAGAAATACATGGATGCCAAGGCAACACAAGCGAAGTCTGCCGAGGCGCGCAGCATCGTTGAGGCGAAAGAGAAATCCGCATCGGATGCAGATGCCGAAGCCAAAGTGACCGCAGCCTTTATGGGGCGCCACAGTTTTAACGACATGCTCAATGTGATTCGTGATCCCGAAGATCGTGTGCTTCCCAAAGAGCCTTCAAACCTTGCTTCATGAAATCAGACTATCCCCCGCTGTATTATTTTACAGTTGCGACGATATCAGTGAAGCGTGAAGATTCTCTTTAGAGGCGAGCGGGCTCGGCCCCCACAACCTGAGCCCGCCTGCCTCTGCGGTCTGCTCGCGCAGCGTGTCGCTCTGGATCGGTGAACTCAGAAAAACGCCGGGGCTAACCGTTCACGAGTTGTTTACCAAAGGATCGGGTTAGTCATCAAGTCTGAAACCAATTGTTTCGCAACTAAGGTTAATCTTTTCGCCTTGCCCAAATGCTCAAAAGGGCGCGGCTTGGCGAAACTTCAAAGATTTCCCACCATCGGGATGTTTCAGCCTCAGCTCTTCGGCGTGTAACATCAGGCGATCAAAGGCGCGCGCTTCGCCGGTTGCATAAAACGGATCCCCCAGAATCGGGTGACCCATCGCAAGGCAATGCACCCGCAATTGATGACTGCGCCCGGTCTTGGGAAAAAGCCGCAACCGCGCTGTTTCGCCCTCGTCCTTGAGCATTTTCCACTCGGTTTGCGCTGATTTTCCCGTCTCATGGCATATTTTCTGCTTGGGCCGATTGGGCCAATCCACAATCAGAGGCAAATCAATGAGGCCGGATTTTTCCGTCGGAACACCCCACACCCGCGCCACATAGGTCTTTTTCACCATACGCTTTTCGAATTGCAGCCCCAAATGCCGCTGCGCATGGGCCGTGCGTGCAAAGACCATCACGCCGGAGGTGTCGCGATCCAAGCGATGCACCAGCAGGGTTTCGGGGAATATCGCTTGCAAACGGGTGATCAGACAATCGGCAAGATGCGCGCCTTTTCCCGGCACCGAGAGCAGGCCAGTGGGTTTATTCACGATTAACAGCTCGGCATCTTCATGCAGAATCTCAAGCGGCTCGGTGGGGGGGCTGTAGCTCTCCATGGCGGTCAGTTAGGCTTTCGCATGGCTTGCAGCATGGACCAAGTATAGATCGCAAGCGCAGCCCAGATCATAGAAAAGGCAAAGATTTTATAGGGCTCGAACGGCTCGCCAAAGAGGAAAATCGCTTGAGCCAAGATCATGGTGGGGGCGATATATTGCAAAATCCCGATGGTTGAAAGACGCAGCCCCTTGGCGCCATTGGCATAAAGCATAAGCGGCGCGGCAGTGACCACCCCGCATCCGATCAAAATCCAGGGGCTATCAGGAAAGGCGTTTTGCGGCCCGAGCCAAGCCAGATAGCCAAGGGCGAAGGGGAGCAGAATCAGAACTTCGAGCACAAAACCCTGATTGGGGCCGATGGGCAGTTGCTTTTTCGCCAGCGCATAAAGCCCCCAGGTCACCATCATCCCAAGCGCGGGCAGTGGCAGCGCACCGGCCTGCCAGGTCAACAGTGCAACGGCTGCGCTCGCCAGGGCAACTGCGATGAGTTGCAAGGACGTCAGGCGCTCGCCCAGCAGCAAGGCTCCAAGGGCGATGGAAAAAAGCGGGTTGATATAATAGCCCAAGGCCGCATCCATGGCCCGATCATTGGTCACAGCCCAGATATAGATCGACCAATTGGCCGAGACCAGCACCGCCGTTACCAGCCCCATTCCCAGCATCCGCGTCGAGCGAAGCGCCGCCCAAAGATCCCGCGTGCGCCCCAGAAAAAGCAGGACAGTCGCCGCCACAGGCAGGGCCCAAATGATGCGATGGGCCACGATTTCCAGTGGGCCAAGATGGGCCAAGAGCTTCATATAAGAGGGTAAAAACCCCCAAAGCAGATAGGCAGAACTGGCAAAGGCGAGCCCCATCGGCGTGTCTTCGTTCTTTTGCATCACCATGGGATCTCTTTTCCGGCCCAGTCAAAAAAGCCGCCTGATTGGTTTGGGGTTAGCCCTGCGATGACCCTTAGTAGATTCTCGGCGGCCTCATCGGGGGTGACGGTCGGGTGGCGGGTTTGATATTTTTCGGTAAAGCTGGTTTGCACGGTGCCGGGGTGCAGGGCGGCGCAGATCGCTTCGGGATGGGTGCGCGCCAGCTCGATCGCGGCGGTGTGCAGGATTTGATTGAGAGCCGCCTTGGCCGCGCGATAGCTGATCCAACCGCCAAGTCGATTATCGCCAATGGAGCCGACACGGGCAGAGAGAACGGCGCAAACCGAGCGGCCTTTCCGGCGTAGCAGGCGCGGGGCGTGAGAGAGCACCAGCGCCGGGCCAATGGCATTGAGCGCAAAGTGATCGCCCATGGTCTGCGCGCGAATCTCCGTGAGGCGTTTTTCCGGGGCAGCGCCGTTGATTTCAAGGGCGCCGGAGGCAATCACGATCCCGGAAAGATCGCTCAGCCCCGCAAGGCCGCGGGCGATTGAGGCTTCATCCGTGAGATCAAACCCATCGGCGGAGCGCGAGCGAGGGATGACGTCAAAGCCACGCGTGCTCAGCGCCTTATGCAAAGCGCGCCCGATCCCGCCCGAGGCCCCGATGAGCAAAACCCGTTCCATCACTGTCCCCAAAAGCGCCGCGCGGGCGAAGATCTTAGATCTTAACCCGTTCGCTTTTGGGATCATAGAGGGGTTTGAGGCTCGCCTCAGCTTTTACGCGGGTGCCTGCCACGTCGATCTCATAGCTAGAGGCCAGCACAGAGGCCGCATCTTCGCCTTTGCAGGGCACATAACCCATCCCAACGGCCCCGCCCAAAGCATGCCCATAGGCACCAGAGCTAAGATAGCCGACGATTTCGCCATCACGCAGGATTGGTTCATTGTGATAAAGCAGCGGCTCGGGGTCGGTGAGTTTGAACTGTACCATTCGCGCGCTGAGCCCTTCGTCCTTTTTGCGCACAACCGCATCGCGGCCGATAAAGTCCGGTTTGGCTGTTTTCACCGCAAAGCCAAGCCCCGCCTCAAGCACGTGATCCTCGCAGGTGATGTCATGGCCGAAATGGCGGAAGCCCTTTTCGATCCGGCAGGTGTCCATCATATGCATGCCGCAGAGTTTGAGCCCAAAATCCTGACCCGCCTCATAAAGCGTTTCAAATGTATGGGCGGCCATATCAGCGCTGACATAGATTTCCCAGCCCAGCTCACCCACATAAGTCACGCGGTGCACACGGGCCAGCCCCATGCCCAGTTCGATTTCTTGCGCGGTGCCAAAGGGGTTGGTCGCATTGGAGAAATCGCCGGGCGACACTGCTTGCAGCAGATCCCGCGCTTTGGGGCCCATCACCGCCAGCACGCCCTCGCCCGCTGTGACATCGGTGATCACCACGTTGAAATCGCCTTTATGCCGCTCAAGCCAAGTTTGATCGGCCAGACGCGTGGCGGCGGGGGTGACGACCAGATAGGCGGTTTCGGTCAGCCGCGTGACGGTCACATCGGCCTCAATCCCGCCTGTCTTGTTGAGAAATTGCGTATAGACGATTTTGCCAATGGGCACCGAATAATCGCCGCCCGCCACATAGTTGAGAAAGGCCTCGGCATCCGGTCCCTCAACCCGCAGTTTGCCAAAGGAGGACATATCATACATGCCAAGGCCGGTGCGCACGGCCATATGCTCATCGCGCACATTGTCAAAGAAGTTCTGACGCGCCCAGGAATATGCGTATTCGGGGCTCTGGCCGTCTCTGGCGAACCAATTGGCGCGCTCCCAACCGGCAAGTTCGCCGAATACCGCACCATGCTGGCTGAGGTGATGGTGGAAGGGCGTGCGCCGCACCCCGCGCGCGGTGGCTTTCTGCCGGTAAGGGAAGTGATCCGCATAGAGCAGGCCCAGCGTCTCGGTGGAGCGCTGCATCAGGTAGGTTTTGTTGGATTGGAAAGGCTGCATGCGCGAGATATCCACATCCCCCAGATCAAACGGCTTTTCGCCGGTGTCCATCCACTGAGCCAGTGCCATGCCCGCCCCGCCCGCAGATTGGATGCCCACCGAGTTAAAGCCTGCTGCCACCCAGACATTATCCATCTCAGGGCACAGCCCTAAGTGATAGGCGTCATCGGGGGTGAAGCTTTCGGGGCCATTAAAGAAGGTATGAATCCCCGCCTCAGCCAGCATGGGCAAACGGTTCACGCCCATTTCAAGGATGGGCTCAAAATGGTCGAAATCCTCTGGCAGCTGGTCAAATTCGAAATTCTCGGGGATTGGGCCCCAGGGTTTGGAGACGGGCTCAAATGCGCCCAGCATCATCTTGCCCGCATCCTCTTTGTAATAGGCGCATTCATCGGGCACGCGCAGAACTGGGAGCTGGGTGAGCCCTTGGATGGGCTCGGAGACGATATAAAAATGCTCGCACGCTTGCAGCGGCACTGACGTGCCGAGCATCTGGCCCAGCTCGCGCCCCCACATGCCCGCGCAATTGATCACATGCTCACAGGCGATATGGCCGGATGTGCCGTCTTCGCCGGCCCAATCAATGCCGGTGACGCGGCGGCCCTGACGGGCCACCTTAACGGCTTTGGTCCGCTCAGCCACCACAGCGCCGCGCTGACGCGCGCCTTTGGCCAGGGCCAGGGCGATATTGGCAGGGTCCCCCTGCCCATCTTTGGGCAGGTACACCCCGCCTGTCACACCGTCGATATTAAGGTGCTCATAGCGAGACTTGATCTCAGCGGGGCTGATCTCTTCGATCTCAACCCCAAAAGCGCGGGCCATTCCAGCGGAGCGATGCAGCTCTTCGAGCCGCTCGCTTGTAAGGGCCGCAGTGATTGAGCCCACACGTTTAAAGCCCGTGGCCACGCCGGTCTCTGCTTCAAGGCTACCGTAAAGCTCTTGGGAATATTTGGCGAGCTTGGTCATATTGGCCGTGGCGCGCAGCTGCGCGATCAGCCCCGCCGCATGCCAAGTGGTGCCAGAGGTGAGTTGTTTACGTTCCAGCAGCACCACATCGCGCCAACCAAGCTTGGTTAGATGATAAGCCACAGAGCAGCCCACCACACCGCCACCAATGATGACGGCGCGGGCTTTAGAGGGGATATTTGTCATGCTGATGATCCATTTGTTAAGTCTGTTTCGCCCTTTTCAGAGCGCGATTTGATGACCGACAGAACGCTGCTATGGAAGTCGTTCAAGAAAAGCTCACCCCATAGGGCCAAATACCCGTTCATAGGCGTTTTCAGGGTGTAATTGGTGTTGAGCGTGAGCTGCGTCTTTCCGCCTTCAAGCTCGATCAGCTCATAGGAGCCGGATTCCAGATGCAGGATCTCGCTATCGGGATAAACATGCGGATCAATGGCCCGCAGCGCCGCTTTATCAGGGAAAACAAAGCGCCATTTTAGCAGGTCTTTGCCATTGGTTGCGGTGATATGCTCTTGGAAGGTTACGCCCTTGGTCCAGGTCAAATAGCGAATATCGCCGGAAACTGAGGCATCGACCGGGCGCGGCGATCCAAGAATATTATGGGAAATCGTCCAAATGCGTTCATGTTGCTCAATCTGGCGAATTTCAACCGTGTGATCCCAGACGGTTTGCACCGGGGCGGCAATGACAATTTCTGTTGTGACCGTGACGTGTTTTTCGGGAAAGACATCCAATCCAGGCATAAGCGGGATGATCAGGGGAAGCGCCAGAACCGCGCGCAGCTTGGTGGAGGGCGGCTCATTCTCATCACTCTCAAAATACCCAATAGCTAAGCGGGCGAGGTACACGCCGGCGAATTGCAAAGGCAAGATCAGCGGCACGGCCATTGCGATGCAGATAAGTGTTTCCTGCTCAATAACAAACAGGACGATAGAAATCGCCAAAACAATCAGTAGACTGGTGCCCCAGACCTTAAGAGCGGTCCGCAACCGGATCGGATCCCAGAGCAGCTGGGTCGCGCCTCCCAAGAGGACAGGGAACAGGCAGACAGCGACGATTACGCCAGTTGGTCCGCCCTGGAAATAAAACAGCCAATAATAGACCAAAAAGCCATAAGCCAAGGTCAAGAGCACCCCGAGGGTTTGTGGCGTTTTGATCTGTAGGCCCATCATAATCTCCCGGTTAAATGATGCGATGACCGGCGGCGATGAGCTGGTCGTGCAGCTCTTTGATATGGGCCGGGCCGACCTCGCAGCACCCGCCCACAATGGTTGCGCCTTGATCGACCCAGGCGAGCGCATGTTTGGCATAGGCTTCAGGCCCCAGGTCCGTGCGCGCCTTAAGGGCATCGGTCACGGTTGCCTCGCCCTTGATGAAAGCCTCGGAAATACCCGTAAAGCCGTTGGCATAGGCGCCAAAGGGAATCCCAGCCTCTTTGATCACATCTAACGCAGCGGGCATCACCTCGGGCAAGGAGCAATTGATCAGGCAGGCATCCGCGCCACTTGCGATCTTTGCGGCCTCGCTGAGCGGCTCGCCCGAGCGCAAATGGGTCGGGTTTTCATCATCCACGGTGAAGGCCAGCCACACTTGGCGATCTGTCTTGCGCCCGGCCTCAAGTGCTGCGCGGGCCGCCGCAAGTCCCGGTATGGTTTCAAACAGCAAGATATCGACGCCGGGGGCGAGATGGGTTGCGATTTCAGCAAAGAGCTGCACCGCCTCATCATGGGCGGGCAGCAAATCGGCGCGGTAACTGGCCCCGAGCGGGCCGATAGACCCGGCGATGCGGCACCCAGGCTTGACCACCGAGGCCGCGTGCAGGGCCGAGGCGAGAAGCTCTTGCAACTGATGCTCGATATTGGGCAGGGCCAGGCCTTCTTTGGCGTAGTGATTGCTGGCCCCGCCGCGCAGACGATCGCGGTGCAACGCGTAGGAATTAGTCGTCGCCACACTGGCCCCGGCATTCGCATAATCGCGATGCACATCTGCCACAATTTCGGGTGCATCGAGCAAAGCCTGCGTGGACCAAAGAGCGGTTGCAACACCGCCTGCGCGGGCCACAAGCTCTTGCCCCATGCCGCCGTCAAGTAACGTAATCGCTGTCATCAGACATCTCCTAAACTCAACCCGCTCGGAAATCCGAATTTACCGCTGAGTTGTTCTTTTTCATTCCATTCTCTTATCCCGAAAACCGCAGTCTAGGGCTTCCAAAACAATAGAGCATATCCGCAACCCGCGCCCCCCTTTATTTGGCTAAAAATACCTTGCGGGGGTGTGGGGGTGCAAAACCCCCACTGAGCAGAAACTCGGATATTGTGGGACGTGAAAACTTACGCCCGCAGCCTTTCATTCTTTGGATCCCAAAGCGGCGCATCGGCTTGCACCACTGCTTTGCACTTTTGGCCGTAGATATTCACTTCGACCTCGGTGCCCGGCACATTCAGATCGGGGCGGATGAGGCCAAGCGCGATTGAGGCCCCAACGCGGTAGCCGTAATCCCCAGAGGTGGTCTCGCCCACAATCTCGCCATCTTTCCAGATCGTAGACATATACGGCGCATCCTGCGCACCGGCCTCAACGATCAGCGTGCAGAAGGTCTTTTTGCTGCCCTGTTGCTTTTCATTCATCAGCGCGGCTTTGCCGGGGAAGTCCTGCGGCTTGTCCAGTTTCACAAAGCGATCTAGCCCGCCTTCAAACAAGGTGTAATCGGTGGACAGATCGCCTTTCCAGGTGCGATAGCCCTTTTCGATGCGCAAAGAGTTCAGCGCATACATGCCAAACGGCTTTGCCCCGGCGGCAAGCAGTGCCTCATAGATTGCAGGGATTTGCGCATTGGCGGCATGCACCTCCCAGCCCAGCTCGCCAGCAAAGGACACCCGCAAGAGCGCCGCCCATCCCCCTGCCATTTCCGTTTCTTGATAGCTGAGCCAAGGCAGTGAGAGATCAGCGCCGGACAGGCCAGAGAGAACCTCGCGCGATTTGGGCCCCGAAACGATCAAGGTGGACATTTCGGTGGTTTCATCGCTGAGGGTAAATTGCGCATCTTTGGGCATATGGCGCTCAAGCCATTCGCGGTCATGCCATTGCGCTGTGGCGGCAGTGACCAGCACAAAGAAATCTTCGGCCACGCGGGTTACCGACATTTCGGTCACAATGCGGCCACGCTCATCGGCGAAATAGACCAGACCAATGCGCCCGATTTTGGGCAAAGAGCCCGCAACAAGCCCGCGCAGCCATTCATCAGCCCCCTGCCCTTTCACCTTGAACCGTGAGAACCCGGCCAGTTCCAGCACACCGCAATTGTCGCGCACATTTTCGCATTCTTCTTGCACGCGCACGCGCCATGGCCCTTCGCGGTCCCAGCTATGCGTCGCCTCTTCCGAGGTATCATCACCGGGCTTGGCGAACCAATTGGCGCGCTCCGATCCGTTATAGGCGCCCATTTGCGCGCCAAGCTCACGCAGCTTGCCATCAATGGGCGAGAGCTTTTTGTCGCGCGCAGCAGGCCATTCATGATGGGGGAAATGCATGGCGTATTCGTGGCCATAGACCTCCATCGCCTTTTGATTGCAATAATCCTGGTCGGTGTAATCGGTATAGCGGCGCGGATCGACCGCCCACATATCCCATTCGGTTTGCCCCTCAACAACCCATTCGGCCAGCACCTTACCGGCCCCGCCGCCTTGGGTGATGCCAAAGGTAAAGACGCAGGCCTCATAGGCATTTGGAACGCCGGGCATGGGGCCAATGAGCGGCAGGCCATCGGGCGCATAAGGGATCGGGCCATTGATCACGCGGCCAACCCCAGAGGCGCCGAGCAAGGGCACACGCGCCATGGCGTCTTCGATATACCATTCCAGACGTTCCAGATCGTCGGGGTATAGCTGAAAGCTGAAATCTTCGGGCATCGGGTCATCCGGCGTGATCCAGTGGGCTTTGCAATTGCGCTCATAGGGGCCGAGGTTTAGACCCGTTTTCTCTTGGCGCAGATAGTAAGAGCTATCCACATCGCGCAAGAGGGGCAGTTTGCCGCCATTCTCAGCGCTCCATTTTTCCAGTTCTTCCAGCGGCTCGGTCAGGAAATATTGGTGGCTCATCACCGCCATAGGCACGGTACGCCCGCCATAGGGTTTGAACCATTCGCCCACGCGCTGCGCGTAATAGCCTGCGGCATTGACCACTTTTTCGCAGCGGATATCGCCCTTATCTGTATGCACGATCCATTCATCGCCGTCGCGGGAAACGCCTGTGGCGGGGCAGAACCGCTCAATGCGCGCGCCCATCGCCCGTGCGCCTTTGGCCAAAGCCTGGGTAAGCTGCGCTGGGTCAATGTCGCCATCATCAGGATCCCAGAGCCCGCCCACAAGATCATGAGTTTCAAGGAAGGGATATTTGTCCTGCATATCCTGGATCGACATCATTTCGATATCCAAGCCCTGATAGCGGCCCATATCCTTGGCGCGCTCGAACTCCATCATGCGCTCTTTGCTATGGGCCAAGCGGATGGAGCCGGTGACATGGTAGTTCATCGGGTAATCCACCTCTTTGCCGAGCCCCGCATAGAGCTGCAAAGAATAGCGCTGCATATTCATGATCGCCCAAGAGTTCGAAAAGCTCGGACAATTGCCCGCCGCATGCCAGGTTGAACCTGCGGTCAGCTCGTTCTTTTCGAGCAATACGCAATCGCTCCAGCCCATCTTGGCAATGTGATAAAGGCAGGAAACGCCCACGACACCCCCACCGATGATGACCACACGGGCCGTGCTTGGAAATTCAGACATGTCTCTCTCCCTTTAAGTCCACGCCAGCCGCGCGGCCAGCCCGCCAAAGATCACGGCGGATATTCTGTTAAGCAGACCGGCGCTGCGACGCACCCGCGCGGCCATAAGACCTGCGAAAATGCCGTAAAGCCCGTCTGTGATGAAACCTCCAATGGCCAAGAGCACCCCAAGCGCGATGATCTGCGCGCCAATGGGGCCCAGGGCCGGGTCAGTGAATTGCGGCAAAAACGCCAGCACAAAGAGCCCCACCTTGGGGTTCAGCATATTGGTGATAAAGCCCCGACTGGCCGCTTGCCAGATGGCGCTGCGCCCTTGCTGGCGCTCAAGATCCACTGGGGCAGTCCAGCTCTGATAGGCAAGCCAGAGCAGGTAGGCCGCACCAATCCAGCGGATCACATCCAGCATCACAGGCGAGGCCGCAACGAGCGCCGCAAGCCCTGCAGCCGCCAAAAGCACATGCACCAAAACCCCGGCTGAAATGCCCAAAGCCGCCGCCACCCCAGCGCGCGCCCCGCCCGCAACGCCGCTAGCGATGGTAAACATCATATCCGCGCCGGGCGTGAGATAGAGGATAAATGCCGCCCCCACAAAGGTCGCCAAAGTAACCGGGTCCATTGCAAGCAAAATCTGCATCAACTTCCCTCTTTTTGAGGCATGGGGGCGGGTAGATCATAATAGTCGCCCTTATCCTCGGTAAAGATGTGCTGTTCTACCTTTTGACCAGTGCCCCCATCTATCGCCCCAAGAGAAAAACTCATTTTGTCTTCGTCATGGCGCTTCCAAAAGAGAAAGGAGCCACAAATCGGGCAAAACCCACGCTTAGCAAGAGCGGAAGCTTCATACCATTGCACATTACCTGTGATCTCATACGCGCCCACCGGCGCATCACTGGATGCCCAGTAATTGCCGGATTGTTTGCGGCATTGTCCGCAATGGCAGGCCGTCGCGTCAACCGGGTCAATGACCGTAAATTGAACCGCTTTGCAATTGCAGGATCCGTAAAGTTTCATGTCCGCTCCCTCGGCTGAATTAATACACCGGCGGCGCGATCACCCAGATCGCTACCGCAGGTTCAAGATAGGGGTTGGACCAGCAAAAGGGCTCACCGCGCACACGGAAACTATCGCCGGGTCCGATGGTATAAGCCTGCTCGCCGATGGTCACATCAAGCTGGCCGGAAATCACATAGGCAACCTCTTGCGTCGGGCGCATCACCACACCGTCGCTTTGCGCGCCAGAGGAAAAGGTGGAATGCACCATCTCAAAATCATCGGTCAAATCGGGCGAGAGCAGCTCTTCGACCAATCCCGGCACGCGCGGCCCAATAGCGCGGCGGGCCTCTTTGCGCACCACCGCGCCTTGTTCAGATTTCGGGGCCAGCATGGTGATTGATACATCGAGCGCCTCAGCGAGCTCGCTCAGATCCTGGGAGGAAGGCTCGGAGAGATCCCGCTCCACCTGGCTCAGCCAGCCCACCGAGCGCCCAAGCTGGTCAGCCAAATCCGATAGGGTCAGCCCACGCATCTTGCGCAACGTGCGCAGATCGGCGCCAAGCGTATGGGGGGCAGCTTCGATCATCTTGTGAAATTCTCCTCCGTTTTTTCACGTTACCCGATTCGGTGAAAAAGTTAAGGATATTTTCACGACAGGAAATCGCTTCGCACCGACATTCGTTATCGGCGATTTGACGTATTTGCCCTTGCCCCATGCGCGCCATAAAATGCGCCATGTCGCGTAGGAGGTAACCCATGGATACCGTGATTTTTATAGCCCGAAAGCTATTAGGGCTACTGATATGGCCCGAAACTTGGCTGGTGATTCTCTTGGGGCTTACGGTTCTTGCCCTGCTGCGGGGCCGCACGGGGCGCGCGCTATTTTGGAGCTGCATAACCTTTATCAGCGTTCTTTCGCTCAGTATTTTTCCACTGGGGGAGCTTTTGCTGCAACCCATTGAGCGACAATATCCCACCGCGCCCGCGCTTTCGGACGTTGATGGCATCATCGTGCTGGGGGGCGGCGAAGAGAGTAAAGCCAGCGCCTATTGGGGGCAGGTGCAGCTGAACCATGCGGGCGATCGCTTTATGGCCGCGCTAGAGCTTGCGCACCGCTTTCCCGAGGCCAAATTGCTCTTTACCGGTGCGAGCGGCTCTTTGCAGGATATCGCAACGGGATTTCGAAGCGATGTCTTTGTGATGGAAAAGTTTTTCACCGACCAAGGCATCCCCATGGAGCGCTTGATCCTGGAAAAACAGGCACGCAATACGGCGGAAAATGCCCGGCTGAGCTATGCGCTCGCTGAGCCAGAAGAGGGACAAAACTGGGTACTGATCACCAGCGCATTTCACATGCCCCGCGCCATGCGCAGCTTTGAAACTGCTGGCTGGCCCACCCTCACCGCTTGGCCTGTGGATTATCGCACAGGGGATTTTGCAGATCGGACCGGGTGGCGGCTCACCAGAAATTTGGAGGTCTTGAACCGCGCTTGCAAAGAATATGTAGGGGCGCTGGTTTATCGCCTAACAGGACGCTAAACCGCGCGTAGCGCATCTTTGGGCACAGAGACCCGTGTTTTGCCCCCCATAATATCCAGCAGTACCCAGATGCGCCGCTCTGGGGCTAGGGCGCTCACCTCGGCTACAAAATTCGCAAATGCGCCATGGGTTACGGCCACTTTGTCGCCGGGCTGAAACTCTGGCTCTGGCAGCAACTTGCCCGCCTCATCACAGCGCTCTAGCAACTGCGTCATGATCGGGCGCGGCACCTGCGAGGGCTTGGAGCCAAAGCTCACCAAACGCGTCACACCTTGGGTCGAGTTAATCGCCCGCCAGCCGCCTTGCGCCACATCAAAGGCCACAAAGACATAGCCGGGAAACATTGGCTGTTCCTTGGTGACGAATTTCGAATTGACCACCTTTGTGATCTCTTCGCTTGGCGCGAACACCCGAAACCCTTGACGGGTCAGATTGCGGGTCGCGATTTTCAAACTATTCGGCTTGAGCTGCGCCAAAAACCAACTCAGATTCCCATCATACGCCATAGACTTGCCCCAAATCACCACGAGCGCCTGTTAGCGCCTTAGCTGCGCGGGCTGCAAGAGATTTACGCGGTTCTGATTAACGCTGCTCGCTCGGATCTTGCTGGGAGCGCGTGCCACCGCCCCCTCCACCGGAAAACAGATCATTCAGGATCCTTTCAATCGCGGTATCTCTCGTCTGCCTGCGTTGCACTTGAGGCGTTTGCGGGCCCGGATCAATTGATGCAGGCATGGGCAATGGCCTGGGCTCAAGATCTGCATGCACGCGCAGCATCACCTCGCGCCAAATCTCGGCGGGCAAGCCAGAGCCGGTCACACCCGTTAACGGGGTGTTGTCATCATAGCCCATCCACACGGCGGCCACATATTCCGAGGTAAAGCCAATGAACCAAGCATCGCGCGCCGCTTGCGTGGTGCCGGTCTTGCCTGCGATCTGCCAGCCGCCAAATTGCGCGCGCCGACCCGTTCCCTCGCTAACCACTTTTTCCATCATCCAAATCAATTCGCGCGCGGCCCGGTCTTGGATGATCCGCTCGCGAATGCCGCCCGTGGCCTGCATCAAGGGTTCGCTATCCCCAACGATGGACAGGGTTTCAAGCCCGTAAGGCTCCACCGCAGAGCCGCCATTTAAGATGCCCGCATAAGCACCCGCCATCTGCATGGGAGAGCTTTCTGAGGCCCCAAGCGCCATAGCCAGCCCGTTTGAGAATTCACGGCCCGCTCCAAAGCCAACCGCCACAATCTCCACTAGATCTGTGCCCACCGACTCAGCAAGTTTAACAGCTGGGACATTCAGCGATTTTTGCAAGGCTTGGGTGAGCGTGACGGGCCCGCGGAATTTACGGTCATAATTCTCAGGGCACCAGCGGCCAGAGCCGGGGATCGACCAGCAGCTTGGCTCATCCATGATCACATCAAGCGGGCCATAACCAAGATCAAGCGCCGCTGCATAGACAAAGGGCTTAAAGGCCGAACCGGGCTGGCGGAAAGCTTGGGTGGCACGGTTAAACCCGCCAACAACGTCGAAATCGCGCCCACCCACCATCGCGCGCACCGCGCCATCGGCGCTCATCACCACCACAGCGGCCTGCGCCTTGCTGCCCTGCCGCACTTTGTTGTTAAACACCTCGCGCATCCCAGCTTCTGCTGCGGCCTGGATATTTTGGTCAAGCGTGGTTTTGATCACCACATCTGCCGTGCTGCGCTGCAAGAACACTTCTGGACCCGACGCCATGACCCAATCCGCAAAGGCTCCGCCTGCTTTTTGCTCTGCCGCTGCGCTCAGCTCCGCTGGCTCTTGGCGCGCGCGCTCTTCCTGGGCTTGGGTCAAATAGCCCTGCTCTTGCATCAAACGCAGCACTGTGGCCGCGCGGTTCTGGGAGCGTTCCAGATTGCTGGTGGGGGCAAAGCGTGAGGGCGCGGTCAAAAGCCCCGCGAGCATTGCCGCCTCAGAGGCGCTCGCCGCAGCCGCCGGTTTGCCGAAATAGCGCTGCATCGCCGCCTCTGCCCCATAGGCCCCGCCGCCCATATAAGCGCGGTTCAGATAGATCGAGAGAATTTCATCCTTGGAATATTTCAACTCCATGGCCAGCGCATAAATCGCCTCGCGCGCCTTGCGTTGCACATTTCCGCGACGGCAATCAGCCACATAAGCCGCTTCGCTCGCCCATTCGCTCGCGACATATTCGCGCCCCAAACAGAGCAGCTTGGCAGTTTGCTGGGTGATCGTCGAGCCGCCATGGCCGGACAGAGGCCCGCGCCCTTCACGCAAGTTAATGCGCACCGCCGAAGCGATCCCACGCGGGCTGAGCCCAAAATGGGTGTAAAAGCGCTTATCCTCCGTTGCGATCACCGCGTTTTTCAGATGTGGGCTCACCGAACCTGCGCTCACCGCGCCACCGAACTGATCGCCCCGCCAAGCAAAAACCTCGCCATGACGATCCTGAAGCGTGACCGAGCCATGCGCGCGCCCATCCAGAACGCTCTCAAAAGCAGGAAGCGTGGTATATTGATAGCCAACGGCCAGCGCCAAGAAGAGCGCCCCAACCAGGGCCGCCCGGCTGGTGATCCACCACAATAGCCGCAGCGCCCAATTCAAAAGCCGCCGCAAAGGCCCCCGTTTCGGCACAGGTTTCCGGGCGCGCTTCACCTTTTTGCGCGTGCTCGGTTTTGGCTTCGCTTTGCGCGGCACAGCCCGGCGATCTGCCACCAATGGACGCCGCCCACGCGGTTGTTTACTCATGATGCAACCTCTGCCCGGCCTATGACCCGATCAATATAAAAACAAATACGCATAATTGTTAGAGTGCCGATGGCAGGTTTTCGCTTGCACTTTTGCGTATTTTTTGTGCAGATATATATTTTTGCATAATATTTGACCCAATCGGGCGATTTTTTCGCCGCCAACAGGCCTCAAACCTCCCAATCGCACAAGCAATCCGGTTCTTTCAGCCCATCAACTGGCCCTGAGATTGTGGCCGAAAAGGGGATGAACGTGAAACTAATCATAGCAACAATCAAACCATTTAAGCTTGATGAGGTGCGCCAAGCGCTCACAAGCGCGGGTGTAACTGGGATGATGGTGACCGAGATTAAGGGCTTTGGCGCGCAATCTGGGCACACAGAAATCTATCGCGGCGCTGAATATGCCGTGAACTTTGTGCCGAAAATCAAGATCGAAGTCGTCGTTCCCGCCAGCATGGCTGAGCAGATCGTCGAGATCATCACCAAGAACGCGCAGACCGGCAAGATTGGGGACGGCAAGATTTTTGTGCTCGATGTGAGCCAAGCGGTGCGCGTGCGGACCGGCGAAACCAATGAAGACGCGCTGTAAAAGCCGCAAAACGTAAGGAACGTAAAGATGACACTTAAACGACTAATTCCAACGGCAGTTCTGCTTGCGGCCCTCCCGATGGGCGCATGGGCCAATGATCCCCCCGGCTCGCTTGAAGAGGTGGGCTATATCATGACCACCCTTCTATTCCTGGTCGGCGGGTTCTTGGTGTTTTGGATGGCTGCTGGCTTTGCGATGCTTGAGGCGGGCCTTGTGCGCTCTAAGAACGTCGCCATGCAGCTCACCAAGAACATGGCGCTGTTTTCGATTGCCGCACTTATGTATTGGCTGGTTGGGTTTAACTTGATGTATCCGGGCGAGTTCAACGGGTATATTGCGTTTAACTTTGTGCCGACCGTGCTAGAGCCCGTGGGCTTGGACAGTGCCGCAGCGACCCTGGATTATGCCTCCGTCGGCTCTGACTTTTTCTTTCAGCTCATGTTTGTTGCCGCGACCGCCTCTATCGTGTCGGGCGCGCTGGCTGAACGGATCAAGCTATGGCCGTTCCTGATCTTTGTGGTGGTCCTAACCGGCATCATGTATCCAATCTCTGGCTCCTGGCAGTGGGGCGGCGGCTGGTTGTCGAAGCTTGGCTTTTCTGATTTTGCAGGCTCAACAATTGTGCACTCTGTAGGCGGATGGGCCGCTTTGGCGGGAGCTCTCGTTCTAGGGCCGCGGATCGGCAAATATAAAGACGGGCGCACAGTTCCTATGCCCGGCTCGAACCTCGCGCTTGCAACACTTGGCACATTCATCCTGTGGCTCGGCTGGTTTGGCTTTAACGGTGGCTCGCAGCTCGCCATGGGCACAGTGGGCGACATCACGGATGTGTCTCGCATCTTTGCCAATACCAATATGGCCGCAGCCGCTGGCTCTGTGGTGGCGTTGATCCTGACCCAGATTCTGTACAAAAAGCCGGATTTGACCATGGTTCTGAACGGTGCTTTGGCGGGTCTTGTCTCTATCACGGCCGAGCCTTTGGCGCCATCCCTTGCAGGCTCGATCCTAATCGGCGCTGTGGGCGGGGTGATTGTGGTGATTACTGTGCCATTGCTGGACAAGCTCAAGATCGACGATGTGGTTGGCGCGATCCCTGTGCATCTTATCGCCGGTATTTGGGGCACAATCGCTGTAGCCTTTTCCGGCTCGGCCACCATTGGCGCACAGATCACCGGCATCCTCGCTTATGGTGTGTTCACCTTTGTGATCTCTCTGGTGCTGTGGTTTGTCCTGAAAGCCGTGATGGGGATCCGTGTGAGCGAAGAGGATGAGATCAACGGCCTTGATATGGCAGAGCTGGGCATGGAAGCCTACCCAGAATTCTCAAAAGGCTAAGATCCCAATCTCTAACTTGGACCTGACGGCTAAACGCATTTCATCGCACAGCCGGACATCCAAGGAAAAAGACTGAAAAAATGGCCTTGGCAAGCATTCGCTTCATCCCGAGCACGCTTGCCAAGGCGCGGCACTGGTAGCCCTGCCAATTTCCCCTAGCAAAACGAAGTTGTAAAATCCCGCCCCGGATTGGAGCGCGTTGCGACTACAAAACCAATTGCGCCAGCATAAAGAGACCCGCACCGATCATAGCGCCCAGCACGCCCGATGCGATCACATAGCGCCAAAAACCAGGGCGCGGCGAGGTGGCGGATTGGGTTTGCGCAATCAGCGCCTTTTCCACAAGGCCCGGTAGGCGCGGCCCAAAGCGGGTGAGGATCTTAGTGGTTTTGAACAAATCGCGCGCCAAAGCCTGCGGGCCAACCGATTTGCGGATATAGTCAGTCACCACCGGAGAGGCGACCTCCCAGATATTGATCTGCGGGTTCAGACTGCGCGCCACGCCCTCGACCACCACCATAGTGCGTTGCAGCAAGATCAGCTCGGTGCGAGTTTCCATGCCAAAGCGCTCGGTCACCTCAAAGAGATAGTTCAGCAGCCGCCCCATAGAGATATGCGAGGCATCCATACCAAAGATCGGCTCCCCCACAGCGCGCAGGGCGCGGGCGAACTCATCCACATCTTTGTCGGCGGGCACATAGCCTGCTTCGAAATGCACCTCGGCCACGCGTTTGTAATCTTTGCGGATAAAGCCAAACAGGATCTCCGCATAGACGCGGCGGGTATATTCGTCGATATGGCCCATGATGCCAAAATCATAGGCGATGATATCCCCGTTCGGCGCAACCTTGAGATTGCCCTGATGCATATCGGCGTGAAAATAGCCATCGCGCAGCGCATGCATCAAAAAGAGTTTCAGCACCCGCTCGCCCAAATCGCGCCTGTTATGCCCGGCCGCATCGAGCGCGGCATTATCCCCAAGCGGCGTGCCATCGGCCCAGCCCAGCGTCATCACCCGTTTGGCCGAAAAGGGCCAGAGGATCTCGGGCAGCTGAAAACCTTCATCCTTGGCCGTATTGGCAGCAAATTCTGAGGCCGCAGAGCTTTCAAGCCGCAAATCCAGCTCACCCCGCACCACCCCGTCAAAATGCTCAATCACCTCAATCGGGTGCAGGCGGCGCGCGCCGGGGGAACACAGCTCAACGATCTTTGCCGCCAGATAGAATGCATCCACATCTTTGCTAAAGGCGCGCTCAATTCCGGGGCGCAGCACCTTGACCGCGACCTCTTGGCCCGTCTCAGCCAGCCTTGCCTTATGCACCTGCGCAATTGAGGCGGCGGCAACGGGCTCGGAAAACTCCGAAAAGATCTGCTCCACCGCCTGGCCCAGCTCGCGCGCAATCTCGTCCTTGGCCTCTTGCGCCGAAAAGGGGGGCAGCTTGTCTTGCAGCACGCGCAGCTGCTCGGCCAGCTCATCGCCCACCACATCGGGCCGGGTCGAGAGCACTTGCCCGAATTTGATATAGGCCGGCCCCAGCGCGGTCAGGGCACGGGTGGCGGGGGGCATATTCTCATCGCCCTTATACCCCAGCCATTGAAAGGGCTTACCAAGCGCCTTGGCCACAATCCGCAAAGCCGGGGGCGCCTCAAACGCATCAAGCACCACATTCATCGCGCCGGTGCGCTCTAACGTGGCGCCGGTGCGGATGAGCCGGATGATATTGTGGGGGCCGCGCATCGCTTAGATCTTCCAGCCAGAATGCAAGGCAGTGATGCCCATGGTCAGATTGCGATATTTGGCATTCTCAAACCCCGCATCGCGGATCATGCCCAAAAACGTGTCTTGGTCCGGGAATTTGCGGATCGATTCTACCAAATATTGATAGCTGTCACGATCGCCCACAATCACTTGCCCCATACGCGGGATCACGTTGAAGGAATAAAGATCATAGAGCTTTTGCAGCCCATCTACGGGCAGTTGCGTGAACTCCAGCACCATGAGCCGCCCGCCGGGGCGCAGCACGCGGTAGGCCTCGGCCAGTGCGTCGGCGGGGCGGGTCACATTTCGAATGCCTAAGGAAATCGTATAGACGTCAAAGCTGTTATCCTCAAAAGGCAAGGACATCGCATCGCCCACCACCCAATCAAGACTCTCGACGAGGCTTTCGGCCTCAGCCCGCTTGCGCCCCTCAACCAGCATGGGCTCGGTCAGATCCAAAACGGTCGCATGCCCCTGCCCTGCACGTTTGAGGAACTTAAAGGCAATATCCCCCGTGCCCCCAGCCACATCCAGCAGCTTTTGCCCGGGCCGCGGGGCGAGCCAATCCATCATCGCCTCTTTCCAAATCCGGTGAATGCCGAGGCTCATCACATCGTTCATAATATCGTATTTGGAGGCGACCGAATTGAACACTCCCTGTACGCGGCCCGCCTTGTCCTCTTCGCGCACGGTCTCAAAGCCGAAATGTGTGGTGGTCTCGCTCATTGTCTCAGCCTTTCATTTACCGGCTAGATATAGGACACAGACGCGCGCCAGCAATGCGGCGCTTTGGCGGTTTCACGCGGCGGCGGCCACCTCGCGGATGCGTTCAATCATAGCGCGCAACCCGTTAGAGCGCTGCGCAGACAGATGATCGGTCAGGCCCAGCCGCGCCAACTCAGCCTTGGGATCAATCGCCAAAACATCGCGGACCGGCACCCCATTATAGAGCTTTTGCAACACCGCAATCAGCCCCTGCACAATCATCGCATCGGACGCGCCCTCAAAGCGAAACACCCCGGCCTCAATCACGGCATGCAACCAGACCTGACTGGCGCAGCCATCAACCTTGGTCGCGGGCACGCGTAGCGCCTCATCCAACGCGTTAAGCTGTTTGCCCGCGTCAATCACCATGCGGTAGCGATCCTCCCAGTCATCCAGAAACTCAAAATCTTCCACAAGCGCTTCAAATTCGGGGCGGGCCATAGCGTCCTCTTCTCTTTGCTGGCTTTGCATGTAGTGGCCCTTCGCTTTGGCGTCCAGTCATGCGATCAGCTCTTTGCAAAGCAATGCGATTGCGGTAGATCTGATGCGCAGTATTCGGAGGGGATGATGAGAAATCTGGTTACAGTGGCCGCGCTTTCAGCTTTGGTACTCAGCGGATGCGGCTTTCGCGAGAGCCGCGCCAACCCCTTTAACTGGTTTGGCCGCAGCCAAGAGGTGCAAACGAGCGCGCCCAAAGAGGTGAACCCGCTCATCCCCACCCGCACAGGCGGTTTGTTCCGAAGTGGACGCGCGCGACTAGAGGCGGCGCTGAACGCAACCACCCCCATCGGCACCATCTCAGATCTGAGCGTAGAGCGCGTGCCGGGCGGGGCAATCATCCGCGCCACAGGCTTTGATGCACGCCAAGGCACATATCGCGCGCGGCTCGTGCCCAATGTTGACGATGAGATCCCCGAAGATGGCGTGCTGATCTACCGCTTTGAGCGGCTAAGCCCGACCTATTCCACCCCAGCAGGCACCCAAGCCTCACGCGAAGTCACCGTCGCCCGCCGGGTCACAGATGCCCAATTGCGCGGCGTGCGCGAAATTCGCGTACTCGCAGCAGGCAATGCGCTATATGTGCGCCGCTAACCCGTTTCAGCGATCACGATCTTACCGTCCTTGGCGGTCAACGCGATCTCTCCCTCGCACAGCCTAAGCGCATCATGGCCAAACACCTCACCGCGCCAGCCCTTAAGCGCAGCAACATCGCGCGCACCGGCCGCGATTTGATCCAGCTCCGCCGCACTGACAATCAGCTTGGCCGCAACGCCCGTCTCTTCGGTCTTGGCCTTCAGCAACACACGCAGCAATTCCGACAAGGCGGGGCTGCCTTGCTGTTTATCTCTGCTCTTGTCGCTCTTCGGGTAATCCTTTGGCTTACAGGCCATCCCCCGCTCGATGGCCGCTAAAATCCCCTCGGCAATCGGGGGCCTGCGCCCTTCGCGCAAGAGCAGACGCGCACGAGACAGCTCTTTGGGATCTTGCGGCTTAAGCGAGGCCAGCTCAACCAGCGCATCATCCTTATAAACCCGGGTGCGCGGCACGTTATTCTCTTGCGCATAGCTTTCACGAAACGCCGCCAGCTCGCGCACCAGCGCCAAGAACTTACCAGACGTCGTGCGCGTCTTAATCCGCTGCCACGCCTCAGCCGGATCAACAACATAAGTTTCGGGCGTCTGCAGGACTTTTAACTCTTCTTTGAGCCATTTGGAGCGCCCGGTCTTTTCCAACTGCTTATTCAGATGCTCATAGATCTTGCGCAGATGCGTGACATCAGCCAGCGCATAGCTTTGCTGCGCCTCACTTAGCGGGCGGCGCGACCAATCGGTAAAGCGCGAACTTTTATCCAGCGGCGCGCGTGCGATGCTCTTAACCAGCGTTTCATAGCCCACCTGATCGCCAAAGCCGCAGACCATCGCCGCCACTTGCGTATCAAATAGCGGCTCGGGAATAATACCCTTATCCACAAAGAAAATCTCAAGATCCTGGCGCGCGGCATGAAAGACCTTGACCACATCGGGGTTTTCAAACAGCGCATAAAGCGGCTCTAACGAGAGATCCTCAGACAGCGGATCGACCAAAACCGCATCATTTTTGCCATTACCCGGATAAGCCAGCTGAACAAGACACAGCTTAGCATAATAGGTGCGTTCGCGCAAAAACTCCGTATCTACAGTGACATAAGGGGCTTTTGCGGCGCGGGTGCAGAACTTGGCAAGCTCATCTGTGCGCGTGATGGTGGTGATCAACTGCGATACTCTTTTGCTCAACGATAGGCGACGTCACAAGAATGTTACAGGATTTAGGTCGATTTGACCAGAGGTTGCAGCACGTGACATGAACCGCCCCTTAACCCGAACATCGCAAAGACACGACTTCTTAACCTTTCACCCCGCGCGCCCCCTTCATTTGGCCAATAAATACCTTGCGGGGGTGTGGGGGTGCAAAACCCCCACTCGGAAACCACCCGTTAACCCGGCGCTCGCCCCCGTTACGCGATCTTAACCAAACCCTGCCAAATTCCTCCGTGCAATTGCAAAATCATGCGGCCCAGAGACCTCCTGCGACCATAAGTCGGGACGAGGGCCGCGTGTCGGACGAGATGGATTTGAGGCTTCTATTTGGCTGTTTGCGTGAGGCAGCCATGCCGTCGATTATGTGGGCCCGCGACGTCTGACTACTATATACATGCGACCCTGGACAGCGCTGGGCTGTGACCGGGGATTTTGGCGTGGCTTGCGGCCCCCGGCTTTGATCTCACAAATCGACCCGTCCGCGATCCCCAGCCGCAAAACGGCGCGCCGCCGCCGGGTAGAGCTGATGCTCCAGTTTCAGCACCCGCGCGCCCAGCGCCTCGGGGCTCTCGCCTGGGTCTATTTCCAGCTTTGCCTGCCCCAAAATCGGCCCATCATCCAGCGCCGCCGTGACCTCATGCACCGTGCAGCCGTGATAGCGCTCCCCTGCCGCAAGCGCGCGCGCATGGGTATTGAGCCCGCGATATTTGGGCAACAGCGAGGGGTGGATATTCAGCATGCGCCCCGCCCAGTTCTCGACAAACCCGCCCGTAAGCACGCGCATAAAGCCCGCAAGGCAAATCAGATCAATCGCATAAGGGGCCAGCACCTCTTGCAATTTGGCCTCAAACCCAGCGCGATCCTTGCCATAGGGACGGTGATCCACCACCTCGACCGCCAGCCCCTGCCCGCGCGCCCAAGTGATGCCGCCCGCCTCTGCCCTGTTCGAGAGAACCAAAGCGGGGCGGGCCGGGTGATCGCCCGTCATACTCTCAACAAGCGCGCGCATATTAGAGCCGCCGCCCGAGATGAAAATCGCAACGCGCATTAAAACAGGCTGCCCGAATAGCTCACGCCGCCCTGCCCTTGCACAAGCTGCCCAATGCGCAGAACGCTTTGCCCATCACTGCTCAGCGCCTCTATCGCCGCGCGCTCCATCTCCGCAGGCACCGCCGCGATCATGCCAATGCCGCAATTGAAGGTCTTGAGCATCTCCTCTCGCGAAATCCCGCCCTGCTCGGCCAGCCAGGCAAAGACGGGCGGCAAATTCCACGCGTCCAGATCAACCTCAGCCTGCACGCCTTCGGGCAAAATCCGGGGCAGGTTCTCAGTGAGCCCGCCCCCGGTGATATGAGCCAGCCCGGTGATCGCCCCGGCATCCAGCGCCGCTTTAGCCGCTTTGACATAGAGCTCTGTGGGGGTCAGCAGCGCCGCGCCCAAACTGCCTGTCCCCCAGGGGCAATCAGCCTCCCACGCAAGACCCGAGCGCTCAACCAATTTACGCACCAAGGAATAGCCATTGGAATGCACCCCGCTAGAGGCAATCCCCAGGAGCACCTGCCCCGGCGCAACCCCGCTCGGCAAGCTGCGCCCGCGCTCTATCGCGCCAACGGCAAAGCCCGCCAGATCAAAATCACCGCCCGCATACATGCCCGGCATTTCCGCCGTTTCACCGCCGATCAAGGCGCAACCCGAGCGCGCACAGCCCGTGGCGATGCCTTCGATCACCTCAGCGGCTTGGTCCAGATCCAGCTTTCCAGTGGCGAAATAATCGAGGAAAAACAAGGGCTCCGCGCCCTGGCAGATCAGATCATTCACACACATCGCCACCAGATCAATGCCAACGCCCGAGACCGTGCCCGTATCAATGGCGATGCGCAGCTTGGTGCCCACGCCATCCGTTGCGGCCACGAGAATGGGATCGGTGTAACCAGCCGCTTTCAGATCAAACAGCCCGCCAAAGCCACCCAGAGCCGAGACCACCCCGGCGCGCGAGGTGCTCTTGGCGGCGGGTTTGATCCGCTCCACCAGCGCATTACCCGCATCAATATCCACCCCCGCATCCGCATAGGTCAGGCCATTCTTGCTGCTCATCTTCGATCCCCGCAATCTATCCTAGCGCGGCTTTAGAACACTCCCCCCCGCAGTGCAACGCGAAGGGAGAAATGCTTGACGCCCCAGCGCATCAAAGAGATATTCCCGCTGGGGCTGTGGGGTTTTGGGATGGGAACTATCGATTGGATCAATGTGCTGTTTTCCGGGGCGGCTTGCGGGGCGATCATCGCCGTCTTGAACATCCGATACCAAAACAAACGCGAAAAACTCATCCTAAAAATCAAAGGCGACAGACGGGCGGATCTGGTCAAACGCTATAGCTCGGATTGGAGCGCGGGCTATTACGCGGGCCTCAACAGCCTGCTCGCATTGAGCAACCGGATCTGGGGCTCCGCCAGACCGAAACCCCCAAAGCTGGCCCTAACTTTCCGTGCCTTTAATGTTTGCTTAGGCCATAACTTCACCTTCCCGGTTATTGCCGCTCTCCTGGCATGGGCATGCACCAATGAAACCCATATCGGCACCCTACAGGTGTTTAACGATGTTGAGAGACACTGGGAGAGGTTCAATTCCTTCGCCATGATACTTGGGGCATTGGTGGTGAGTATTCTTTCGGTCAAGTTTCTATCGAACAAGATTCCCCAAGCAGTGTCAGCGCTAATGCGGTGGTTCAACGACGCGTTGAGCATGGCAATTTTTGTATCATTCCTTGTTGTTAGCACCTTTGCCGTCAACTCTATCCTCTCCTTAGCATTTGGACTAACCGGTGCCGTGGCCTTTGACTTTGCGTATTCCATGGCATTTACTCTTTCTTTGGCAACAGCTGTGACAACTGTCTTGAGCGTGGCCGTTGCTTCGGTCACGACATTGGGCTTCGCCAATTCCGCTAGCATTACGTTGGTCGTTGTCGTTGCCACGGTCCTATCGGCTTTCCTGGTTCTCTCCGGGGGCGAGCGATCAGCATTCCTGTTTTTCTTCCTCCTACTCCCTTATGCCAATGCTTTGGCTGATTGGCTATCACTGGCTGTGACCCGGTGGTTTCTGGATGGGGCTGTTGAAGAATATCGAAAACTCACCCCCTTCTCTAATCGCGCGTTGGTGGGGCGCATGGTGTTGGATCTGTTATGGGGCCTTGGTTGCCTTGCGCTCTTGCTCGGCTTTCTCTTTGCGCTGCTCACCCTTTGGGAGTGGCTCTTGCCTGGAACCGCGCCTCTAGATCCGCGCGCCTATTGGGCCAATGCCATCGCCAACCCGTCTGAGGGGCTTGCGCTTTGGCTCATGTGTTTCACGACAATTGTGCCCACCCTCGTGCATGTGTCCTTCGCCCTGATCTTGGCCTTTGAGCAACGCAGCACCGCAAAGAAATCAATCTACGCTGATTTGGCGAATTTCGATCAGCAGAATCAAGCAACCCAAGAGCATCTCGCCGTGGACCTAGCCGACCGCATCCGCGCGCTGAAGCGATGGGCCATCGTCAAGTTCACGGTACTGATGGGCGTGTGCATCCTATTAGTGGGCATTTTCATCTGGCTCCTTGCGCTGCTCACCTAACCCTTGACGCGCCCGCTTTGCGTGAATAGATCGGAGGCTATGGCGGGCCTGTAGCTCAATTGGTTAGAGCAGAGCGCTCATAACGCTTTGGTTGGGGGTTCGAGTCCCTCCGGGCCTACCATCTCGCCAGAGTTGGTCATTCATGATTCGCTGTCTGTTCCCTTGCTCAGGAACTTGCCAAACCAAGATGTCTCGGAAAACTCGCCCTTTAATAGGCTACGCAACACATGCGAGCAGCCAAGAAGAACCAGGACAAGTGCAACAGCCTGCCACCATCCGAGTTCCAGCAAAACGATCAACCCGGCAGAAATAATCGTCACCGCAAGCAGCCCTGCAACGATCACCCCTAATCTGTAACTGTTTTCCCTGCGCGCATGCTGGCGCTCTTGCGCATCCACCACTTTGCGCGCCAAATCAGGATCAATTTCGGCGAGCCTGCGCAGCTCTGCCAGATCGTTGCCGTGATAATTTAACTGCTCAATATAGAGGGCACGCGCATGCTCTTGTGACTCGTCCAAAACCTTTTGCAAAATCTGCGCGATGCTGTATGGGATTGCGCTTGATCCAGCGGAGCTAGGCCCATGAGCGCACCGATTACCCAAGATGTGATGACGATCCCTCGCAAGCTGCCGGAGGGGCTGGTGAACCTTGTGGGGCTCACGCGGGCGCAGATGCGCGAGAGGCTGATTGCCCATGGCACGCCGGAAAAGCAGGCCAAGATGCGCTGTGGTCAGATTTGGCAGTGGATTTATCAATGGGGCGTGCGTGATTTTGCGCAGATGACCAATTTGGCCAAGGCGTATCGCGCGCAGCTGGCCGAGCATTTTGTGATTGAGATCCCCGAGCTCGTTTCCAAACAGGTCTCCACCGATGGCACCCGCAAATATCTGGTGCGCATTGCGGGCGGGCATGAGGTTGAGGTGGTCTATATCCCCGAAGAGGATCGCGGCACGCTTTGTGTGTCCTCTCAAGTGGGCTGCACTTTGACCTGTTCCTTTTGCCATACCGGCACCCAAAAGCTGGTGCGCAACCTGACCGCCGGTGAGATCATCGGCCAGGTGATGATGGCACGCGATGATCTGGGGGAATGGCCTGTGCCCGGTGCGCCCAAGGACGAAACCCGTCTGCTGTCTAACATCGTTTTGATGGGCATGGGCGAGCCGCTCTATAATTTCGAAAATGTGCGCGATGCGATGAAGATCGCAATGGATGAAGAGGGGATTCAGCTCTCGCGCCGCCGCATTACGCTGTCGACCTCCGGTGTTGTGCCCGAGATCGAGCGCACCGCCAATGAGATCGGCTGTCAGCTTGCCGTGTCCTTTCATGCCACCACCGATGCGGTGCGCGACACGCTCGTGCCCATCAATAAGCGCTGGAATATCGAGACCTTGCTTGAGGCGCTCCGGGCCTATCCCAAGGGGCGCAATTCTGAGCGCATTACCTTTGAATATGTGATGCTGCATGGGGTGAATGACAGTGATGCCGATGCGCACCGTCTGGTGGCGCTGCTGCGGGGCATTCCCGCCAAGGTCAATTTGATCCCCTTTAATGAATGGCCCGGCGCGCCCTATAAACGCTCGTCCAATAACCGCATTCGCGCCTTTGCGAATATTATCTATCAAGCGGGCTATGCCTCCCCCATTCGCACCCCGCGCGGTGAAGATATCCTAGCCGCCTGCGGGCAACTGAAATCCGCCACCGAGCGGGCGCGCAAATCAAAGGCGCAAATCGCACGCGATGCCGGGCTTACTTAACAAAACTCTAATTTTTGGTGATTTGGGCAGGGCTTGACACATTCTTTCCTTAAAATCCGCATCATTAAGGTGATGGTGACAGATGCATGATTTCATTTCGACATCATGGGTTAAGGAGTAAAAGTGATGAGCATGCATTTTTCAGCCGACGTAAAAGAGGCGCGTAAGGTCATTGATTTGGTGCGCGATGAACGCGAAAAGGCGCTGAGCAAGCGTGAATGGAAACACCGCCTGGCCGGGCATGGCTATTCGATTGCCGAGACAACCACCGGGCAAATCGTGACAGAATTACTGTCAGGAAACCCGGTCTGCGTGCTGCCCCCAGAGCTGAGCGAATAGGCGCAGCGCCTCGTTTTCAGCTCGGTACTCGGCGTGTCACGGGGGCGGTCCTAACTCGGTAGAATACTGCTGATTACAGTGGTGATCGCCTGGGTTACGTATGCGCGTAAAAACAGCCAATCGAAGAAAAGAAGCGCAAAGAAAATCATCGCGCCTTGATACGCCGGTGATGCCCAATCCTGAAAGAGGATCGCAAGCGCCCAATTCTGATTGTAAACATAGCCATAGGCTGCCCACGCAGCGTATCCCGTCAATGCAACAGAGAAGGCTGTGAAACGCCAATTCAAGTGGTTTCGAAATACTACGAGGCCAAGCATCAAAGACAGGACCACGACATTTACCACGCCAAATCTTCGTAAATCGGTCAACAGCCCTTGCACGGAAGTTTCATAGCGCGCGAGCACGAAATCACCTAACGTGCTTTGCCCCACTCGAATTTTCGCCGCGCGCTCTATCATGACGATGTTTGTGATCTCTGAGGCGTGGATCCAGAACGCACAATTCTCTTGGCAGGTTTCAGACTTCGCTAAGGCGAGCATCGCGGGCACGACCTCTTGACGCCGCGCATCAAGAGCCTCGGCCTCTATGCCAAGGCGATGCGAAAAAGCCAGGAGCCTATCGGAACGAGTCCCTTCGCCTTGTTTCGCTGATCCAGCGGGCGACAGCTGATCCACCGCGCGCTCAACTTCTGCAATCGCGAATTGCGCAAGACGCTCTTTAACTTGATTTGGGTTTGCGAAGGTGACCCCAACAAGCAAAGCTGAGATCACCAAACCCGCCAACTGCACGCCGATAAGGACTATTCTGCCTGCCCGTTCCAATATGCGCTCCGTTGAGTGCTCGCTCAGTCCCCTTCCCCCATATCCATCCCCAAAGCGCGGGCGACGGTGAAGATGTCTTTATCGCCCCGGCCACACATATTCATGCAGATGATGTGATCCTTGGGCAGCTCGGGGGCGATTTTCATCACATGGGCCAGCGCATGGCTGGGCTCTAGTGCGGGGATGATGCCCTCTTTTTCGCAGCAGAGCTGAAACGCCTCCAGCGCTTCGGTATCGGTGATCGAGACATATTGCGCACGGCCAATGTCATGCAGCCAGCTATGCTCGGGGCCAATGCCAGGGTAATCCAGCCCAGCGGAGATCGAAAAGCCCTCAAGGATCTGCCCATCCTCATCTTGCAGCAAATAGGTGCGATTGCCATGCAGCACGCCGGGCCGCCCGCCCGTGAGCGAAGCGCAATGCTCCATTTTCTCGTTCACACCTTTGCCACCCGCTTCAACGCCGATGATATTCACGGATACATCATCCAGGAAGGGGAAAAACAGCCCCATCGCATTTGAGCCCCCGCCAATCGCCGCGATGATCGTATCGGGCAGGCGCCCTTCGGCCTCTTGCATTTGTTCCTTGGCTTCTTTGCCGATAATCGCCTGGAAATCGCGCACCATGGCCGGATAGGGATGCGGGCCCGCCACCGTGCCAATGCAGTAAAATGTGTCGCGCACATTGGTCACCCAGTCGCGCAGCGCATCATTCATTGCGTCTTTCAGCGTGCCGCGCCCCGAGGTCACCGGCACCACCTCCGCCCCCAACAGCTTCATGCGGAATACGTTCGGGGCTTGGCGCTCAACATCATGAGCCCCCATATAGACAATGCATTTGAGGCCAAATTTCGCGCAAACCGTCGCAGTCGCCACCCCGTGCTGGCCCGCGCCGGTCTCGGCAATGATACGGGTTTTGCCCATGCGCCGCGCCAAGATAATTTGTCCCAGCACATTATTGATCTTATGCGCGCCGGTATGGTTCAGCTCATCGCGCTTAAGATAAATCTTTGCCCCGCCCAAATGTTCGGTCAAGCGCTCGGCATGATAGAGCGGCGAGGGACGGCCCACATAATGTTTCCACAGAAAATCCATTTCGTCCCAAAAGCTTTGATCCGTCTTGGCTTTTTCATATTCCGCCTCCAGATCCAGGATCAGCGGCATCAGCGTTTCAGACACAAACCGCCCGCCAAAATCACCAAAACGGCCGCGCTCATCCGGGCCTGTCATAAAGCTGTTGAACAAATCATTCATAGATCGCACTCCCCGCGAGGTTTGCCAAGGGATGTAGCGGGCGCAGGCTCTGGGGTAAAGTGGCCGATTGCGCCTTTGCGATCCGGTGACCATCCTCTATCCCGCCGCCGCGCCCCCCTTCATTCGGCTAAAAATACCTTGCGGGGGCGCTAGGGTGCAAAACCCCCACTGCGATGGTTCAAAACGCTTTGGCGATGGGCTCTTGCCTGAGAGGTCGCAAATTCTTAGAGGGTGCCTAAGTCGGGGAGAGGGCCATGACATCAGATAAGCAAGATGAGCACACACAAAGCCGCTATAGCTACCCGCCCGGCTATATCGCCGATATTTTGCGCGATATGCGCAGCATTGCCCTGGTCGGGGCCAGCGCAGATCCGCAAAAGCCCAGCAATAAGGTGCTGCGTTTTCTGCATGAGGCGGGCTATGAGATGTTCCCCGTCAATCCAAACCCGGCCCTAAGCGAAATCCACGGGCTCAAGGTCTATCGCACACTCGCTGAGATCCCCGCCCCCGTGGATATGGTCGATGTGTTCCGCCCCAAAGGCGAGCTTTTCGGAATTGCCGAACAAGCCATCGCGCTTAAGGCCAAGGTGCTCTGGGGGCAGCTCGAAATTTTCGATGATGCTGCCGCCAAACTTGCCCAAGAGGCGGGCCTCAAGGTCATCATGGACCGCTGCCCGAAGATTGAGTTAAGCCACGGGCGGTAAGCGGCGCTGGCTCCCCTGTTCTACTGCGCCGCCCCGCTTATCAATCGTCATACCCATCATGATCTGAGTCGTGATCTGAATCATGGTCTGAGTCGTGATCTGAGCCGTGGTCAGAGTCATGGTCCGAGCCGTGATCTGAATCATGGTCCGGGCCGTGGTCAGAACTATGGTCAGAGCTGTCCGAGCTATAGTCCGAACTGTAATCTGAGCTATCCGAGCTGTAGTTGGAAACGTGGTCCGGGTTGTGGTCATCATCGTAACGATGAGAATGCCGTGAACTATGGACCCGTGCCGCCTCGCTGCGTTCACGGGTCTTTTCGTCACTATGTGATGAGTCGGTCACAAAATCGTCGTCATCGTGATAGGACCGCAGGCCTTGCCCGTGATCATCGCCCCCACCTCTATTCGTAGAGACTTCCTGAGACAAAATCCCGCCCGTTGTGCGATCATACACCACCTCAAGCGTCTGGTTGTCCCGCACGGCTTCGTAACGTGATTGCGTCGGGCCTGTGGTGATCTCGGTGGTTGTAAAGCCCTGCTGTGACAGCATATCGACCACGCGATCATCAAAGCCATTGGCAAGGGCCGTTCCTGCGGTCAGGCCAAGTGTTGTGGTGAATATCAAAATCGGTCTCAGTGTGGTCATGGTGTTGCGCTCTTTATGCTGCGGTGTTCCTGTCTTTCGAGCTAAGAAAATATGCAGCCCTAAGCAATTAGCAGAAGTTATATCGGAAGTGGCATAAGCCCATGATATACGGCCATAAGCGCGTGCTTATGCGATGTTTGAGGCTGTAAAAACTATACCTTGCCCTAATAACCTTGCATTTTTTCTCAGAGCCCCTAGCTGTCGGGGATAACTGCCCGCAATGAGTACAGGGATATTCACGAATGGCCAATACGCAGCAAAATATCAAATCTGTTGATCCTATCTGGGATCGGATCACCAATGAGGCCCGTGCGGCGGTTCGCGATGAGCCGCTGATGGGCGGGTTTATTCATGCCTGTATTTTGCATCACAAATCCATTGAGCGGGCGCTCAGCTATCGGATTGCGGCCAAGCTGGCCTCTAATGAGATGTCTATGGTGGTGGTGCGCGAAATCGTTGAGGCCGCCTATGCGGATGATCCTGAGCTGGTCGCCTCGGCCCGTGCGGATCTGTCTGCGATTTATGAACGAGATCCGGCCTGCCACCGGCTCTTGCAGCCTATTCTCTATTTCAAGGGCTATCAGGCGGTGCAGGCTTATCGCGTGGCGCATTATCTATGGCGCACGGGTCAGCGTGATTTGGCCTTTTTTATGCAGATGCGGGTTTCGGAGATTTTCGGCGTTGATATCCATCCGGGCGCGCGCATTGGTAAGGGGATCATGATTGATCATGCCCATTCCATTGTGATTGGCGAAACGGCAGTTGTGGGCGATAATGTCTCGATGCTGCATTCGGTCACGCTGGGGGGCACCGGCAAAGAGGAAGAGGACCGCCACCCCAAGATCGGCAATGGTGTGCTGATTGGAGCCGGGGCCAAAGTGCTGGGCAATATCCGCATAGGTGATTGCAGCCGGATTGCGGCAGGCTCTGTGGTGCTCTCTGAGGTGCCTGCCTGCAAGACCGTTGCGGGCATTCCAGCAAAAATCGTGGGCGAGGCGGGATGCGCACAGCCTGCATTATCCATGAACCATATGCTCGGCAAAGACAGCTAATTCGGACGGGCGTTCCTTGGCGCGCTGAAAGTTTGGAAGATATTCCTTGAATGCAGCAAAGGCTCTGGTTTTTCCGGGGCCTTTTTCCTTTATTGGTGGTGTGGCTATTGGAGGGAGCGTTATGGGAATTCGTCAAACGAGCGGGCGCGGGCAGCGCTATGCATCGGTGCTTGATACGGTGGGCAACACGCCGGTGATCAAGATCAACCGCCTCGCGCCGGATGGGGTGAATGTCTATGTGAAATTTGAAGCCTTTAACCCGGCGGGCTCGGTCAAGGATCGCCTTGCGCTCAATATCATTGAGGCGGCAGAGCGCGATGGGCGCCTTAAGCCCGGTCAAACGGTGGTTGAGGCCACCTCGGGTAATACCGGGATTGGCCTTGCCATGGTCTGCGCCGCCAAGGGCTATCCGCTGGTGATCACCATGGCTGAAAGCTTTTCGGTAGAGCGGCGCAAGCTGATGCGGTTCTTGGGCGCAAAAGTGGTGCTGACCCCAAAGGCAGGCAAGGGGTTTGGCATGTATTCCAAAGCCAAAGAGCTGGCAGAGGCGAACGGCTGGTTCCTGGCCAGCCAGTTTGAGACGAAGGACAATGCCGATATCCATGAAAACACCACCGCGCGCGAGATCTTGGCGGATTTCGACGGCGAGCGGCTGGATTATTTCGTCACCGGCTATGGCACGGGGGGCACCGTGACCGGGGTGAGCCGCGTTCTGAAAGCTGAGAGCCCAGAGACCAAGATCATCCTGACAGAGCCGGAAAATGCCGCGCTTATCGCCTCGGGCTATATCAATACGCGCAATGACGCCAACCAGCCCACCGAAGGGCACCCGCATTTCAACCCCCACCCGATTCAAGGATGGACCCCGGACTTTATCCCCTATGTGCTGCAAGAGGCATTGGATAAGGGCAATTATGACGCGCTTTTGCCCGTGAACGGCGCGGAGGGAATCGCCTTTGCCCGCCAGCTTGCCACGCAGGAGGGGATCTTTACCGGCATTTCCGGCGGCTCCACCTTTGCCATTGCACTGCAGCTCGCTGAACAGGCTGAACCGGGCACAAATATCCTATGCATGCTACCCGATACCGGCGAGCGCTATCTATCGACCCCGCTCTTTGATGGGGTAGAGGAAGAGATGAGCGCCGACGAGATCGCCCTATCGCATTCGACCCCTGGCTATCAGCTCGATATGAGCTAACACCGTTAGCCCCGAAAACTGAATACCGGCTTTCGGGGCAGAACGCGCATAGAGTGAATGCGTCGCAAATTCCCCAATACGGCCAAAGCACCCCAAGTAAGGCCAGAAACCCGCAGAAATCCGGCGGTTTATCACAGTTTTGCCCAATTTAACCGGGAACTGCGCCCCAATTTCGCCTCATTCAATCTCTAAAAATTGACTCAACCACGCAGGGAATAACCAGTAAGTCGTCGCAGAGAGTTAAATTTAGGGGTTTGTTATGTCACATGATCCATCCGTAAAAGAGCCAGATGCCGCCACATTGCGCGCGATCAAGCGCATTTTGGACGAGCCCTTTGACGATGCCATTGCCCGCAAACTGCAAGAAGCCACGCGCACGCAGCCGGTCGAGGAAGACTTCATAACCAAGCCAGTGGAAAATATCGAAGGCCATCGAAAGGGACCAAAATTCACCACAGTGCCGCAAATTGATGATCCAGTTGAGGAATATAGCGCGGCTTTTGATGATATCCTAATGGAAGAAGAAGAGCCCGCCGCGTTTCAGCCAAAAGCCGAACCTGAACCCAATCTGGACCCAGAACCGGCTAAGCCGCGCGCCCCTTTCAAACCTGAGAACCTTTTGAACCTGCGCACCGCTCTGATTGGCGCAGCACTGATCATGCTCATCACCGCCCCTGCATATTTTGTGCTTGTGGCGCTGAGCCTTATGCTCTTTGCGATCCTGGTTTTCATGGCTCTGGGAGGGGATCGGATTTGGGGCATGGTTGAGGCGCATCTTAATCGCGTGAGCGCAAACGATCCTGAACGCGGACACGCGCTGCGCGCCAAATTGGATAGATGGGCCAATCGCTGGGATTCGGTGCTTGATCGGTTCCCAGAGGGCAGCGTGGATGGTCTCTATATGCCCGATTTCTCGGTAAGCACGCAAAGCGGCCCCTGCTATGACAGCATCATGGCCGAGCGCATAAAGCGCATGCAGGGCGAAGCCTAAGAACCAACCAAAGAACCATGGGGCTTGAACTTGCAGCGAACACTGGCTAAGTGAGCACAGTCTAATCCTAGCAATAAGGCCCTGCCCGTGACCAACCCGTTTCAGTTTATGCAGCAAGTGCGCTCCGAAGTGTCCAAAATCGTTTGGCCCACGCAGCGCGAGGTGTTGCTGACGACGGTTATGGTTTTTATCCTGGCAGCGCTGACGGCCGTGTTCTTTGCGCTCGTAGACATGGCGATTCGCGCCGGTCTGTTCAGCAGCTTTGGCATTATCGAGGTCTTTGGCCGCATCCTGTGATAAACCCGCTCAGTTTCTTGCCCATCGCCCTTGCACATCTGGCGGTGGCAGGCTATCTGGCTTAGGTACGGCGTGTGGCGTAAAGCCGCGCGCCCGTTTTAATTCAAGGTGTTATAATCTACCCTTGGTCCCCATAAAAAGCAGGGGCTCGTTATAAACACTCCTGCGAAGCAAAAGAAGAGGCAGCCTCATGGCAAAGCGGTGGTATTCGGTCAGCGTTCTGTCCAATTTCGAAAAGAAGATTGCGGAGCAAATCCGTCAATCGGTCGCGGAAAACGGGCTGGAGGATGAGATTGACGAGGTTCTGGTGCCCACCGAAGAGGTGATCGAGGTGCGCCGGGGCAAAAAGGTCACGACAGAGCGGCGCTTTATGCCCGGCTATGTGCTGGTGCATATGGAAATGTCCGACCAGGGCTATCACTTGATCAGCTCTATCAACCGCGTGACAGGATTTTTGGGCCCGCAAGGACGCCCCATGCCGATGCGCGATGCGGAGGTGCAGGGCATCTTGGGCCGTGTCGAAGAGGGGGCCGAAACACCAAAGCTGATGATCTCCTTCGAGGTTGGCGAAAAGGTCAAGGTCAACGATGGACCGTTCGAAGATTTCGACGGCATGGTCGAGGGTGTGGACGACGAGAATCAAAAGCTCAAAGTCACCGTCTCGATCTTTGGCCGCGAAACCCCGGTCGAGCTGGACTTCACCCAGGTGAACAAACAGGCCTAACGACTGCGCCAATAGACCAATACGGCCAGGGCTACGATTGCCAGCTCCACCAGGAATGTCCAATAAAAGATGAAAGAAAGTACCCAGTGGCTTTGCGTGGCTGGGACTTCGATCATCGGGCCTGTGAGGCTGAACGCACCATCTCCCCAGCGGATCGGCCCGGTAAATGTGTCAAGCAGCATGTGCAGGAGCCCACCAAACGCGAGACCCGAGAACAACCGGCGGTGTTTGAAAAACGAGAAAAGCAAAAAACCGAGCCAAAAAAAGGGGTTATGCGTGATATAGCTGTGATGATGCACTGCGCCGTGATCAACGAATAAAAACCGCAGCATATCCAAATCAGGGATCACGGAGCCCACAAGAACAGCCCCCCACATCACGCGGTCTCTCCCGAACCCCTTCTCCAGCGATTGCGCCAGCAAATACCCTGCAGGCAAATGCGCGATGATCATATCGGCAATTCCTCTATCTCGTTAAGAACTGTTATGGCGCATCATTTCGCAGTGCCCCGCTTTGATTTTGTGCATTTTTTCGCCAGATGCACAGTGGAAACTGGTTTGCACTCATTGCGCATGATAAGTGCTTTGGTATCAGTGAGTTAAAAGGGATAGCGCAATGGAAACCGGTTTTTACGCGTATCTTTGGCAGTTTAATGCAATTGTTATCGGGCTTGTTGGGATTGTGGCGCTGATTGCCGCCTTGGGGGCGCTTTTTCAGCTTGCCAGCAGGCTCATGACCCACCGCCCCGCGCCAAGAGGTGTGACCATGGGTCAACAGGATGGCATCGAAAGCTGGTATTATTGGGGTCAGGTGGCCCCGCGCGAAGATGGCAAAGGCTTCACCACTCACCTGCATATCAAGCAGCGCGCCTCACACATGATGGGCAGCTCCAAATCTCACATGGGGCAAGATTGCGTGAATGTGCTCAAGATTTCACAGACTGGCGCGATGTCCTGGCTTTTCGAGACACATTCACAGCGGATCATTTCTGAGATCGAGATTTCCCAGCCCGAGCCGGATGATCCCGAAAAGGCCCGCCATGTTCTGAATTTCTTGGAGGTTGTTGAACATAATGCGGATGAAGCGCTGGCGCGCGCCGATACCTTTACGCTTTATGCATGCAGGCCCGGTTATGACGCGCTGCAAAAGCTTATGGAAGATGTCAGTGAGGTTCGAGAAATCGGCCAGCAAGGGGCGATGCAATACCTGCAAATCGAGGTGGAGGACGAGATCAAAGTTTTTGCCTATAATCTGACGGATGCAAGCTGGGCAGAGGTTTTCACCTTACCGCCTCTGCCGGGCCAGGAGATTGAGGCACCTCAATAGTCGCTCTTATCTTGCCACAGCGGGTGCGGAACCGGATCTTTGGCTGTCACGAAATAGCGGCGGAAAATCTCTGCGTATGAGCTATAGACATAGCCATCATTGCAGCTGAGATATCGCTCTTTTCGGGCGCGATAGAGCGCGGGCAGTTGATACCAGGCCAGTTTGGGATGCATATGGTGCACCACATGCAGGTTGTTGTTGAGAAAGAGAAAGGCGAGCAGGCCACGATCTTCGATGATCACCGTGCGTCCGCGCGCCTTTTCATGGGCTTGGTGCTCTAGAAAGGTGCGGATTTTTAGGATGCTGAGGGCACCGTAGCAAGCAAGCAGATAGAGCCAAAGCGGCATCGCGCTCTGCGCCACCAGCCACAGCACCAGCGCCGCGCCAGGGATATGCAGCAGCCAACCCAGTAGAACTTGCCGATCCCCTTTGAGGATTTCGCGCACATCGCTCGCCATGAAACTGACCTGCCCGATCAGCGGCCCCAGCAGGATACGCCCGGCCAGTGTGTTATTCATCCGCCGCAGCGCCTTGAGCCAAACCGGCATACGTGCCCACACTGCTGGGTCCAGGAAATTGCTTTCAGGATCATCATAAGGGTCGGTCAGAAGCGAATCTTGGTGATGCGCCAAATGGGTGTCGCGAAAGCGCAAATAAGGCACGGCGAGGCCCGGATTGATGTGCATCAGCGCTTCAGAGGCAAGGCGCGAGGGCAGCGGGTGGCCGTGGCAGACCTCATGTGTCAGCGAGGCGTGGAGAACGAGAGAGAGAACCAGAGCGATGACAGCCAGCCCCAAGGATAGGCTCGGCAAGATCCATATAGAGCCCCCCCAAAGCGCTAGACAGGCAAGGATCAAAGACAGGGTAATCCACTCAATACGTTTGGGCTGTGCGTTTGCATAGCGGGCGGAACTGATCATCGCGTCTCCTATTCACATCTATGCGATTTGGATAGCAGGCAAAAAGATGCCGAGACAGGAGAGGCTTGTGAACAAAGGCTACATGCGTTAATAATTACCCCCATATGATGGACCATCCCAACAAGCAGTTAAGATCTGAGACATTCCGCGCCCGCCTTGCCCAAGCGATGCAGGCGGCGGGCCTGTCGCAATCGGCTTTGGCGCGGCAGATTGGGGTGGATCGCTCAACCTTGAATCAGGCGCTCAATGATGCCGGGCCGCGCTTGCCAGGGGCGCAGGTGATTGCCTCTTGCGCCTCAGCCTTGGGCGTGTCGGCGGATTGGTTGCTCTCGCTCTCGGACCGCCCCGAAAGCGCGCAGGATCTTGTCGCCAGCGCTTTGGGCATGACGGCGGCGGCGCGGGCGCTGATTGATGAGCAGATCTTTGTCTGGCACCAAGAGGCCCAGGGCTACAAGATCCGCCATGTGCCCGCGAACCTGCCCGATATGTTCAAGACCGAAGAGATGCTGCGCTGGGAATATAACCCGCATCTGGGACGCAGCACCGGCCAAGCGATCAAGGCCTCCGCAGAGCGCCTTGAGTGGATGCGGGGCGCACAATCGGATTATGAGATCGCACTGCCGATCCATGAGCTGCACGCCTTTGCCACCGCCACAGGCTATTATGAAGACGCGCCGCTCGGGCTGCGCATCGGGCAATTGGATCAATTTATCCAGCTCTCCGAGCAGCTCTACCCCCGTCTGCGGTTCTATCTCTTTGATGCCCGCGCGCTATATTCTGCTCCGATCACCGTCTTTGGCCCGCTGCTTGCGGTGCTTTATTCGGGCAGTCACTACCTGACCTTCCGCGACCGGGATCGGATCGAAACCCTGACCACGCATTTTGACAACTTGGTGCGCCAAGCCGCCTTTACCGCCCGCGATGTGCCCGCCTATCTTGCCAAGCTGCGCGCCCGGCTCTGACGCGCATTGCAGGGCAGGTGTCGGTTTTCGGGCCGCAATGCTGTGCCCTAAGGCGATATAGCCAAGGTCAACTTTTTAGGGGAGAGGCGAGATGTTCCTATCGGTTTTTGACATGTTCAAGGTGGGGATTGGTCCGTCCTCTTCGCATACGATGGGGCCCATGGTGGCTGCTGCCCGGTTCTTGGAGATGATGCGCGCCTCGCCGTTTCATTTTGCCGGAATGCGCGCCTCGCTACATGGCTCGCTGGCCTTTACCGGAGTTGGGCATGCAAGCGACCGGGCGACGGTCTTGGGGCTTATGGGCTTCACCCCCAATAGCTATGACCATGAACGCGCCGAAGCCGCCCTAGAGGCGCTGGCTGAGACCCATGTGATCACATTGCCAGATCTGCCACAGCTGCGCTTTGATCCGGCTAAGGATTTGATTTTCGACTATGATCACGCGCTTGAGGGCCACCCGAACGGCATGATCCTCATGGCCACCGATGCGCAAGGCGATGTGGTGCTGCGCCAGGTATTTTACTCGATTGGCGGCGGCTTTGTCATGACCGAAGAGGAGCTGGCTGCAGGCAAAGATACCGAAGAGGGCGCGCCGGTCCCCTACCCTTTCAAATCAGCGGCGGAGATGCTGGACATGGCGCGCAGCGCGGGCAAGAGCATCGCAGAGATGAAGCGCGCCAATGAGCTCTCGCGCGGCTCGGGGCAACAGCTCAGAGAGGGGACCAAGCGGCTCTGGCAGGTGATGAATGACTGCATCACGCGCGGGCTTGAAAGCGATGGCATTTTGCCGGGTGGGCTGGATGTGAAACGCCGCGCCAAAGGGATCTATGAAAAGCTCATGGCCGAGCGCGGCATGAACCTCACCGCCCCCCACACGATCAATGACTGGATGAGCGTTTATGCCATGGCGGTCAATGAAGAGAATGCCGCCGGGGGACAAGTGGTCACCGCCCCGACCAATGGCGCTGCGGGGGTAATGCCCGCCACGATCCGCTATTACCTGGATCATGTGCCCGGCGCCTCTGAGACCCATGTGGAGGATTTCTTGCTGACCGCCGCGGCTATTGGTGGGCTGGTAAAGTTCAACGCCTCCATTTCTGGGGCGGAGGCAGGCTGTCAGGCCGAGGTCGGCTCGGCTGCAGCCATGTCCGCTGCGGGTCTATGCGCGGTTCTGGGCGGCACACCAGAGCAGATCGAGAACGCTGCGGAAATTGCACTAGAGCACCACCTGGGCATGACCTGCGATCCGGTAAAGGGGCTGGTGCAAGTGCCCTGCATCGAGCGCAATGGGCTGGGTGCGATCAAAGCCGTTTCTGCGGCCAGCCTCGCCTTGCGCGGGGACGGGACTCACTTGGTGCCCCTTGATGCGTGTATCGAGACCATGCGTCAAACCGGTGCGGATATGAGCGAGAAATACAAGGAAACCTCTCTAGGCGGTCTCGCTGTGAACGTCCCGAACTGCTAAATGCATCATATTTTTTCTATTTCGCGTCAAAGATGCACGAATTGACACAAGATTGCACTAGCGCCGACCGCAAAGCGCCATAAAAAGTTAACAATTCTTCCTTGTTTGTTAACACTCCGGGGATGTAGCAATGAGACGTGGTTCAACCATAGCGAGATACATCTAATGTCCCAAGATCGCCCGCTTTTAGGAATTATGCTGATGCTCGGCTTTTGCATCGTGGCCCCGATGGGGGATGCTGTGGCCAAGAAAATTGGTGAGACGATGCCGCTCGGTCAGCTGCTCTTTGTGCGCTTTGCCGTGCAGGCGGCGCTGCTCATCCCAATCGTTTGGATGACGGGCCGCATGTGGCGCATGTCGCGCCGGGTCTTTGGCTTGACGCTATTTCGCACCGTTTTGCACATTATCGGAATTGGCGCAATGTTCACCGCGTTGCAATATCTGCCCCTTGCCGATGCGGTCGCAATCGCCTTTGTGATGCCCTTCATCATGCTGCTCTTGGGCAAGTATTTTCTGGGTGAAGAGGTGGGCGCGCGCCGGGTCTCTGCTTGCCTTGTGGGCTTCATCGGAACGCTTTTTGTGGTGCAGCCCTCTTTTGCCCAAGTGGGTTGGCCCGCGCTCTTGCCGCTCTTTGTTGCTGTGAATTTTTCGGTCTTTATGCTTGTCACCCGCCAAATCGCCCGCGAAACCGACCCGATTGGCCTGCAAGCCGTCTCTGGCGTGATGGCCGTCGTGATTATGGGGCCGATCCTGTATTTTGCGGCGGGTTCCGGCATTACAGTGCTCGAACTGGTGCAGCCGAGCGGGATCGAAGTCGGGCTGCTCCTCTCCATCGGTGTTTTGGGCACGCTCGCACATTTGCTCATGACCTGGTCCCTGCGCTATGCCCCCTCCGCGACCGTCGCTCCGATGCAATATCTCGAAATACCGTTCGCCACGATCATCGGCTTTGTGGTGTTCCGCGATCTCCCTAATACGCTGGCAACAATCGGCATCTGCATCACTATTGGGGCCGGGCTCTATATCGTTATCCGCGAACGGATGGCCGCCCAGGAAATGGCGCGCACCGAAGCAGCGCCTGCATAACCGCGCTCAGCCGCTTGCGCGGAACAATCACAATCAAGCCCGGCGCTTCTGGGGCAATGTAAACCTCGGATGCGCTTGCCTCATTGGATGTCCCGATCTGCGCACCCGCTTGCAATGTCAAACCATCTAGCGCCCATTTCAGCCCACGAGAGCGCGCCCGCACCGGCGCAAGAGGAAACAGGCTCACAATATCCCCAGGCTCAAGAGTGAGCGTGATCTCAGGGGGGCAATGAAACACCAGCTCATCGGGGCGAAACAGCAAAATATGGCGATGCGCGAACCGCATAAGCGCATGTAGCGCCGCCAATTCATGATCCAGCCGCCCGCCACTAAACCCAAATCCCAAGCTCAGCGGCGAATCGGTTCGCAACAGCACCTTTTCAAAATCCGTGGTCTCTTGTTCCTGCACTTGAATAATGCGCTCATCGGGCAGTTTTGCTTGCACTTCCGGCGTTAGGCTATCAAGATCCCCAATCACCAGATCGGGCACAATACCCGCAGATAACGCCGCCGCCCCGCCACCGTCAGCCGCCACAAAATGTGTCGCAATTTGGCGAGCCAAATCCAAATCCTGAGGGCCAATTGGTCCAGCGCCAAACAGAGAGAGCGGCGCATTTGTGTAAAAAAGAGTATTCATCACGAGATGTTAATCCATTTTTGGGACACAAGAGTGACGAAAGAGGTTAAACCGATTCTTGACGCCGATCTGCGCTGCAAGATCTATTATGTTGACGACCTCGTGGCAAATACGCTGAGGATCCAGACGCGATGACCACGCAAAAGAAAATTTTGACTGTCTCCTACGGGACATTTTCCTGCACGCTTGAAGGGTTCGAAGATAGCCTGCAAACCATGATGGCGGTTGCAGAATATTTTCGCGACCTTGCGGCCCAAGACAGATATTTTGGCAGCGAGCCCCCCCAACCGGATGAAGAGGCGCTTGCCCGCCTTGCAGAACGCGAAGTTGCGCGCCGCGTGCGTGTACATAGTGACGCCTCTGGTATCCATTTGACGGCACAAGACCCTACAGAGGTTACGCCAACAGAGCCAGAGATCATCGCAGAGCAAGCGATAGAGACGCCTGAAGAGCCTCAAGAAATCGGCGATGAACCCGCTGCCCCCCCGAGCCTGGAGCTGGCAGATGAGGCGCTCGAACCAGGCGATGAGCTCCCACAGGAGCTGCCCGAAGAGCCCGAGACGTTTGACGTTTCTGAAGACAGCGACGAACAGGAAGACCATGAAACAAACGATCTTGACGCGCCAATAGAACCAGCCCAGCCTGAGCCTGAGCCTGAGCCTGAGCCTGAGCCTGAGCCTGAGCCGGAACCAGAACCCGCGCCTGAACCAGAGCCCGCGCCTGAGCCAGAGCCCGCGCCTGAACCAGAGCCCGCGCCTGAGCCAGAGCCCGCGCCTGAGCCAGAACCCGCGCCGGAACCAGAGCCCGTGCCGGAACCAGAGCCCATGCCGGAACCAGAACCCGCGCCGGAACCAGAGCCCGCGCCTGAGCCAGAACCCGCGCCGGAACCAGAGACCGTGCCAGAGCCCGTGCCAGAACCAGAGACCGCGCCGGAACCAGAGCCCGTGCCAGAGCCCGTGCCAGAACCAGAACCCGCGCCTGAACCAGAACCCGCGCCTGAACCAGAACCCGCGCCAGAGCCGGAAGTCCATGCTCACGATCAAACCACTTCTGCCACCCCAGAAGAAGAAACGGTGCCGGAGGAAACACTTAGCAATTTCTCCTCAAGTTTCAGCTATCAAGCACAAGCCCACCACGAAGATGACGATCTGACGTCTCTCTTTGAAAAGCCCGCGGAACCGCTCTCGCCCGACCCGGAAACGCCGCAAGATGAGGCTGCACAGGCAGATACCCCTGACCCTGAACCTGCCCCTGAACCCGAGCACGACGCGCCCGAACATCAAGATATGGCGGCACACGAGCCAATAGATGATGAGTTCGAGCCCGTTGAAGAGACGGTTGAAGCTGAGGATATGCAGCAGGCCCTAGATGAAATCAGTAAAGAAAATGACGCGGCTGAAGTGGATGAGTTCGGCGGCTCAATAGCTGATAAACTCCAAAGAATACGGGACGTGGTCGCCAAGCAGAACGAACCAGAGGTGCCCTATTCCGAGGATGAGCATGCCGCACCGCTTGAGGAGCATCCGCTCGAAGAAATATTTGACGAGCCCGAAAGCGAGACCTCGCCAGACCCGATCGCGCCTACAGAAGATCCTGAAGAAGAAGATTTGTCCCAGCTGATTGCCGATGTGCAAGAGAGCATCGCGCAAATCCAAGATGAGGCCGACGAAGACGAAGCTGAAGAAACGCTCGAGGATGAGGATGAAGAGGAGGACTGGCCAGAGCTAGAAGATACCATTTCCGAGGTGGAAGAGGGCATGATCCCTCCCGCCCCGCCACTCCCTGAACGGGAATCGCTCGCGCCCCAAGCCCCGGCACCTATGACTGAACCAGAACCGGACGCGCCTGCCCCGCCGCCGCGCGCCCGTGTCATCAAAGTGAAGCGATCAGAGCTAGAAGCCGCCTTGGAAAATGGCCTTTTAGAAGAGGTGGATGCCTCAAACCCAGCTCAAGTGCCCGCCGCGCAAAGCGGTGAAGACGCGCCCGAACCCAGCGACGCGCGCGCCCGTTTTGATGATATATCGACAGAGGATGATAGTCCGGTCGATCGGCTGATGGCGCAGGCCGGTGAGCAAATGGACCAAGCGGATACCTCCACACGCCGCAGCGCATTTGACCATTTGCGCGCAGCAGTCGCCGCTAGGAAGAGTGACGCGCCCGAAAAAGATCAAGCCCTATCGCCAGAAGACATCTACAAGAATGATCTCGCAGAAGCAGTGCGCCCACGCCGCCCGGCTCCGCAACCCGGAGGAAATGCGGCCCGCCCCGAACCCTTGACACTAAATCCAGATCAACGTGTCGATACCATAGCCGAACCCGATTCAGGTGCCCCGGTGCGCCCACGGCGGGTGTCAATGCGCGGCAGCGATCCGGCGGCCGGGGATATAGCTGGCGCGTCCTCAAGCTTTGAGCAATACGCCGCAGAATGCGGGGCGCGTGAGCTGCCCGAGCTGCTTGAAGCTGCCGCGGCCTATCTGAGCTTTGTCGAAGGGCGAGACTATTTCTCGCGCCCGCAATTGATGACAAAAGTTCGGCTCGTCGAAAAGGACGACTTCTCGCGCGAAGATGGCTTACGATATTTCGGCCAACTCTTGCGATCGGGAAAAATTGAAAAAGCCAGAGGTGGTCGCTTTACCGCTTCCCAAGATATAGGATTCCGCCCCAGCGCTTAGCTGCACCGATCAACCATTTGAATTGGAGCACCTTATCCACCGCGAGGCGATCATTTTCTCCCGAGTGCGCGATGCCGGGTAACGCGCATTGGGGGGACAACCTCGCCAACTCGGCGGCGACTGGCTCTTGATCAAATTTCCCGGTAACATCGCGGGAAGGAGAGGGAGGCAGCTATGAAATTCACAGTGGCGATCGACGGGCCAGCGGCGGCAGGGAAAGGCACGATTTCCAAAGCGGTGGCAGCAAAGTTTGGCTTTGCGCATTTGGATACGGGACTACTTTACCGCGCGGTCGGCACGCGCGTCTTGCAAGGACAGGAACCGCTTGACGCCGCGCAAAACCTCACGGCAAGAGACCTAAAAGGCGACACCCTGCGAACAGCCGAGGTCGCCCAAGCCGCGAGTAAAGTGGCCGTGATCCCCGACGTCCGCGCCGCGCTAGTGGCGTTCCAGCAGAGCTTTGCCTCCCAGATGGGCGGGGCTGTGCTGGATGGGCGCGACATTGGCACCGTGATTTGCCCGGATGCTGAGATAAAGCTGTTTGTCACCGCCAGCCCTGAGGTGCGTGCGCACAGACGCTTTGCCGAGCTGACAGCAAACGGGGCCGAGACGGATTTTGAAACAGTCCTAGCGGACGTAATGGCGCGGGATGAACGTGATGCAAACCGCAGCGAGGCCCCGATGAAACCGGCCGGCGATGCCCAGATCATAGATACCTCAGAAATGGATATTGAAACCGCAACGCAAACGGCAATCCGGCTTATCCAAGATCGCCTCGCAGACTAGCACTGCTCTCGGGCACGCAGCATGCAAGTCTTAAAAGTCAGATAACAAAGGAGAAATCACCGTGGCTGATCAGACGGAAACTGAAATAATGCTGGGCGTAATAGACGCGCTATATAACGGCTGGACCCTGTGTGACGATGATGACACCGAAAAATATATGGTTCTTGTAGATGAAAATCGAGCTATAAAAGAAGATATCAAGCCATTGAAATCATTAATAAGGAAAATGGAGCAATCCAATCTTATCAGTACAAATGATGCCTATGAGGAGAGGGAGTATATGGATATTTTTGGTGAGTTAAAACCGGTCCCATTTGTATATATGTATGAAGTCACCAGGAAAGGGAGTACCTTCTATAGAGACAATAAGGTCTAGCAGATTCTGAAAACGTATCGGAACGACACAATCCGCGCAAAGATTGCACCACGACAACCAGGGAGAACATAACATGAAATACGCGCTTGCCGCATTGGCCTTCACCGCCTTTACCAGCACCGCCCTTGCCGAAGGGGTGACCCATTACGTTGCCATACATGTGGATGAGAATGACCCAAAGCTCATGAATATGGCGTTGAACAATGTGCAGAACTTGACGAAATATTATGAGAGCGTTGGCGATAGCGCCGTGGTCGAGGTGGTCGCCTATGGGCCGGGCCTGATGATGTATGTGGACGGCAAAAGCCCCGTGGCGGACCGGATTGCGCAGATGTCGCTGGAAATGGATCATCTAAGCTTTGCGGCCTGCGGCAACACCCATGCGAAGATGAGCCAAAAAGCAGGCGGCGATGTGGCGCTGATCTCTGAGGCGCAAATCGTGCCCTCGGGCGTTGTGCGTCTGGTTGAACTGCAAGAGAACGGCTATTCCTACGTGCGGCCCTAGAAAAAGTCAAAATCAGAGGCGGAGAGATCGTCCAAAGCGACATCGTGCAGGGCGATCACCCCGTCTGCAACATCAATACGCACGCCCCAGGATTTTTGGGTAAGAGTGAGATCGTTCATGTTTGATATGCCGTCAAACTCGCTTAGGTGAAGGGCATCTGTTCCAGCCTCAAAATCCAAGATGCGCGCAAAGCCTTCGACGACGCGTGAGAACAAAAAGGTGTCCGCGCCTGTCCCCCCGTGAAGCCTGAAATCTGTGTATTGGTAGATGGTAAAATGGTCATTTCCCGAGCCCCCGCTGGCAAAACCTCCGCCGGCCCACAGATGGAACGCATCGTCATCGTCATCGCCATAGGCGCGTATTTGATCACCATCGCCATTGATGACCAATTCGTCATTTCCTGCATTCCCCCGCAGAACGTCAGATCCCCCGCTTCTAATATGGATCCAATCATCACCGTCACCGCCATACAGGCTATCATTGTCGGTCGTAGGAACACCCCAAGTTCCGTAATCGTCCCTGAGAAAGTCATCCCCCGTTCCACCGAAGAGAAAGTCGGCTCCTGCCCCGCCCTCTAAGATATCGGCGAACCAGCCCCCAAGCAGGCGATCATTTCCGTCTTCCCCTTTCAAAATCCCGGAACCGCTAGAGACAAATTTCAGGGTATCGTCCCCGTCTCCCCCGCGGATGTTGTTACCTGAGGGGAAACCAAGATCAGCTTGCAAACTGTACCCGGCTGACGAGATCCAATCATCACCAGCGCCGCCATAGACGGTATCCAGCCCCTCGCCCATATGCACCTCGTACCCGCTATCAGATAAGGCCAACGAAGTGCTGCGGCCTTCGGGATCGCGATAGGCGCCCTCGGGATCAAAGCGGATCTGCATGAAGTCCGTGGGCGTGAACAATGTGCCTGCCTCTATCGCCTCGAATACAGGATCATTTCCATTAAAGAGGTCGCTTAGCTCAATGGCCTCAATCGCTGCTGCCCATTCTTGGCCCGAGCTAAGACGCACCGGAGCATTGCCCCCGATCATCATGAAGCCCGATGTTGAGGCACCGAAATAAGCGTCGTCATCAAGTTGCAATAGATCCAGATGGGTGCCATCCGAAAAATTTATTCGGAAGATGTACGTATGGTCGGCCCCTGGTATCCATGCCATCAGGCTTGACCACCCTGGATCGGCGGTCTGCCAGTTCTGCGCAATTGAGAGTTCCACCTCTTGGAACCCCAGCGCATTTTCGCGCCCGCCCTCCACATAGTCGAAGGTAAAGCTAAGCGGCTCCCGCTCGAACCCGAAGAGATGCGCGGACTGTGTGTACGCGCCAAAGGCGTATCCGTCGGAGCCTTGTTCGATATATGAGAGTTCAAGCGTATACATGACCGGATATCTACCCCGCTAAGGTTAAATGCCGGTTAAGGTTAACTCTGAACAGGATGGTCGGATAGTCTACAGCACCCCGATATCCGCCAATGCGCGGGTCATTGCAGGGGGCAGTGTCGCTTCGGCCTCTCGTCCGGCACGGATATCGGGCGGGGCATCGCCGGGCTTGAGATAGCGCCAGCCCTGAAACGGGCGTTTGGGCGCGGGCGTTGTGCGGATGATCTCGTGGTCCAGAACAATCCCGCAGCGGCGCACCCCATCTGCACCGATCACCTCATCCAGGCGCAGGATGCGTTGGCGGCATAGAATTTCACCCTTAAACACCCAATAAAGCGAGCCGCCCGCCAAAAGCGCTACCTCTTGTTTGGGCCACATACGCGTCACGTGCCGCCGCTGCCCATCAGGGCCACGCGAGGCAGGGGTATTTTGCCAAGCCACAAGATCCTCGACCGCCTCTGCGCCGACGCACAGCTTTACCAAGTTTATCATTTGATTCTCACCACTCATCGCGTATATTGTAGGCTCTCTACGCCTGCCCTCAAGTAATTGTATTTCTCCACAGCAAGATGTGGATAACCCCATGAGGCCATGCGCGCCGCCAAATGAAAAAGGGCAGCCTATGAACCAGATGGCAGAAATCCCCCGAGCTGCGCAGCCAGAGCTGCAACAGGTGAGCTTTGACGTGCTGCAAGAGAAATATGCCAAAGGCGCAGAGAAAGAGCTATCCGGGCCAGAAATGGTCAAAGCGATTCGCACCCGTGTGGCCCGCGCCTTGGCCGCCCAAGAAGCTGACCCGGCAGCGCATGAAGAGCGTTTTCTGCGCGCACTTGAGGGGGGCTTTATCCCCGGCGGGCGCATTAATTCCGCCGCAGGCACCGACATCAAAAACGTCACGCTCATCAACTGCTTTGTGCAGCCTGTCGGCGATTCTGTGTCGGGCAAGGTGGATGGCAAAGGCGGGATCTATCTGGCGCTGCGCGATGCGGCTGAAACCATGCGGCGCGGCGGCGGGGTCGGCTATGATTTCTCGTCGATCCGCCCGCATGGCGCCAAGGTCAAGGGCACCGAAAGCAGCGCCTCTGGCCCGGTCAGCTATATGCATGTGTTTGACCAATCTTGCTCAACGGTGGAATCCGCAGGCGCAAGGCGCGGCGCGCAAATGGGCGTGCTGCGGGTTGATCACCCTGACGTTTTGGAGTTCATCAGCGCCAAGCAACAATCTGGAAAGCTGAATAATTTCAATATCTCCGTTGGCGTCACGGACGGGTTTATGCAGGCGCTGGAAAGCGGCGCGAAATTTGAGCTCGTGCATAAGGCCGAGCCCAGCGAGGCGCTCATTGCCCAAGGTGCCTTTCAGCGCGCGGATGGGATGTGGGTCTATCGCACCTTAGATCCCGGTGCGCTCTGGTCCGCGATTATGGACAATACCTATAACGCGGCGGAGCCCGGTGTGCTGTTCATCGACCGGATCAATACGGAAAACAACCTGCATTATTGCGAAGTGATCGAGGCCACCAACCCGTGCGGTGAGATCCCCATTCCCGATTTTGGCTGTTGTTGTCTGGGCTCGATCAACCTGACCGCATTCATTGAGCACCCCTTTGAGGACACGGCCCGCTTTGATTTCGACACCTTCGCGCAGGTCACGCGCCAAGCGGTGCGCATGCTGGATAATGTGCTTGATACCACCGCCTGGCCCCTGCCCCAGCAGCATCAAGAGGCCATGGAGAAGCGCCGCATCGGGCTGGGCTATACCGGGCTTGGCGATGCGCTGATTGAGTTGGGCTTGCGCTATGACAGTGACGCGGGACGCACATTCGGTGCGGATGTTACACGTTTCATGCGAGACACCGCCTATCGCGCCTCAATCGAGCTGGCCAAAGAGAAAGGCGCCTTTCCCAAGCTGGATGCCGAGAAATACCTGCAAAGCGGCTTTGCCAAACGGCTGCCAGACGACATTCGCGCGGCCATTCGCACTCATGGCATTCGCAACTCACACCTGCTGGCGATTGCCCCGACCGGCACGATTTCGCTGGCCTTTGCCGATAATGCCTCGAATGGGATCGAGCCTGCCTTTTCCTGGTTTTACACCCGCTCCAAACGCATGGCCGATGGTTCCAAGCAAGATTACCCGGTGGAGGATCACGCCTTTCGCATGTGGCGCGCCCTTGGCAATGACACGGCCAACCTGCCCGAAGCCTTTGTCAGCGCGCTTGATATCGCAGCAAAAGACCATATGCGGATGCAAGCGGCGATCCAGCCCTATATCGACGCCTCGATCAGTAAGACCGTGAATGTGCCCGCCGATTACCCATTCGCGCAATTTGCCGATCTCTATCTGGAAGCCTGGAAGGCCGGGCTGAAAGGCATCACCACCTACCGCCCCAACAATATCCTCGGCAGCGTGCTCAGCGTTGAAACCCCGAGCGAAGCACCGCAAGATCTCGACCAATCCGAACCCGATCGCAAGATCAAAATCAGCGAAACACCTGATGTCACGCTGGAATCCCTCAGATGGGAGCACCGGCCCAAGCTGAGCTCTGGCAATCCCGGCGTGACCTATATGGTTGAGCATGGTGCCGGGCGCTTTGCGCTCTTTATCGGGCATATCGAGAATGGCACGCAGCATCCGTTTGAGGTTTGGGTCAATGGGGCAGAGCAACCGCGCGGCCTCACGGCGCTGGCGAAAAACCTATCCATGGATATGCGCAGCGAGGATCACGAATGGCTGCGCATCAAGCTCGATAGCCTCAGCAAAGCAGCCGGCACGCCCTTTGCCCTCGCCATGCCACCAAGCGGCGGTGAAATCCGCGTGCCTGGCAATGTGGCCGCAATCGCGCGACTGGTGCGCTATCGCTGCGAAGAGCTGGGCCTGTTCACCGCCCCGCAAGCCAGCAGCCCCGTCGCCAATGCGCTATTCGCGCGCAAAGAGCCCAAAAGCGGCACGGATGGCACGCTGAGCTGGACCGTCGATGTGCATAACCCCACCACGGGCGATGATTTTGCGATGTTCGTGAAAGAATGTGTGATGCCAGACGGCGCGCATCGCCCCTATAGCGTTTGGCTGTCGGGCACCTACCCGCTTGATTTTAATGGCCTCACCAAGTCTCTGAGCCTGGATATGCGCGTGTTTGATCTTGCTTGGATCGGGAAAAAGCTACGCAGCCTCAAGGATCTCCCAGAAGCGCGCGGCGATTTCTTTGCGCGCATCCCAGGGGCCCAAAAGCAAGAGATCGTGCCCTCAACCGTCGCCTATATCGCGCGGCTGTTGATCCACCGCTATGCGATGCTGGGTCTTTTGGATGAGGCGGGCCATCCTCTAACCCATCCGCGCGCCGAAGAAAAAAACGCATCCCCCATCGAGGAAACCCAAGCAATCGCGGGCAGAGCCTGCCCGGAATGCGGGGCCATGGCGATGATCCGGCGAGACGGGTGCGATTTTTGTACCGCTTGCGGGCATACGGGAACTTGCGGGTAGATGCGTTAACGCGAGGGGTTTACCGGTCCCTATCAAAAAGCTTGCAAGACGCGCTTGGCTCTTGCTAAGGACTTGTCAGGGACAGGCGATGGCGTCGCCGCTGATTGACTTATCAGAAACTCCCGAACAACCCATCCTGAACGCCGGGATCTTGCTTTGCCGCTCTGCGCGGTGGGGGAAGGTGACCGCGTCTTAGGCACTCCTCACCCGATCATGGCGGCCTGAACAGGAGTGAACCGATGGACGGAACATCCAACCTCAACGGGCGCGCGCGCCCCGATTTCTACCGTTTTCACCAGGGCGAAAAGTCCCTGCCCTTTGCCGATTGCGAATATGAGGCGCGCCTTACCGGGCTGCGTGCCATTATGGCCGAGCAAGGCATTGATGCGGTCGTGCTCACCTCCATGCATAATGTCGCCTATTATTCGGGCTTTCTCTATTGTGCCTTTGGACGGCCCTATGCGCAGGTGGTTACCGCAAGTGACACGGTGACTTTCAGCGCCGGGATTGATGCGGCACAGCCCTGGCGGCGGTGTTACGGCGATAATATCACCTACACCGATTGGCAGCGGAACAATTATTGGCGGGCAATCCTCAGTGTGACAGGCACCGGCAAGGTGATCGGATTTGAGGGCGATCATATTTCAATCGCGCAAAAAGCGCTGCTCGACGAGTTTCTTTCCCCCGCCCGTACACTCGACATCGCCCCCGCAACCATGACACAGCGGTTCCACAAATCTCGCGCCGAGCTTGAGCTGATCCGCGCCGGAGCTGGTGTGGCAGATGTGGGCGGCTATGCCATTCGCGATGCGATTAAGGCGGGGGCACGAGAAATAGATGTGGCGATGGCGGGACGTGATGCGATGGAGCGTGAGATCGCGCGCCGCTTCCCTGGTGCGGAATATCGCGATACCTGGGTTTGGTTTCAATCAGGCATCAACACGGATGGGGCACATAATCCTGTGACGTCGCGTGCGCTGCAAAGGGGCGATATCCTGAGCCTGAACACCTTTCCGATGATCTCAGGCTATTACACCGCACTTGAGCGCACGCTTTTTGTTGAGACCGTGGATGCCGCAAGCCTTAAGATCTGGGAGGCGAATGTGGCAGCCCATGAGCTGGGAATAAGCCTGCTGAAGCCCGGTGTTTCCTGCGCTCAGGTTACCCATGCGCTTAACGCGTTCTTTGCTGAGCGCGATCTGTTGCAGTACCGGACCTTTGGTTACGGGCATTCTTTCGGTGTGCTCAGCCATTATTACGGGCGCGAGGCGGGGTTGGAGCTGCGCGAAGATATCGACACAGTGCTAAAACCGGGCATGGTGATTTCAATGGAGCCTATGCTGACCATCCCCGACGGCCAGCCGGGCGCGGGCGGCTATCGTGAGCATGATATCTTGATCATCACCGAGGATGGCAACGAGAACATCACCGGCTTCCCCTATGGCCCGGCGCATAATGTGATCGGCTAGACAGAAAACCCGGCCATTAACGTGGCCGGGCATTTCGCGTTACTGATCGAGGAAACTACGTAGCTTGCGTGAGCGGCTTGGATGCTTGAGTTTGCGCAGCGCTTTGGCTTCGATCTGACGAATACGTTCGCGCGTTACCGAGAATTGTTGGCCCACCTCTTCCAGCGTGTGATCGGTGTTCATGCCGATGCCAAAACGCATACGCAGCACCCGCTCTTCGCGCGGGGTGAGAGAGGCCAGAACCCGCGTGGTGGTCTCTTTGAGGTTCTCTTGGATCGCTGAGTCCAGCGGCAGAACCGCGTTCTTATCTTCGATGAAATCGCCGAGCTGGCTGTCCTCTTCATCGCCAATAGGCGTCTCCAGCGAGATCGGCTCCTTGGCGATTTTCATCACCTTGCGCACTTTCTCCAGCGGCATTTGCAGCTTTTCGGCCAACTCTTCGGGTGTTGGCTCGCGGCCAATTTCATGCAGCATCTGGCGGCCTGTGCGCACCAGCTTGTTGATCGTTTCGATCATATGCACCGGAATACGGATCGTGCGCGCTTGATCCGCGATAGAACGCGTGATCGCCTGACGGATCCACCAGGTCGCATAGGTCGAGAATTTGTAGCCACGGCGATATTCGAACTTATCCACAGCCTTCATCAGACCGATATTGCCCTCTTGGATCAGATCCAAGAATTGCAGCCCGCGATTGGTGTATTTCTTGGCGATTGAAATCACGAGCCGCAGATTGGCCTCGACCATCTCTTTCTTAGCTTGGCGCGCCTCTTTTTCACCCTTTTGCACCTGATTCACGATGCGGCGGAATTCGGGGATATCCAGGCCCACATATTGACCAACCTGGGCCATATCTGCCCGCAGCTCTTCGACCTTATCGGTGGAGCGCTCGATGAACATTTTCCAGCCGCGCCCCGACTTTTCGGACATATCTTGCAGCCAGTTCGGGTCCAGCTCGCGCCCGCGATAGGCCTCGATAAACTCTTTGCGGTTGATGCGCGCTTGGTCGGCCAGTTTCACCATCGCAGAATCCAGCTGCATGATCCGCCGGTTAATGCCGTAAAGCTGGTCGATCAGGGCCTCAATCCGGTTGTTGTGCAGATGCAGCTCGTTCACCAGATCGACGATTTCCTGACGCAGGGTCTGATAGCGTGTCTCTTCATAGGCCGAGAAAGAGCCATCTTCGTTCAGCGTAGCGCTGATCCGGCTGTCCTGCATTTCGGACAGTTCCGCGTAATCTTCGGCAATTTTCCCCAATGTCTCAAGCACTTGAGGTTTTAGCGCGGCCTCCATCGCGGCGAGCGACATATTTGCGGCCTCGTCATCATCATCGTCATCCTCTTTGACAATGGGATTGCCATCCGCATCCAGCTCTTCTTTTTCCGGCTCTGCGCGCGGGGCAACATCTGGGGTGGCGGCGGGGTCGATCACGGGTTCTTCAACCTCGCCATCCTCATCCAGCTGATTGCCAAAGGTCGCCTCAAGGTCGATCACATCGCGCAGCAGAATTTCTTCGTCCAAAAGTTCGTCGCGCCAGATCGTGATCGCCTGGAAGGTCAGCGGGCTTTCGCACAGCCCCGCGATCATGGTGTTGCGCCCCGCCTCGATACGCTTGGCGATGGCGATCTCGCCTTCACGCGAGAGCAGCTCGACCGAGCCCATTTCCCGCAGATACATGCGCACCGGATCATCGGTGCGATCAAGTTTTTCTTGCCCCGTCGAGCCCAGCGTCAGATCGCGCGTGCCCTCGGTTGCCACCACATCGGTCGCCCCGCGCGCTTCTTCCTCTTCGGCTTCTTCATCCTCGATGATGTTAATACCCATCTCAGAGAGCATCGACATCACATCTTCGATCTGCTCAGAGCTCACCTGATCGGGCGGCAAGACCGTGTTCAGCTGATCATAGGTAATGTAGCCTTTTTCGCGCGCCTCAGAGATCATTTTCTTGACGGCGGCCTGGCTCATATCGAGAGAGATCTCGGCATCCGCGTTGTCTGTCTTGGTCTCGTCAGTGTCTTTGGCAGCCATTAAGCTCTCCTCATGCGCCCTGCGATAGTGATCAGGCAGTTGATAGCGAATCGCGATTCGGCCGATTCGAATCGGGGTTTAGACTAAATTTCCTATTATTTCCTCACCGTAAAGTCCTAGCGGTGCGGTTTTGAGAATTGGATTGTTTTTAGCAACGCTTCAAAGGCGGATTGTTCATCTTTATCTACTGCCGCGCCATTATCAGCAATCACAAATTCTGAGCTCCCCAAATCCGCAGAAACCTGGCTGGGCTGAAGGCTTTGCGAGGAATCGCGCAAACGGTGCGTGAGTGTTTCGTCCTCAGTATAGATTATCTCTTCTTCGGCCTCCGCAACTTCATGGCTATGACCCAGAACAGCGAATATTTTTCCAAATTGCTCTGCCAGGGTGAGGCGCGCAAGTTCTGGTTGGTCAAGATGTCTCAGGCAGGGCACAACCGAAAGGTGGGGTTGCGAGAGCAGATCGTCAAGAGCGTAGGGGCCAATTTTCTGCACAACCACCTCCATCAGCTGCGCACCTGATACAGCGTTTTGAAGCAGAAGCCGCTGCATTTCCGCCAAATCCCCCGCGCAAGGCAGCTGCTCTAGCTCAGCCTCAAATTCCGGGATCAAATCAGGGTAACGCAGGAGCGTCGCCAGCACGACGCTCTGACGCAAACGCTCGGTCGCGCCCTGCGCCCCGGACGCCAGAATGGAGCTGCGGGTGCGCGTTTGCACGGTGGGCTTGTGCTTGAAACCGCCGCGCGCATAGCCTTGGCTCGGGCCGCGATTAGGGCGGAAGAGCTGCCAGCGCAGGTCTTTGATCGCTTGACCATAATGCTGGCGGATAGAGGGGTCTTTGATTGATTTGATTTTGTCCCGCAGGGCTTTGTCGAGCGCCGCCTTGCGTTCAGGGCTATCAAAGCTTTTGCCTTCAATTTCGCGTTGCCAAAGCAGTTGCACCATGGGCTGCGCCGCGTCCAACAATTTTTGCAAGGCCCCGGCCCCGCCCGCGCGGATCACATCATCGGGGTCTTGCCCATTGGGCATCAGGGCAAAACGCAAAGACTTGCCCGCCTCCAACAGCGGTAGGGCCAAATCAATCACCCGCATCGCCGCCCGCAGGCCAGCGGTATCACCATCCAGCGCGATGATCGGCTCATCAGAAATACGCCAAAGCATCGCAAGCTGCGTCTCTGTCACCGCTGTGCCCAAAGGCGCAACAGAGGCTCCGAACCCGGCCTCACTGAGCGCAATCACATCCATATAGCCCTCGGCCACAATCAAGGACTGCCCTTTGCCCGCCGCCTGCCGTGCGGGGCCGTGATTGAACAGCGTGCGGCTTTTGTCGAACAGGTCCGTCTCAGGCGAATTGAGATATTTCGCCCCATCATTGGGATCCATCGCGCGCCCGCCAAAGGCAATGCAGCGCCCACGTGCATCGCGAATAGGAAACTGAATGCGCCCGCGGAACGTATCATAGGGCCTGCCGCCCTTTTGGCTGGGCTTGGCCAGACCCGCCCCAAGGATCAAATCGGGCGCAACGCCCTTGCCAGTCAAATGATCCCAAAGCCCCTGCCAAGCATCTTGCGCAAAACCAAGTTCCCAACGGGCCAGCGCCGCCTCATTGAGCCCGCGCCGCTGCAAATACTCGCGTGCCTCGCGCCCTGCCCCGGTTTTCAGCTGCATCTGGAAATGCTTCACCGCCAGCTCCATGACCTCGACCAGCTGCGTGCGGTGATCGGTTTTGGCCTGGGCTTGCGGATCACGGGCAGGCATCTGCATGCCAGCCTCGCCCGCCAAGATCTCCACCGCCTCCATAAAGCTCACATTTTCGGTTTCACGCACAAAGGTGATCGCATCGCCCTTGGCATGACATCCAAAGCAGTAGTAGTAGCCTTTGCGGTCATCCACATGGAAAGAGGCGGTTTTCTCCTGGTGAAACGGGCATGGGGCCCAAAGATCGCCTTTGCCCTGGTTGGATTTGCGCGCATCCCACATCACCTTGCGCCCCGCCACTTGGGACAGGCTTACACGCGATCGCAACTCATCAAGGAATCCGGGGGGCAAACTCATGGACCCTATATTGGCGCAAAGCCGCCCGCTGTCACCCGTCTGCGGTCAGTGTTTCTTGAATTTTTTGGATCTGCTCGAAATTTTCCAAGCAGGTGGTCTCGGTCTGCGCGCCCAAATCCACATCTTTGAGCTGGCGGCGCTTATACCCGTACACATAATTCACCAAGGCAGGTAGAGCATCCGCCACGCCTTCGGGCCAGTCGGGGTTCGCCGCAATCACGTGTTCGACCGCTTTGGCCTGCTTGACCCGCTCCATATAGGCCGATTGCACCGCACCCATCATCTGCCCTTGCAAGGCACAGGCCTCTTTAGCTTCAGAGGCGAATCCAGGCATAGGCAAGGCGAGTAAAGCAGCGGTGATCAGATATCTCATGCGGGCTCCTTGGAAGCGAGGGTTTGCATCGCTTCGCTCAGATCATGGGTCAACGTCTTTGCCATGGAGCGAAACACCATCAAACGGATTGAAGTTTCAGACAGCCGGATCACCGCACCATTCATATGACCGATCAACGTGCGCGCACTGGTGCCTACCGCGAATGCCGAAAGCCGCAAATCCACTGGCACAAGCCGCGCCAGAACCGCATCCACGTCAGGACCTGAGACATCCGCCACCGCCCAAGCATCGCTTTGATCACTCAGCGCCGCAATCTGGTCAAGCCCCGCGGGCGGCTCTGCCCCGATCAGCATAAATTGCCCGCGCCCAAACCAAACCACGCTGGCCCCGCCGCAAACGACGCTCTGACCCAGACCAGGCAATTCGAGCCCATAGGCATCACTCAGCGCCTTGGAGACCTCGAGATGTTTGCCTTGAAAGGGCATGATCGAGGTGATCGGCCCAAGATCAGGCTCCAGCGCTTTATGCGCGCCGATTTGCAAAGGCAGCAGCCCGTGCAAGGGTGTTTTTGCTATTAGATCAACCACGCACCCGCTCCCCTGCTGGATCAAATTGCACCGGGTCGATGATCTCCACCTCGGTTTCCACATCGCGCAGATGGTCCACAAGGCGCAGCCGATCCCCGTCACGCGCCATACCGCCGCGCACGAAACCAAGAGCCACATAGCGCTGCAAATCAGGCGACCATCCCACCGAGGTGACATAGCCCTGATCATGCACGCGATGCGCCTCATCCCCGATATTGAACAAATGCGCACCGGCGGTGATCTGCTTGACCGGCCCGACCGCTTTCATCGCGACCATACGCTCGCGGCTTGGCTCAAGCAGCCCCTCGCGCAGGGACATGACCTTGCCGATGCAATCTTTCTTGGGCGAGACCATACGCTCCATCCCGATATCAAAGGCGGTAACACGGCCCGTGATTTCCGAATGGGTGATAAAGCCCTTTTCGATCCGCAGCACATTGAGCGCCTCCATCCCATAAGCACCGCCGCCCAGAGCCTCGGCCCGGCGGACCAGCTCTTTGAACAGGCTTTCCCCAAAGCGGGACGGCACAGCAAGTTCATAGGCATGCTCGCCAGAAAAGGAGATGCGGAACAGGCGCGCTGCGATATCGCCGATCTGCACCGGCCCGCAGGCCATGAAAGGGAAGCTGTCATTGTCGATTGGGTCGGCGAGCAGCTCATTTAACAGCGCGCGGGATTTTGGCCCGGCCAGCGCAAATTGCGCCCATTGCTCGGTCACAGAGGTAAAGCGCACATCCCATTCGGGATGCAAGCACTGGGTAACAAATTCCAAATGCCGCATCACCTGACCTGCCGCCGCCGTGGTGGTGGTCATCACATAATGCTGCCGCCCGAGCCGCGCGGTTGTGCCATCATCCATCACATGACCATCCTCGCGCAGCATCAGACCGTAGCGCACCCGGCCCTCTTTGAGCGTGGAGAACATGTTCGTATAGACAAAATCCAGCAGCTTGGCCGCATCCGGCCCCTGAATATCGATCTTGCCCAAGGTCGAGACGTCACAGATGCCGACCGCATTCCGCACATAACCGACCTCACGATCACAGCTTTCGCGCCAGGAGGTCTCTCCCTCTTTGGGGAAATAGCTGGGGCGATACCAGAGCCCCGCATTGATCATGGGCGCGCCCATCTCAAGGCTGGCCCCATGGCTGGTGGTAAAGCGCTCGGGCGCAAACCCCTTGCCCTGCGCCCCCGCCCCCCAAGCAGCGATGGCAATCGGCGTATAAGGCGGGCGGAAGGTTGTCACCCCGGTCTCGGGAATGCCCCGCCCGGTCGCATCGGCCAGCACGGCCAAAGCCTGCATATTCGAGTTCTTGCCCTGATCGGTGGCCATGCCTTGCGTTGTGTAGCGCTTCATATGCTCAACCGAGCGGTAATTTTCGGTGGCGGCCTGTTTCACATCCTTGACCGTCACATCATTCTGGAAATCAAGCCAAGCACGCCCCTTGCCTGGAACCGCCCAAAGCGGCGCGATGCGATAAGGATCATCCTCAGCCTGGGGCACATCAACCTTGGCCGTGATTTGCAGCGCCTCTTCAGCCGCAGCCACACCCGCGCGCAAACAGGCGGCTGTGGACATATCCCCATTGCACGCACCTGCCGCGATAAGGCCCGGAACAACGCCTTTGGTGGGAACGAACGAGGCGATCTCTTCGCACCACTGGGGGCGCCCATTCATATGGCAGGTCAAATGCACAGTGGGGTTCCAACCGCCAGACACAGCGAGGCAATCGCTCGCGATCCGCTCGGTTCCAGAGGCAGTTTGCACCGTGATCGCCTCCAGCCCCTTGCGCCCAGATGCCCCCGCAACCATCGCGCCGCGAAAGAAGGGAATGCCGGGGATTTCTTCAGCATCAGCGCGGCTGTCTATCAAAGCCGCCACATGTACCCCCGCTGCCTGCAAATCCCGCGCTGTTTGATGCGCGCTGTCATTATTGCCGAACACTGTCACCGATTGCCCCGGCGCAACACCCCAGCGGTTTACATAGGCCCGCACCGCACCCGCCTGCATGATCCCAGGGCGGTCATTATTTTGAAAAGCGATGCCGCGCTCCAAAGCACCAGCCGCCAAGACAGCGCCTTTGGTGTAAATCCGCCAAAAAGTCTCAAGCGGCGCGCCATCTCCGCGCAAGGCTTTGTGATGGGAAACCTTTTCCAACGCGCCATACACGCCCTGATCATAGGCCCCGGTCACAGTCGTTCGGCGCATCAGGCGCACATTGGGCAAGCTGAGCAACTCTTCAAGCACCTCATCGACCCAGAGCGCGCCGGGCTTGCCATCAATCTCATGGGTCTCGGCCAAAAGCCGCCCGCCCATGCGCATATCTTCATCCGCCAGGATCACATCCGCGCCAGAGCGCCCCGCAGCCAGCGCCGCCATCAGCCCGGTCGGCCCGGCCCCAATCACCAGCAAATCGCAAAAGAGATAGCCCCGATCGTATTTATCCTCATTGGGCTTGCCACTGAGCGCCCCGAGCCCGGCGGCGCGGCGGATTATCGGCTCATAGAACTTTTCCCAAAAGGCGCGCGGCCACATGAAGGTCTTGTAATAAAACCCCGCCCCCAAAAACGGCGCAGCCAGATCATTCATGCCCAGAAGATCAAAGCTAAGCGAGGGCCAGCGGTTCTGGCTCACGGCCTCTAACCCTGGGTAGAGCTCTTGCGTGGTGGCACGAATATTGGGCTCTGCCCCCGCGCCGCGCCCCACCGTGACAAGAGCATTGGGCTCTTCACTGCCGGCGCTATAGATCCCGCGCGGGCGGTGATATTTAAAGGAACGGCCCACAAGCCGAACCTCATTGGCTAAGAGCGCCGAGGCCAGCGTGTCCCCCGCAAAGCCACTCAACCGCACGCCGTCAAATGTGAAATCAACCGGCGTGCTCCGGTTAATCAGTCCCCGCCCCGCAAGTCTCATGGCGTGCTCCCATCTGCCGCTGTGCTCTCGCGTATTTCATGCGTGGTTAGGTTGCGCTCCACCACGACCCAAGCCCCGCAGCCCGCCTCATGCTGCCATAGCTCCGAATGCCAGCCGCTTGGATTTTCACGATTATGCACGTAATCATCCCAAGCCTCATCCCCCGCATCAATCGCAGGCCGCCGCATCGCCAGCGCCGCGCCCTGGTAATAAAACTCGCGCCGATCCCGCAAACCGCAAAAGGGGCATTTAATTTGCATGGGCTCGCTCCTAACACCGGTCCACGACGACTTGCATCAACATCTTGCCGCGCTCATCTCTGAAATTGTCAATAACGCGCAATCCTCCAGAAAAGGCCTCTTCGAATTCTCTCCATGAGCACAGTCTTTCACGCAACTTGGTAACCGAGATTTCTGTCACCCCGACCTGATCGGTTAGCAGATCTTGCTTGAAAGCAGGATCATCAACACGCAATTCTGAAATAACATCCTTGCCCGAGCTATAGGCCTTTAACAGGGTATAGGTCTGAAAACTTTGGCCTTTGTTCCCATTGATTTCCTCTGCGTAGCCTCGCGCAAATTCTGCCACAGTTCCCGATTCTGCGAGCGGAAATGTCGCGCCGTCCGTCTCGGCACAGGCGTTCAGCGAAATAATCGCGACTATGGAAAACCAAGCCCCAGGCTTTATGGTAGAGGAAAAGACGTCTTTCAAATAACGAAAACAACGCGCTAACATGATGGCACCCCCTTAGTGCAAATTATGTTGAGACCCGGTGGCCTCTTCATCTATGATCCCGCGCCCGGTGCGGAAACGGTCGAGGCGCAGGCCGGTGGCATTGGGGTGATATTGATCCGTGGCCAGCAGATGCGCCATGACATGCCCCCCCGCGGGCACTGCCTTGAAGCCGCCATAACACCAGCCGCAAGAGACATAGAGCCCCTCAACTGCTGTGCGGTCGATAATGGGCGAGCCGTCAGAGCTCATATCCATAATCCCACCCCATGTGCGCAGGATCTTGGCTTTTCCGATCATCGGCATCAAGGTCATGGCAGCTTCTGAGACATGCTCCACAATGGGTAGGTTGCCGCGCGCCGCATAGGAGGCATACATGTCGAGATCACCGCCAAAAACCAGCCCGCCTTTATCCGACTGACTTATATAGAAATGCCCCGCGCCATAGGTGACCACATGGTCGATACAGGGTTTGAGCCCCTCGGTCACAAAGGCTTGCAGCACATGACTTTCAACCGGCAAGCGTAGCCCAGCCATTGCCGCGACTTGGCTTGAGCGCCCGGCGGCCATCATCGCGATTTTCTTCGCTTTGATCGCCCCGCGCGTGGTTTGCACGCCTGTTACGCGACCGTTTTCAATGTCGATCCCTGTGACTTCGCAGTTTTGAATAAGGTCCACCCCGCGGCTATCGGCCCCGCGCGCATAGCCCCAGGCCACGGCATCATGTCGCGCTGTGCCGCCGCGCTTGTGATAGAGGCCACCAAAGATCGGAAAGCGGGTCTGCTCGAAATCAAGGTAAGGCAGCACCTCGCGCACCCCATCAGGGTCAAGCAGGATTGCATCATCGCCCTGGTTGATCATCGCGTTGCCACGCCGTGCAAAAGCGTCGCGCTGACCATCGGAATGGCACAGGTTAATAATACCGCGCTGCGAGTGCATCACGTTGAAATTCAGATCCTCTTCGAGCCCCTCCCAGAGTTTCAGCGAGTGGGAATAGAACTCCGAATTTCCGGGCAGGCCATAATTGGCGCGCACGATCGTGGTGTTACGCCCGATATTGCCGCCACCGATATAGCCCTTTTCCAACACAGCAACATTGGTGATGCCATGCTGGGAGGCCAGATAATGCGCACAGGCCAGCCCATGCCCGCCGCCACCAATGATAATAATGTCATAAGCAGCTTTAGGTGCAGGGTCGCGCCAATGTGGGCGCCACCCTTTGTTTCCGGTCAGCCCTTCGGTGAGGACTTTGAGGCCTGAAAATCGCATATCGTCTCCGCGCGCATATTTCAGAGCCACGCTAACAAATACAGCTCGCGTGACCAGCCCCCTTTTCGACAAAAACCGGTCTTTCTGCGACGCCCCATAGCCGGGCGTTAGAGCCCTTTGGCCTCGTAGCTCTTGGCAACTTTCGCGATTGACACAAGATATGCAGCCGTGCGCAGATCATTCACATCCGAGCGCCCATGCCAGGTTTCACTCATAGATTGATAGGCGATGCGCATCGTGTCGTCGAGACCAGAGCGCACCAGTTCCAGCTCGTCGGCCCCTTTAAGGTACTTTTCCTTAAAGTTTGGCGAGAGCTCCCAGCCCAGGTTGGTATCCGCGCTGAGGCGCTCCAGCTCATCCACGACCAGTTGGTGGCGCGCCTCTTCTTGGCGGCGTTGCATGCGGCCAAAGCGGATATGAGACAGGTTTTTGACCCACTCAAAATAAGACACAGTCACACCGCCCGCATTGGCATACATATCAGGGATGATCACAGTCCCTTTTTTCTGCAAAATCTCATCAGCACCTGCGGTTACAGGTCCATTTGCGGCCTCGATGATCAGCGGCGCTTTGATGTTCTCCGCGTTGGAGAGGTTAATCACCCCCTCAAGCGCGGCGGGGATCAGGATATCGCACTCTTCTTCAAGGCCAACAGCGCCATTTTCCGTGAATATGCCATCAGGATAGCCGGACACGCCCCCGTGCTTGGCAACCCAATTGCGCACCGCCTCTACATCCAAGCCGCTCGGGGACATCAACGCACCATCACGTTCGATGATGCAGGTGACCAGGCACCCATCCTCTTGATTAAGGAACTTGGCCGCGTGATAGCCCACATTTCCAAGCCCTTGCACAACCACACGTTTGCCATCGAGAGTGCCTGTGAGGCCTGCAGCCTTCATATCATCGGGATGGCGGAAGAATTCGCGCAGGGCATATTGAACGCCGCGCCCTGTTGCCTCTGTCCGCCCCTGGATGCCGCCCGCATTGATTGGCTTTCCCGTCACGCAGGCCGCAGCGTTGATATCGGTGGTGTTCATGCGCCGGTATTGATCGGCGATCCAAGCCATTTCACGCTCCCCGGTTCCCATATCTGGCGCGGGCACATTCTGGGAGGGATTGATCAGATCGCGCTTGGCAAGCTCATAGGCAAAACGGCGCGTAATCAATTCAAGCTCGTGCTCGTCATATTGGCGCGGATCTAGGCACAGCCCCCCCTTTGAACCCCCAAACGGGGTTTCAACCAGCGCACATTTATAGGTCATAAGCGCCGCGAGCGCCTCTACCTCGTCCTGATTCACGCCAAGTGCGTAGCGAATACCGCCTTTTACCGGTTCCATATGCTCCGAATGCACGGAACGATACCCGGTAAAGGTCTGAATCTGCCCGCGCAAGCGCACCCCAAAACGCACCGTATAGGTCGCGTTGCAGACCCTGATTTTCTCTTCGAGCCCAGGCGGCATATCCATCAGCGCCACCGCGCGGTTGAACATGATATCGACGCTCTCACGAAAGCTTGGCTCATTTGCTGGCTGCATGGTGTATTTCCCGGTTAAACGACTCATTCGGACCCCGCGAACCCTAAAGCCCATTTTAAGAAGAAACGTTTAATGGCCGAGCAGTTTTCACAGTCCCATCTGCAAAGACATGTTTGAACGGCCAAGATTTTCAACCCAAACCCGAACCAAGTGACCAATTTCTGCCATGAACCCCCTGTGATGGGGCAGATTTGTGCCCAAAACCTACAGCATGCCACAGCTATGCCCTAAAAACGCCACAATTTTCAGGCTTACTCCCGCCTAGGTAATTCTGCCACGCGTGTGTTTATTAGGGTGCAGCATGAAATCGGCGCGAAGTTTAAGCAAAATCGTGACCCAATTTGCCAAAGGCGAGGATGGGAATGCGACCTATTTTGCCTCTTTCATCATCATGATGATGGTACTTGTCGGGGGCCTGGGCGTCGATTTGATGCGCAACGAACTTGAACGAACAAAGCTACAAAACACGCTGGATCGGGCGGTTCTGGCAGCCGCGGACCTGGATCAAACATTGACGCCAGCAGAGGTCGTCGCCGATTATTTCGACAAAGCAGGCCTGGGCGACACGCTTAGCAACGTCACTGTGAGCCAGGGCGACAACTATCGGACGGTCACAGCGACCGCCTCGGCCACAACGACAACGCAATTCATGCACTTAACCGGTGTTGACACATTGAACGCGCCGGCCATCGGCACCGCCGAAGAACGCAAACGCAAGGTCGAAATTTCCCTTGTGCTGGATATATCAGGCTCGATGGGCCGCAATAACCGCATGCCCCGCTTGCAGGCCGCCGCGATAGAATTTGCCCAAACCGTATTAACGCCAGAAACCGCAGATATGGTCTCTCTCACGATTGTGCCCTATTCAGAGCATGTGAATCCCGGCGAGTTGGTTTTCCAGCATTTTCCAAACATCAACCAAGTCCATACAGCCTCATGGTGCGTCGAATTTGAAGAGGAGCATTATGCATCGGCTGCGGTAGATTTTGATCACCCCTATGATCAAATGCAGCATTTTGACTACGCATATCACCCCTACAATCAACTCGAAAGACCGGTATGCCCGTCTGAAAGCTACGAAGAAATCCGCCCGTTGAGCCAAGATCTGGCTGCTATTGAGGCCCAATTAAATCAGCTGCAACCGCGTTGGAATACCTCTATATTCATGGGCATGAAATGGGGCACGGCGTTTTTAGATCCGTCCATGCGTGGAGTTGTCGGAACCCTTGTCGATAATGGGCGTGTAGATCCCGAATTTGCCAACCGGCCCGCAGATTACACCGATAGCGATACGCTCAAGATGGTCGTCGTTATGACGGATGGGAAAAATACCCAGAACATTCGGATCTACGATTGGGCCTATGACAGCGCCTCTGACGTGGAGCACTGGATAAACAACAATTTTATGTATTGGCTTCGTAATAATGTGTACTCCTATTATCATCAATACTTCTACTATATGAAATATAGCGACGCTGATGGCGATCGCATGCTGGCCCAGGTGTGCGATGCAGCAAAGAATAAGGGAATCATCGTCTGGGGGATCGGCTATGAGGTCAATGATCACGGCGCGGATGTTTTGGAAAATTGCTCCTCTTCACCCAGCCATTTCTATCGCGTGGAAGGCGTAGAAATCAGCGACGCCTTTGGCGCAATCGCGGGCAAAATCGCAGATTTGAGGCTAACACAATGAAGCGCCTTTTCCACTCACTGCGGCGCTTTGCGAGAAAAGACCGTGGCTCGATGGCGTCGATTGAGTTTATCCTTTTGATCCCGCTTATGATGACGTTGTTGATGACCTCCATTGAGATGGGCATCCTACAATATCGCCAGTTCTTTTTGGATCGTGGCCTGGATATGACTGTACGTTTAGTGCGGCTCAATACAGCAGCCAACTTCACCCATGAGGAACTCAAAGACCAGATCTGCGCCTTTTCAGGCCTGCCAAGCTGCGCAGACCGGCTCAAGCTCGAAATGACGCCCGTTCCCATCCGCAACTTTGTCGGCTTTGCGGAGGACGCAGATTGCACTGATGCAGCCCAACCCGTGCAACCCAACCGCACCTTTGTCCATGGCGCGCAACATGAGCTGATGATTTTACGCGCCTGCTATAAATTCGATCCGGTCTTTCCTGGGGCGGGCCTTGGCTTTGAAATGGCGCAAGATGCCGATGATGGTGGCCAAGTGAAAATGGTGGCCCTGACAGCCTTTGTGCAGGAACCCTAACATGACGTTCTCTTGGACCCTTCGCCCTCTGCGGCGCTTTGCCCGACAGGAGCGCGGCAGTGTCGCCGTTGAAGCAGTGATCTTACTGCCTCTGGTTATTTGGACCTTTCTCGCCCTTTACGCTGCCTTTCACAGCTATCGCACCTATGCGATCAACCAAAAGGCGGCCTATACCATCGGCGATATGATCTCGCGCGAAACCAACCCAATGGATCTCGCCTATTTGAACGGCACACATCAGCTTTTTGCCTATTTGACCGGAGCCAATCAGCAAGATCTTAGCATTCGACTTACCGCAGTATATTATGACGAAGATACAGAGACTTATGAGCTAGACTGGTCACAAGCAACTGGGGGCGCCGACCCCGCCACGGTCGAACAGGTTGCGGGGTGGGAAGACAACTTACCGGTCCTGCCCGACCAAGAACGCGTGATGGTCGTTGAGACCTTTCACAATTACGACCCACCCTTTGCGACGGGCCTAAATGCACGCACCGTAGCAAATTTCATCTTCACCCGCCCGCGCTATGCACCGCAGATTTTGTGGGAAGATTAATCTCTTTGGGCCAACATAACTTGGATGATTTCGGCCATTGGCTTGGTCTGATGCGCCGCGATCATGCCGCCCACACCGATCTGCCGTCCAAAACGCCACCAAAGCCCAGGATGCATCTTGCTTGGGGCCTTGGTTTTGCTCTTTATCAAAAAGCCGTTAGACGGTTTAAAAGCGAACATACCACGATCAATCGCTTCTATATCCGCAATGCTCACAAGAACGTCCCCGGAGCTGTCACGTAGCTCTTCATTCGTAAGCTCCAAATGCTGAGAAGTGCCTTTGCGCAGACGTTCCGCAAACCACAAAAACCCACCAGAGAGCACAATGATCACAATCGCATAGGGCACAGCGGGCGGCGCTGAAAACAGCAGATAAATCAGAAAAACGGCCAAGCCATAGAGGCTGCCAAGCCCAAGCCATCGTCGGCCGGGCGAGACATATGCCACCGCCAAGATCTCATCTTTATCCGTCATACCCCCGCCTTACGGGCAAGAACCGCCCTTGGCAAGCACCGGAAAACTATTCCCGTTTTACAATAATCTCTGCGCCGGGCTCTTCGGGTTCATCATCGACCATTTCAGCCGGAAATCCTGGCGCGGTCACATCAAGCCCCGTGACCTCTTCCAACCGCTTGATGATATTGGGGCTAAGCTCGCGCGGGCCAAAACGCGCAATCGCATCATCAAAGAGCTGGATGAGCAAAGGGTTCAAATCAAGCGGCACGCCTGCTTTGTCGGCCACATCCTGAAAGAGCCCGATATCCTTTTTCACCAGATCCATCGTAAAGGAGATATCGCGCGAGCCATTCAGGATCACCTGGCTTTCGGTTTCATGCACGAAGGAATTGCCCGACGAAATCCGCATCGCTTCAAAAGCCACGCCCAAATCCATGCCCGCACCTTTTGCAACCGTCAGCGCCTCGGCGCAGCTGACAAGATTGGCGGTGGCGAGATAGTTGGTCAGCACCTTCAGAACAGAGGCGGATCCAAGCGGGCCTGTGTGCAAAATGCGACGTCCCATCACAGTCAGGAGCGGCAAAATTCGCTCAAACGTCTCGCGATCACAGCCCGCAAAGATCGAAATATTGCCCGTATCTGCACGGTGACAGCCGCCAGACACCGGGCAATCCACAGCCGCGCCGCCCGCCGCGATGACTTGCGCGCCCAGGCGTTTGACTTCGGCCTCATCGGTGGTGGACATCTCCATCCATATTTTACCGGGGCCAATATGGGGCACCATTTCCGTCATAACTGCCGCAGAGGCCGCAGGGCTTGGCAAGCATGTGATCACCGCATCGCAAGATTGCATCAGCCCCGCCGCCGAGCCGCCATCCGTTGCGCCCGCCTCGACCTTTTGCGCCACCAACTCCGCATTCAAGTCATGTACGGAGACATCCACACCGTTGCGAATAAGCGCCCCGGACAGCTTGCCGCCCACATTTCCTAATCCGATAAAACCAACTTTCATTCGCCGCCCTCCTTGCGTTGCACAAACTCTGAAAGACATTCGAAATCGACGCAGGCCTAAAAACGACGCCAACAAGAAAAAGGCGCGCCGGAGCGTTGTGAGATCGCTTCAATCTTTTCGGCCCGTCACATCAACCGGTTAGAGCGTTCTTTGATTTAGCGGGATCTTTTCCCAAAATCGGTGCCCACTTTGGGGAGATCCTGCTTAACTCTGCTGAAAGGATCGCGGCACTTTTGGCATCTCACCAACCATTGCATCAGGGTCTTGCGCATCTTTGGGGCGCCACTGCGCGACAACAAGTTGGTAATGGCGCGTTTGCCAATTGGCGCGGTCCGTTTCAAAGCGCACCCGCCAAGAGCCGTTGATCACCACCGGATACACAATTGAATCCACTTCCAACGGGGGGCTGTCGGGCTTCTGCATTTGGTTGGCCCGCGTCCACAAGAAGCGAATAGCCTCAATCAATTTCGTCGCGGTTTTCGCCCGCCGCCCAGCAAACAGAACTTCGATCGCAACGCCGTCAAAGACATGGCCACGGATCAACACATCGCCGCGCGTGTTCTTCCAAATCTTGGGCACCAAATTCACATCAAGGCGCGTTGGCGGTGACTTAAATAGTCCGCGATCCTCGTATTCGGGCGTAACTTCTTTAATAGGTCTCCGTTGTTTCCGCATTCACGTCACAACCTTAGTTGAATAATTCCAAAGCGGTGAAAAGCCCCGCCCAAGAGGTATTACCTATGAGGGCTTAACAACCTCTGACGAAACCTGCTTTACCACATTGTTTTTGCTGCGCGTTCGCCCCATGCCGCATCATAGGCTTGCCCGCCCTCTTCGCCATTTGAGGCCTCCGCAAGCAAATCCCCGACACTGGGCACCGCATCGCTGTCATCATGCCCCCAAAGATCCGAGCGAAACCCGGCCCGCGCGCATTGGGAATAGATTTCATTAATCTTGATAACAATCACGGATCGCGGGTGCTTTCCATCCGCCTCAAAACGCGCGGTCATGTCGTCATCTACTGTCACGCGCCCAGTGCCATTGAGCCGCACCACCGTGTTGGAGCCCGAGACCATAAACATCAGCGAAAGTCGCCCATCAGACAAAATATTACGCAATGAATCCATACGGTTATTGCCACGCCAATCGGGCATGAGCAGGGTGTGTTCATCAAGCTCTTGCACCACGGGCCCCTCATCCCCGCGCGGTGATCCATCGGTGCCATCTGGCCCAACCGTGCTGAGCACACAGTAACGCGCGGCCATGATCCATTTTCGATAAAGCGGGGTGAGCCTATGCACGACCTTGCGCAACGACGCCGCGCCGGGCTTGCCATAGAGCGCCTCTAGCTCTGCGATATCTTCAATGTAACGCATCAAATCCGGCCTCCGCCATGAGCTGGTTGGATCTGGTTTCAACAACCTCTTCAAGCTGCTGCATAAAGTCGCGCGCCTGAAGGCCGGGGTCAATGGTCGGCAGGAACTCCACAACCGCGACACCGGGTTTGCGCATGATTCCTTTACGCGGCCAAAACAGCCCCACATTGGTGGCCACAGGCACGCAGGGCTGCTGCATCTGTTCATAAAGTAAGCCAGAGCCGATCTTATAAGGCAACTTCGCCCCCGGCGCCACGCGCGTGCCTTGCGGATAGATGATGAGCTGCCCCGCCTCTTCTTGGCCCGAGGCCACATCATCAAGCATCTTTTGGATGGCCGCACCCTTTTTGCCCCGCTCCACCGCGACGCAATCAAGGCGCGCGGCATAAAGCCCGATCACAGGGGTCCAAAGAATTTCACGTTTCATAATGAACTTGGCCTTTGGGCAGGCCGTGAATATCATCATAATGTCCAAAAAGCTTTGGTGTTTGGCGGCAATGAGAACTTCGCCCTGTGGCATTGGACCACGCACTTCACATCGCAACCCGATCATCCAACGCGCTGTCCAAAAGCACCAGCGGGAATAGGTTTTGCAGGCAAGCCGTGCGCCCCGTTTGGACACCAGCGCCCATGGGGCAAAGGCCAGCCCAATAAGCGGCATCATCGTATAGATTTGCAGCACATAAAGGAGCGAGCGGATCCATTGCAGCATTAGGTTAAGCCTTCCAATACTTTGCGCGCCGAAAAGCGCGTTGCAAAAAACGCAACAAGTGCTGCGATGGGCGGCACCAAAAACAGGACCAGCACCTGCCAGCCTTGCACACGTATACCGATCAACAGATCCGAGCTTTCGCTCGAGCCGGGCAAAAGCATCACCGCCACAAAGCCAATGACGGTGCCAATGGCCGCGCCCACCCCTGCACGCATGGTGAAGCGGCGCACAAAGGCATTTGCGATATAGCCATCGGTCGCTCCCACAAGCCGCAGAACCGAGATAATTTGTGCATTAGCCGCCAGGGCAGCATTGGCCGCCAATGTGATAATAGCCGCCATGGTCCCCCCGATCAGCAGGATTGAAAGCCAACCAAACCCGCGCAGCCGAGCAGCCGCTTTGAGCAAAGGTGCGCGCCAACGGGCATGATCGTCGAAAGTAGCGCCGGGGGCCTCTCCAGCAAGGCGTAGGCGCAGGCCGGTCGCATCAATCCCTGGATCAGCTTCAATCACCTCAATCAGCTCGGGCACGGGGAGGTCCGAGACATCAATGCCATCGCCAAACCATGGGGCCAGCAGAGCTTGATGTTCTTCTTTGCTCAAATGCCGCGCCAAAGCCACGCCGGGTGTCGTTTCAAGAACGCGCAAGGTGGCTTGCACTTGCGCATCAATTTGATCTTCCGGGGCAATAATGCGCACTGTCGCGCCCTTGGCCAGCTCTGCCCCCCAGCGGCTCGCCAATTGCCCGGCCGCAAAGGATAAGGTAAGCGCAAACACCGCCAAAAACGCCATTGCGCCTGAGGCAAACAGCGTCAGATTGGCCGTAAACCCGCTTGGAGGCACGATCCGATCAGATTGCGAATCGCGCGGGAGAATCGCCCGCAACAGGCGCACCAACCTCATAGATCCGCCCCCGCAAGGTGCAAGCGCCCCTCAGAAATCCGCAGAACACGCGCCTGAACCTGCTGCTTAACCGCACGAATAAGCGCAAGATCATGGGTGGCGATCAGCACCGCTTTGCCCTGGCGGTTGAGCTCAATCAGCAATTTCATCAAGCGCTGGGACATCTCCCAATCAATATTCCCTGTGGGCTCATCCGCTAAAATAATGTCGGGGCTTTGAATAATGGCACGGGCAAGAGCGGCGCGTTGACGTTCGCCCCCGGACAGCTCTTGAGGCAGCGCATCGGCGCGATCTGTCAGCCCAATCCATTTCAAGAGCTGAATTAAATTGCGCGATTCCGCCGCCACATCGCGCCCCGCCACTATCAAAGGCAGGGCGATATTCTCTGCGACACTGAGATGATCAAGGAAATGACAATCTTGATGCACCACACCAACGCGGCGGCGCAAATAAGAAATATCCGTGCGCGATAAGGATTGAATGGGCTTACCAAAGGCCCGCACCTGCCCCGAAGTGGGCTGCAAATCCCCGTAACACAGCTTGAGCAAGGTGGTTTTCCCCGCCCCCGATGGCCCGGTTAGAAAATAAAATGCGCCCGGAGCCAAGGTCAGAGAAATCGAGGACAAAAGCGCCCCGCCCCCATAACTATAGGCCATATCCTCAAGTTCAATCACACTCTATAGCCCACATACGTCTCACCTGTCCCTTTTCTGCCTCACTCTACTAATGGTTTCAATCCAGCAAACACAGCCGCTTATTGCATTTTTCTGGCGAACGCCTACAGATAACAGCTATAGTGCCGCTATTGAGGGATGGAACAACTCGAAAAGCGCAAAGGGTAGATTACATGCGGATTATTTGTCCAAATTGCCAAGCGCAATACGAAGTTCCTGACGATGTTATTCCCAGGGATGGGCGCGACGTTCAGTGTTCAAACTGTTCTAAAACTTGGTTTATTTTACATCCGGCTTCGCGCCCCGAGGATCCAAGCCCGCCACCTGCGGCCGAGGGTGAGAAAATTGTGCGCCCAGTGAAGAATTCCGATAAGGTAAACGGTCAGGCGGCGCAGCCTAAACCCCGTCGCAAGCTTGATGCCACGGTCGAAGAGATTTTGCGACAAGAGGCCGAGCGCGAAACAGCCGCAAGAGCCGCCGAAGCACAAGCCCTTGAAGTGCAAGAGGAATTGGCGTTAGAGGCACCGCCTGCGCCCGCTCCTCAGCCGGAAAAAACACCGCCGCAAGAGCCGCAAGATAAGAATAAAGGCAATCGACATGTGGCAGCAGCAAAAGCAAAAGCTGCGGCTCCACAGCGGCGTGAGTTGCTGCCTGATCTTGCCGAGATTAACTCAAGTTTGCGCACATCAGACACGCCAAGCAAAGATGCCGAGCAAGATAAGACCGACTCGAAGCCGCACAGTGGCAGTCTCTTGGGATTCTCATTGGCCCTGATTCTCTGCGCTGCGGCCCTGGCGATCTATACTTACGCCCCAGAGCTTGCACAAACCGCGCCGCAATTGGACCCTTGGCTGAGCCAATATGTGAGCTGGATAGATACCGGGCGCTATTGGCTGGATGAGCAAGTCAGGCACGGGCTGACCTGGCTTGATAGCGTGGTTGAAAGCGCCGCACAGCCAGAGACCGAAGCTCCCGAAAACTAAGCCTAGAACTTCTCCAAGAGCCGCTTGAGATAGTCGCGCTCATCTTGGTCGCGGCTGCGATCCCTATAACGGCGCTGGATATCTTCGCTTAGCTCCTGTGCGCGCTCGCGCTCTGTGCCCGGCTCGATCCCTAAATTATGCCCGCCCCCTGGCTGATTGGACATCCCATCGCGGCCCAACGGATCTCTGGAGCTGCCGGACTCACCCGTTGATCCAGCCTGCTGACCCTGCCCAGGCTGGCCGTTTTGCCGCTCTCGCATAGCCTCACCGAGATGTTGCAACCCCTCGCGCAGAGCATCCATGGCTTGGGACTGGTTCTCAATCGCATCCGCGAAATCCTGAGCCCGCAAATTGTCTTCGGCGCGATCCATCGCATCACCTGCCCGCCCCAGCGCTTCGCGCGCAGCCTCCCCGGCCTCAGTTCCTGCACCGGGCAAGTTCCGTTCTTGGCGTTGCAATTCTTGGCGCAAAGCTTGCTGACGATCCGCAAGTGCGCCCTCGCCGCCGTCACCCTCGCTTTGTCCCTCGCCTTGGCTGGGATTTTGCCCCTGTTGCCCCTCATGGCTTTGACCGCGCCCCTGACCACCATTGCGCCCTTCATTGCCTTGGGACTCGCCCGCTTGCCCGCCTGGATTGGCCTGCTCTTGCAAATCGCGAAAGGCGTCATCCGCAAGCCCTTGCTGCTCGCGCAACGTCTCGCCCAGCCCCTCCATCGCTTGCTCGCCAGGGCCCTGTCCCCCCTGCGCCTGACTCATGCGCAGGTTTTCGAGGATCTCTTGCAGCTCTTGCATAGCTTGCGCGGCCTCAGCCATACGGCCCTGCTCCATCAGCTCTTGGATACGGTCCATCATGCGCTGGATATCATCTTGGCTCAGCATCATGCTTTCGGAATTTGGATTGGGTGCTGGGCTCTCTTCATCAAGCTCCGCTTGCCTAGACAGCTGGCGCAAATAATCCTCAGTCGCCGCGCGCAGCTCGCGCATCAGCTCTGCAATCTCTTCCGGGCTTGCCCCGTTTCGCATCGCCTCTTCAAGCCGCTCGCGGGCGCGTTCAAGCCGCGCAAGCGCATCGGCCAAATCGCCCACCTCGATTGTCAGCGCCAGCTCCCAAAGCTCCTCGGCCAGCCGGTCTTGGGTCTCATCGCTGAGATCATAGCTGGCAAATAGCTCCATGCGTTCGATCAGACGCTGGGTGCGCAGCCGCGCCAGATCTTTGCGAAACACCTCATCCGGGCGATGCGCCAGAGCCCGCAGGATTTGCGCGGCGCGCTTTGTGTTGCTGCGGTTCCACAGGATATCGCGGCGCATCTCGATCATCGCCGCGGCCATGGGATCAAAGAAGCGCCGCCCCGGCAGCACGATCTCTTGCAGGCCCGAGCGTCCCTCTTGCTCGGCCCCATCCAGAGCGACCAATTCAAGCGTCACGGGCAAATTCGCCCATGGGTGCTTGGAGAAATCTTCAATCAATTCCTCGTCAAAAGCATCGCGCGCACCAGAGAAAGGCACCGGCAAAGAAGCCAGCAGCGCCGGGCGCGGCTCGGGGTCTATTGTCAGCCCATAGAGGCGCTCAACACGGGCCAAATCGAGCTGAAACCGCGCCTCGCCCGCCTCGACCCCATAATCATCCTGTGCGTTGAATGGCAGGGTCATCTCACCCAGAGCGCTTGCGGTCACCTCGCCAGCGGTGGTGATCTGAGGCGGAAGATCCTCGATGAGTGCGATCGACCAACGCCGCCCACCCTGCCCAGCAATTTCCAAGAGCCCCGGCTGCACCGCCGCAAATTCATGCGCCATTTCAGAGCTCTCGCCAGTGCCAGCAGAGAGCGTTTGGGTCAGTGAAAGCGCGCCAACCTCCCCGTAAAAGCGCACGGAAATGATCGAGCCTTTCGGAATGTTCAAATCCCCTGCGGGCAGATCGCTGAGATAGAGCACCGGCGCGCCAGTATAAAGCGGCGGCTCGATCCAGCCCTCCCAAACTGGGCCTGCGGCCAGTGCTGGCGCTTGCGGCGTTGCAATCTGCGACACGCTTGCAACGCGTGATAAAGAGCCAAAAAGCAGTGCAATCGAAATCGCAACCAGAGCCACATAGCGCAGCGCGAAAGGATCGGCGCGTTTGGTATCCAGATCGGGGGGAATGGCGCGAGCCTTAGCCGCTTGGCGAGCCATGCGCGCTTGGTGGACCTGCCAAATCGCTTGACTTGCTCGATCCTGACCGCCCAGAGCCATCCCATCCAGCATCGCCTGAATAGGCCGGCTCTTAAGACTGTTATCAAGACGCTCCAGCGCATGGGCTTGGCGCGGCAGACGGAACCGCTGCACCCCGCGCAGCGTCGCATAGACCAAGGACAGGATCACAATCAGCGCCCCGCCCCAGGCCATTTCTCGCGGCACCAGATCGTGAAGCCCCAACATCAGCACCGCCAAGGCAGCAAAACCAATGCAGATCATCGGCCAGAACGACGCCACCACCCGCTCCGCCAGCAAGCCCGCCCAGGTCAAGTAAATTGGGCGGCGCAAACTCTGAAGAGGATCGGTTTTGTCAGCCTGTGAAACTGGGTCCATTCGGGCGCGCTCCTATCGGCGAGAGGCAGAATACCTCACAGCCATGAAGGAATGGTATCGCGATTGATGATTTCGTCAAAGCTTGGACGTGCGCGAATAACCGCAAATTGATCGCCCTGGACCAAAACCTCAGGAATTAGGGGCCGTGTGTTATATTCGCTACTCATTACAGCGCCATAAGCCCCTGCGCTACGAAAAGCCACAAGGTCATGTGCGGCAAGCTGAGGCATGGCCCGCTCTTTGGCAAATGTGTCCCCTGATTCGCAAACCGGGCCGACAATGTCATATTGAACGCGCTCATGGCCCGGCGCGGGCTCAAGCACGGGCACGATATCATGCCAAGCCTCATACATGGCTGGGCGGATCAGATCATTCATGGCCGCATCAAGAATCAGAAAATCACGCCCCTCGCCGGATTTCACATAGATCACCGAAGAGACCAAAAGCCCCGCATTGCCCGCAATAAGTCGCCCCGGCTCGATCTCGATCTCGCAGCCCAAATGCCCGACGGTGCGCTGGATCAAAGCGCCATAATCGGTCGGCAGCGGCGGGGCCTCGTTGGAGCGCGCATAAGGAATGCCAAGCCCGCCGCCCAAATCAAGGCGCGAAATCTCATGGCCATCAGCGCGCAAGGTCTCCGTCAGTTCTGCCACTTTTTGATAGGCCAGCTCAAAGGGCGCAAGATCGGTGAGCTGCGAGCCGATATGCACGTCAATGCCAACCACTTTCAGCCCCGGCAGGCGCGCGGCCATCGCGTAAACCTCGCGGGCGCGCGATATGGGGATACCGAATTTATTTTCGGATTTTCCAGTGGCGATTTTGGCATGGGTCTTGGCATCCACATCCGGGTTCACGCGAATGGTGATCGGCGCGGTCAGCCCAAGGCTGCTTGCCACATCGGAGATCGCCTGCATCTCCGGCTCGCTCTCAACATTGAATTGGCGAATGCCCCCTGTGAGCGCGGTGCGGATTTCACCCAGCGTTTTGCCGACGCCAGAGAACACGATCTTTTCGCCCGGCACTCCGGCTGCGATGGCCCGGCGATATTCGCCCTCGCTCACCACATCCATACCCGCGCCAAGGCCCGCAAGCGTTTTGAGGATCGCTTGGTTAGAGGCAGCCTTCATCGCATAGCACACCAGATGCGGCCCCCAGCTCAGCGCCTCATCAAAAAGCGTGAAATGCCGGGTCAGGGTCGCGGTGGAATAGACATAGAACGGGGTGCCAACCTCAGCCGCAATGCGCGGCAAGGGCACGTCTTCGGCATGCAGGATGCCATCTTGATAGAGAAAGTGATCCATAAACGCCCGTTAGCGCGAATGCAGCACAGGGGCAATGCTCAACGCTTGGCCTTTTCGCGGGCCTTGTGGGTTTCAACGCGGGATTTCAGAAGGCGGGCACTTTCTTCGGCGGCAGCTTCAAAGCGGGGCAGCAGCTGAGGGCCGCGCGCGCCCTGTCCAAAGGCAAGCTGATAGAGCGCATGGAAGCTGTTGGCATTGGCCTCGATGATCACCGGACCGTCCTCCGTGAGCGCAATATCCCAGCCGATACAGCCAAATTCGGGGAAGATTGCATGCGCTTTTGCTGTCAGCTCCAATGTCTGCGGCCAATGGGGCATTTGCACGCCGATTAGATCCGCCTCAGAGACTGGATGGCGGGTGATTTCTTCAAACGAGAGCCCGCTGCCGCGCACCACGCGCCGGGTTCTGCCATCCGCATCGACCTGCGCCAGCATCGAGCCATCTTGCCAAAAATTATCGGACATGGCGCGCGGGGCGGGCAGTTTCCACACCGCGTAGAGCGGCGCGATCCCTTGCGCGTCTCGCAGCGTCACGAGGCGCAAACATCCGATTGCGGGCCCCGTGCGCTTGCGCAAATCGGAGTGAGGCACCAAAGCGGTTTGGAAGATATACCCTTCGGGAAAGGCATGCAAAATCTCATCTGCAAATCCGCTGGCATCCACTTTACGGCCTGTGCTGAGCGTTACACACTCCTCCCCTGCCGCCTCAAGCCGGATAGAACCAACCGATCCCGATCCCTCAACAGGTTTGCCAAACAGCGGATAGACCGCGCCATGCATTAAGAATTCAACGATCTCCGCCCGATTCCTGAGCACCGGCTGCGCGCCTAAAGAGCGGACTGGATGCACCAAGGCTTGCGTTTGCGCAACCGGCAGACCGAGCGTATCTAACAGCTGAGTATACAGCACCTTATCGCGAATAAAGCCTCTTGAGACGGTCAAAGCGGTAGGATTTGCTGCAGTGTTTAGGGCCCAAGATCCGACCAGACCCACCAGCTCTTTCTTTTGGGCCATCGCGATATCTGGGCGAAATGCACCGGTCGAGACATATTCATGGGGTGCCAGCCGCCCCGGACCAAAGCGCAACACCGCCATCTCGCGCAATTGGCGCAGCGGAGACACCCCATGTTCTCGCGCGATGGCAACCAAAGCCTCTGCCGCCGGAGGGGCCGGTTTTTTAGGCGCTGCAAGCAAAGCGGGCTGCGAGTCGATCTGAGATTGGGCGTTCATACCCGCGAGCTTAGCGCGAACGGGTTAAGATCGCCCTACCGACAATCAGGCCAGCCAGGTGATGTCAGTTACCGAGGCCGAGGGCGGGATTGGGTCACCATCTGCGCCGCAGCTTGCCAAGGCTATGAGCGACAGGATTAACATTGCTCTCACGCCAAAATCCCCTTCCACCTTGCGATTTGTGCCCGCACTTGGGCCGGCGCGGTGCCTCCGTAAGATATACGAGAGGCCACTGAATTATCCACGCTTAGCACATCAAAAACCGCATTCGTGATCTCTTTATGCACAGATTGCATTTGCTCAAGGCTCAGATCGGGCAGATCGCAACCCTTGTTTTCGGCCAAGGCCACAAGCGCGCCGGTCACATGATGCGCCTCGCGGAAGGGCATGCCAAGAACGCGCACCAGCCAATCGGCCAGATCGGTGGCGGTGGAAAAGCCAGTACCCGCAGAGGCAGCGAGCGCTTCGCGGTTCGCGCTCATGTCACTGACCATGCCCGTCATCGCCGCGAGCGCCAGCATCCAATTATCCGCCGCATCAAAGACCTGCTCTTTATCCTCCTGCATATCTTTGGAATAGGCGAGCGGTAGCCCCTTCATCACCATCATAAGCGCGGTATTGGCCCCGAAAATCCGCCCCACCTTGGCCCGGATCAACTCGGCGGCATCTGGGTTTTTCTTCTGCGGCATGATCGAAGAGCCGGTCGAGAAGCTATCCGAGAGCACCACGAAACGGAACTGCGCCGAGGACCAGATCACCAACTCTTCGGCAAAGCGGCTCAAATGCACAGCGCTGATCGAAGCCACAGAAAGAAACTCAAGCGCGAAATCCCGGTCCGACACCGCATCCAGCGAATTGGCCATGGGGCGCGCAAATCCCAAAGCTTGGGCTGTCATCTCGCGATCAATCGCAAAAGAGGTGCCCGCCAAGGCCGCCGCGCCCAAGGGAGATTCGTTCATGCGCGCGCGCGCATCCCGAACGCGCGAAAGATCACGGGCGAACATCTCAACATAGGCCATCATATGATGCCCCCAAGTCACCGGCTGAGCGGTTTGCAGATGGGTAAAGCCAGGCATCACCCAATCCGCGCCCGCCTCGGCCTGCGACAAAAGCGCTTTGATCAAAGCCTCTAGCCCTGTTTCTGCCGCATCAAGCTGATCGCGCACCCAAAGCCGAAAATCGGTCGCCACCTGATCATTGCGCGAACGCGCCGTGTGCAGCCGCCCCGCAGGCTCGCCAATCAAGGCTTTCAGACGCGCCTCAACATTCATATGAATGTCTTCTAAAGCCGCGGAAAATTCGAACGCACCGCCCTCAATTTCTGACAATACCGTGAGCAAGCCTTCCCGGATCGCCTGTGCATCCTTATTCTCAATTATGCCCGTCGCCGCCAGCATGGCCGCATGGGCGCGCGAGCCGGCAATATCTTGAGCGGCAAGACGCTTGTCAAAATCGATGGAGGCGTTAATTGCCTGCATAATCGCATCAACACCGGTGGAAAAGCGTCCGCCCCACATCTGATTTGCGGAAATGTCACTCATGGGTCTGCCCCTTTGGAGGAAAAATGAAACGTTTGATTAACACAGTCCTTTATATCGCGCTGTCTCTGGGGGCCAGTGCTTTGGGGACCAGTGCTGTGCTTGCTGATATTGATGCAGCCAAAGCGGCGCGCGAGGGGGATATGAAAAAGCTTGTGTTTCATAAGAGCCCAAGCAGCGTGCCCGAGATCGAATATGTGCTGGCTGATGGGGCCGGTATGGGCAAACTTTCTGATTACCGGGGCAAGTATGTCCTGCTGAATTTTTGGGCCACTTGGTGCGCGCCCTGCCGCAAAGAAATGCCCTACCTATCTGAGCTGCAAGCGATTTATGGCGGTGACACTTTCCAGGTTGTGACCATCGCGGCGGGGCGCAACTCGCCCGAGGGGATCGTGACGTTCTTTGAAGAAATTGGCGTGAGCAACCTGCCCCGCCATCAAGACCCCAAACAAAAACTCGCCGCAGCCATGGGCGTTTTGGGGCTACCAATCACAGTGATTATTGATCCTGAGGGCAATGAAATTGCAAGGCTGCGCGGGGATGCCAACTGGGCCTCAGGCAGCGCGAAGGCGGTGATCCAGGCGCTTTTGGCCGGGCAATGATGCGACAGGCGGATGAGCTTGTGCGCCAAACAAAGAACCGTGGGGGTTTTGCACCCCCACACCCCCGCAAGGTATTTTCAGCCAAATGAAGGGGGGCGCACGCGGTGGGGTCCCCACTACCTATTTAGATCCTCATTGTTTGTGTTAAGTGGTTGACATGATGGCATGACCCGGCAGTAAGATCTGCGCGGGAATTTTTGTGCAGCTATACCAAACGCACTTGGGAGGCCGAATTTTGGGTGTTTCTTTTCCCCTTTACCCATCAACTTATCCGAAAACCAAGTGCCCAGTTTTCCGCTCGATTGGGGTATATTTACCCCCCGAATTCAATCATATTGCATCTCTAGATAACGCAGCAGGGCGGGGCGGACGCTCATTTCTCCGCGATGGCGCGCGTCTGCGATCACCTTGCGCACCTCATCCAGCAGCGCGTTGCGCAGCATGTTTTTCACCGGGCCAATGGAAGCCGGGCGCATGGAGAGCATGCGCAAGCCAATGGCCGCAAAGGCCAGCGCCTCGACCGGGCGGCCCGCATCTTCGCCGCAAAAGCTGAGCGGGGTGTCGGTTTGCGCGCAGCGCTCCACAATGCGCTCGATCAGGCCCAAAAAGCTCACATTCAGCGTATCATAGCGCCGCCGCACCCGCTCATTCTCACGATCCGCCGCAAAGAAAAACTGTTTCAGATCATTCCCGCCAATCGAGATAAAATCCACATCCTCAAAGAATTTTCGCGGGGCAAAGGCCAAGCTGGGCGTTTCTAACATCGCGCCGACCTTGATATCTTGAGGCAAGACATGACCCAGCCGCTGCTCACGCTCTAACGCCTTATCCACCTCGGCGCGGGCCAGGGTATATTCCTCATATTGCGCAACAAAAGGGAACATGATCGTCAGGGGGCGCCCCTCAGCCGCGCGCATAAAGGCCTGCAGCTGCATCCTGAGCACACCGGGTTTATCGAGCCCAACACGAATTGCGCGCCAGCCCAGGGCTGGGTTCGGCTCATCCGTGGGCCGCATATAGGGCAACACCTTATCCGAGCCAATATCTAGCGTGCGAAACACCACACGCTTACCATCTGCCGCATCCAGCACGCGCCGATAGATCGACACGAGTTCCGAGCGTTTTGGCATCTTATTGCGAACCAGAAATTGCAACTCTGTACGGAACAGCCCAACCCCTTCGGCCCCAGAAGTCGGCAAAGAGGGTAGATCGGCCATAAGACCAGCATTCATCTGCAGCTCTATCTTGTTGCCGCAAAGCGTTCTTGCAGGCAGATCCCGGATAGAGGCATAGCGTTTCTGCGCCTCGGCCTGCATCGCCATCTTGTCGCGAAAGGCGCTAACAATCGTATCATCAGGGCGCAAATGCACGGTGCCGGTTTCGCCATCCACCATGATATGATCACCATTCAGCGCCTCACCAGTGATTTTGGGCACATTCACAATCAGCGGGATCGCCAAAGCGCGCGCCACAATCGCCGCATGACTACCAACCGAGCCCTCTTCGAGCACGATCGCTTTCAACGAGCGGCCATATTCCAGTAAATCCCCTGGCCCGATATTACGCGCGATCAAAATGGGGTCTTCGGGCAGCTCAGCGCCGGTATCACGCCCCTGCCCGGTCAAGATCCGCAGCAGCCGGTTCGACAGATCATCCAGATCCGCAAGCCGCTCACGCAGGTAATTATCACTGGACTGCCCCATGCGCGAGCGCGCCAGCGATTGCTCTTTCTCCACCGCTGCCTCGGCGGACAGGCCAGAGCGAATATCCTCTTGCATACGCCGCATCCATCCCTTGGAATTGGCAAACATGCGGTAAGCTTCCAGCACCTCAAGCTGATCTTTATCCGCAGCCATGGTGAACATTTGATCAACGCCAACGCGCAGCTCTTCTACCGCCTGCTCTAAGCGTTTGATCTCTGCATCAGGGTCATCCGTGATAACATTTAACACAACCACGCGCGGCTCATGTAGCCAGACATGCCCTTCGGCCACGCCCTCTTGTGCGACAGTGCCGCGCATCAAAACAGACTGAGAATGGCGCGCGCTCATGGCTGCGCCCTCGCCCACAAAAGCGCCCAGCTCGGTCATCTCAGCAAGGACCATTGCAACCACTTCAAGCGCATAGATCTCGTCGGCGCTAAATTCCCGCGACTGCTTGGACTGCACCACCAGCACCCCCAAAGCATCACCCAAACGCTGGATGGGCACGCCAAGAAAGCTGGAAAATAGCTCTTCACCCGTCTCCGCCATATAGCGAAATCCGGGCGCGGCTGGCGCATCAGCGGTGTTCACAACAGCCCGACGCTGCGCAACCCGGCCCACCAAACCCTCGCCCAGCTTCAGGCGCGTCTCGTGCACCGCCTCCGCCTTTAGCCCTTGCGTGGCGCAGAGTTCTAGCGTTTCGCCATCCCGAAACAGGTAGATCGAGCACACCTCGCAGCCCATGGATTGGGCCACCAAATGGGTGATCGTGTCCAGACGCTCTTGCCCTGGATCATCGCGCGCCATCAGATCCCGAAGGCGCCCGAGCAATTTTCGACTTTCAGTTTCCACACGCTCGGTCATAGCGCCTCTCCTCCCAAAGAGTACCGAGGCGCTTAGACCACAAAATAAGGGCTAAAGAAACTGGAAACCGTGCCGCTGTCGAATTTTATCTACTATAGCGTGTGTCACTGCCTAATTATGCAGCCTTATCGAGCTCGAACGCATCATGCAGCGCCTGCACCGCCAGTTCCATGTATTTGCGGTCAATCAACACCGAAATCTTAATCTCTGAGGTTGTAATCACCTTGATATTCACACCCTCGCGGCTCAGGCATTCAAACATCTTAGCCGCAACCCCGGTGTGGGAACGCATGCCAATGCCCACAACAGAAACCTTTGCCACATCCTTATCCGCAATCACTTCGGCAAAGTTCAAAAGCCCCTCGGCCTTTGCAGCCCCCATCGCCTGTTCTGCGCGCGCCACCTGATCGGTTGGGCAGGAAAAGGTCATATCCGTGCGCCCCTCTTCAGAGATATTTTGCACGATCATATCCACCAACACACCGGCGCGAGACAACGCCCCAAAGATGGTTGCCGCAATCCCAGGGCGGTCCGCGACACTGACCAAAGTCATCTTCGCCTCATCCCGACTGTAAGCCACACCGGACACAACATTCATTTCCATGATTTCATCCTCCGAACAAACCAATGTGCCCGCCTGATCGCTCTGCTCATCCTCAAAGCTGGACAGGACCCGAAGTTTTACATTGTAGCGCATGGCCAGCTCAACCGAGCGGGTTTGCAGCACTTTCGCCCCCAAAGAGGCAAGCTCTAGCATTTCCTCAAAGGCGATCTTGTCAAGCTTGCGCGCCTTAGATTCAATCCGGGGGTCAGTGGTATAAACCCCATCCACATCCGTATATATATCACAGCGCTCCGCCTCGAAGGCCGCCGCAAAAGCCACCGCCGTTGTGTCTGAACCACCGCGTCCCAGCGTTGTGATACGTCCTTCAGGACTTATGCCCTGAAAGCCCGCGACCACCGCAACGCGCATGCCTTCACCGAATTTAGACATCAGATTCTCGGTCGGAATGTCCAAAATCCGCGCGGATCCATGGGCCGATGTGGTTTGCAACGGCACCTGCCAGCCCTGCCAAGAGCGCGCAGGAACCCCCATCTCCTGCAAGCGCAGCGCCATCAGACCAGCGGTGACATTCTCGCCCGAAGAAACAACCGCATCATATTCGCGCGCATCGTAAAGCGGAGAGGTCTCATCCACCCAGCCCACCAACTCATTGGTTTTGCCCGACATAGCCGAAACAATCACAATCACATCATAGCCGCGCGCAACCTCAACGCCGACACGTTTGGCAACCCGCGCGATGCGATCCAGATTGGCCACCGAAGTGCCACCAAATTTCATAACCAATATGGGCATGAGACTCCCCCAATTTGACCTGCGCGCTTTACGCGGGGCGGGGCCAAGACGCAAGGGCTGCTCCGGCGCAGATCATAACATCTCTGAACAATGTCGCTGCGGGGCGGCAAAAAATGGCGTCGCGGCTTTGCCGCGTCCTTTTGGTCAAAACCTGCTCAATAAGGGTGATCCTGCCCATCCCAGGTGCGAAAACAGCCCGTCATTGACATATCCAGCGCCGCAAACTCCGCTGTCAGGCCGCTCACCGCCTCCTTAGTCGAAATATCCGCATATGTCCCGCCCATATCCGTGCGCACCCAGCCAGGGTGGTAGATACCAACTGCGATGCCCGCGGGCTTTAGATCACTCGCCAGATTTCGCCCCAGATTCAGAGCCGCTGCCTTGCTGGCCCGGTAAATGTAGCTCCCGCCCGGTGCACGGGTATGGGAGGCCATCTGGCTTGAAATAATCGCGATTTTTGGGGTCTTGGCGGCTTTCAGATTTGGCAGCAAGTTTTGCACGCTCAGAAAAACGCCCGTGACATTCACCGCAAAGCTCGCGGCCCAGAGATCGGCCCCATAGCCTGTTTCCAGGTGTTCGCCGCGATCAAGATAGACGCCCGCATTGCACACAAGCAGATCTACTGGCTGACCGCTCAGCGCATCTGTGAGGGTCAAAAAGCTCTGCGGATCGCTCACGTCCAGCTCTACATCCCCTGCGCCATTGCGCCCCGTGGCAATCACAGCCTCGCCTGCGTCAACGTAATGCTGCGCAAGCCCCGCGCCAATCCCGCGCGCCCCGCCGGTAATTACAATCTGCATATCATCCTCAATTCGTTTTGCGTGTGGGGGTAAAGGGCAGCGGCATCACCGGCACACCCTCCTCAATCAGCTCCTTGGCCTCACCAAGCTTGGCTTCGCCGTAAATTGCCCGTTCTGGCGCATCGCCCACATGCATCGCGCGGGCCTCGGCGGCGAATTTGCTGCCCACATAATCAGAATTGGCCTCAACCTCTCGCTTCATCGCTGCAAGCGCTTCCTGCATTTGGGCCTCTTGCACCGGAGCCTCAGCCGGTTGCGTCTGGGGTGCAGGTTGCTTTGCTTCCCTCTCAGCCACAGGCAGGGCGGCTTTCTTGCGCGCAGAAGTCACGCGAGGGGCCATAATCGCCTTTTCCACATGGGGCGAGCCGCAAACAGCGCAGGTTAAATGCCCAGCTGCCTTGAGCTTATCAAACGCATCCGCAGATTGAAACCAACTGTCAAAGCTATGCCCCTCGCGGCACTTCAACGAATATTGTATCATAAGCAACACCTACCCCCTGGCGGTGAAGAATTAATCAACAGGCGCGCAGGATCAAGGAATCTTTTGCCCCAAGACGCGTCTTAGCGCCACAGGCGCGGATCAAAATCCCGGAGAATACGTGCCAGTTCAGGTTCAGCCACCAGCTGCGCGGCCTGTTTGCGTGACACCCATTTGCGCCGCCGCTCGCGCCGTTCGGGATAATCAGAAGCCAGCGATTTGACCTGGACCGGATAAACCATCGCAACGCAAGGCAGGCTTTCCTCTCCGGCGACGATCTTGCGATAGGAATAAAGACCCAAACAAAGATCCTGCGCCTTGCCGCGCACCCCCGCCTCTTCCCAAGCCTCTTGCAGCGCGCTTTGCGCCGGGGTGTGACCATCCATCGGCCAACCCTTGGGCACGATCCAGCGCCCGGTGCCGCGCGAGGTGATCAGCAGCACCTGGATTTTATTATTCTTGAAACGATAGCAGAGAGCCGCAAATTGGCTACGCACATCCCCTTTGCGTCCGCAAGGCACGGCCAGAGGTAGCTGTTTGATCATTTGAATAGCCATACGCGCCTATAAGTCCTTTAACTCTTTATGCCCTGCGATTAACTGAGAGCCTCACTATGCAAACACGCCCCATAAGCGCTATATCTGCATCAAAAAAGGTCGCCCCCTGGTGGTATGAGGTTAACATTATGCCCCTTAGAGTAAAGAAAGCCTTAAGATATTTCAAGCAGGTGGCGGGGCTAGCACTTATTTTGCTGACCTCTCTTCCCGCCCAAGCAACTGAGCCGCTTCGAATCTTTGTCGCAGCCAGCCTTGCCGAGGCGCTCATGGAAATCACGCAGGACTGGCCGGGGCAAGTCCTCATTTCCTCGGGCGGCAGCGGCACAATCGCGCGGCAAGTGGCGCAGGGCGCGCCTGCAGATGTGGTGTTTTTGGCGCATCCAGATTGGGCCGATTGGCTCGACGGGCAAGGTCTGTTGCAGGCGGGTAGCCGGGCCGCGCCAATTGGCAATGAACTGGTTCTGGTCGGTCCCGCAGATGCGCCGCCCTTGACCTCTCTTAACCTTGAGGCCCTGCAAAACCGGCTTGGCCCAAACGGGCGCCTAGCTATGGGAGAGCGCCGCGCGGTGCCCGCAGGACGTTATGCGCAAGATTGGCTTAAGCACAAAGGGCTGTGGGAGGGGCTCCAAACCCGGCTGGTTGAAACGGAGTCGGTGCGCAGCGCTTATTGGCTGGCCGCACGCGGCGAAGTGCCCATGGCGCTCATCTACCGCTCTGATCTTGTGGCAGCAAAAGGGGCAGTTGCGGAAATTTGGACCATCCCAGCGGCCGAGCAACCCCAGATTCGCTATGTGCTCGCCGCAGTTACCGAGCGTGGACGCGCCCTGGCCACTTCTCTGGCGAGCCCCGAAGCAGCGCAGATTTTCACCCAATTCGGCTTTACGGTAGCGCGCTAGCGATGCTCACCGAAGAAACCTATACCGCCCTCATGCTGTCCTTGCAGGTGTCGCTTGTGGCCACCATCGCCGCACTGCCCTTTGCCCTATATCTGGCTTGGATCCTGGCGCGGCGCGACTTTTGGGGCAAGGCGCTGCTCTCGGCCCTGGTGCATATCCCGCTGGTGCTGCCCCCTGTGGTGACTGGCTATCTGCTGCTGCTTAGCTTTGGGCGCAATGGCTGGGCGGGCAATTTTCTGGCTGAATGGTTCGGGATCACCCTCGCCTTTCGCTGGACCGGTGCTGCCCTGGCCGCTGCAATCATGAGCTTTCCTTTGATGCTGCGCGCTATAAGGCTGGGTTTTGAAGCGGTGGACCCAAAGCTGGAAGAGGCCGGTGCCACGCTTGGCCTCTCCCCCCTTGGGGTCTTTATGCGCATCACCCTGCCCCTGGCTTTGCCTGGCGTGCTGGTGGGCGCGGTGATGGGCTTTGCCAAAGCGATGGGCGAATTTGGCGCGACCATCACCTTTGTCGCCAATATCCCTGGAGAGACGCAAACCATTCCCTCAGCCATCTATGCGCTGCTGCAAATACCGGGGCAAGAGAGCGCCGCCGCCACGCTGGTGCTTTGGGCGCTTGGGGTCTCTTTGGCTGCCGTGATCGTCTCGGAATGGCTGGCCCGCAGCATGGCGCGGCGCATCGGAAAAGGGGGTAGCCATGGGATTTGACCTAACGCTCACCCATAGCTTTGGCAGTTTCGATTTGGATATATCGCTGAGCGGCGCGGCGGGCGTCACCGTGCTATTCGGCCCCTCCGGTGCAGGCAAAACAACCGTGATCCGCGCCATGGCGGGCCTGCTCACGCCCAATCAAGGGCACATAAAACTGGCAGGGCAAGATGTGTTTTGCTCGCAGAAAAAGATCAACATCCCCACGCATAAACGCGGCATCGGCTATGTGTTCCAAGATGCCCGCCTCTTGCCGCATAAGAGCGTTGCGCAAAATCTCACCTTTAACTGCAGCGCCCCGATAGATCACGATCTGATGGAGCGTCTCGGGATTGCACATCTACTGGCACGCCGCCCGCATCGCCTTTCGGGTGGAGAAGCGCAGCGTGTCGCCTTTGCCCGCGCTCTGATGCATGCCCGCCATATGTTGCTGCTGGATGAGCCCCTAGCCGCGCTGGATGCCCCGCGCAAAGCGGCGATCCTACCCTATCTCGACCAGCTCAAAAGCAAAAGCGCCCTGCCCATGCTCTATGTCACCCATTCTGTTGAGGAACTGGCCCGACTCGCAGATCAAGTGATCATCCTGGATCAAGGGCGCGTGGTACAAGCGGGCTCAGTGTTTGATGTGCTGTCCGAGCCAAGCTGCATTCCCTATCTCGGCGTGCATGAGGCAGGCTCGGTTCTGGCGGGAACCATTATGCAGCACGGTAATGGGCTCAGCCAACTGGACACGGCTATCGGCCCGCTCGAAGTTCCCCAGCTCTCGGGCCTACCCGGCGAACCTGTGCGCATCCGCCTGCTTGCCCGCGACATTATCCTGGCCAAACAACGACCCAAAGAGATCTCCGCCCGCAACATCCTGCCCGTGACAATCGAGCATATCGCCCCCGGACGCGGCCCCGGCGCGGCTGTCACTTTGCGTGCTCGCGATACCAAATTGCTCGCCCGGATCACCCAACGCTCGCGCGTTGAACTGGGGCTGGAGCCGGGCCTGCAGATTTTCGCCATCCTCAAAGCCACCAGCGTTTCACGCGGCTCGGTTTCTTATTAAAGGCCTCAACGCCGAACGCAACCTGCGCAAGATTCGCCCAAGCTGGACGCGCCCGAGCCTGGGTGGGCGCTCCGCTTTCTGGTTGGCTTGTGGAAGCTCAAGCTATTGATATAACTATTCTTATTGAAACATCGCAATGCGCCCTCCCGGGGGGAGGGTCGGGCGCGTCCAGCGCTTCGCACCGGACAAGAAATTTGCAGCATCGCTTTGCGAGAGCCTTCTCTTAACGCGGCTTTGGCGGCGCCATCTGCACCCTAAGCGCAGCGATCAATTCGGATTCAGGCACGCCGCTTTCGATCGACAGGCGGCGTAGGGAAAAGACGACATGGGCCATTTCCGAATAATAGCGCGTATAAGCATAGTTGATGCCCGCCCCTGTCACGGCCCCCAAAACCGGCACCGCTTGCGCCGCCAGCTTATGCCCGAAAGCCGCGGCAAGACGGGGGGCCACCGCCCGGATAATGGATTGCACTGCGCTGCCATTCAGGGCCATGCGTGCCGCCAAAAAACCGGTTTCCGCCCCATCATCCTCGGCCAAGGGCCCGGCTGAGGAAAACACAGTCAGACAATCAAACTGAACACTCTGCTCAGCCGGATCAAAGCCATATTCCAGCGCCACCCCCTGAATGATCCTGAGCAACAAGGTCGTGGTCACCGGCAGCTCTGCCAAAGAGGTGCCAGCCCCGCCCAAACCACCAGCCGCGCCCATCACAGCGCCAAGGGCCGTATTCACCCAAGAGGGCTGATCGGGCACATGCTCCCGGCTGGCACTTGCCGCGTTCATGGCCTGGCGCAGCGCGCTTTGCGTGGCGCGATCAAGCCCTCGACGCACCGATACAGGCAGGCGCGCCATCCAGCTCTCGGCCGAGCCACCAAGGGCGTTGATCACCTCAATCCCACCACGGGAGGCCGCCCGATACCGCTGCGCAATCTGCAATAGCTGCGGTTCAACATCGTCAGGCAAATCAGGGGGCGGAGCGGGCGGAAGCGTTAAGGTCATGCCCCTTAAGTGCCCATGCATCGCGCGAAATTCAATAGCCTGGCGCGCAATCGCTTATGAGGCATCTATGAAACCGCAGCCAGGACCCGCATAAGCCCCACTTCACTGCGCAGCAAAACCCAGCATATACCAGATTGACAAGCACACCCATTCGGATAAATACAGCACCCAAGGGCCGTTAGCTCAGCTGGATTAGAGCAGGGAACTTCTAATTCTCAGGTCGGGGGTTCGAGTCCTCCACGGCTCGCCATCTTCACTCCATCAACCCAACAACGTCCCGCTTGCCATCCCCTTGCGCTCTGCGGTAGGGTGGTTGCATGACGAAAAGAGACGATTTGTGACAACCCCCCCCCAGCGCCCTCTGACCCTTAAAGATGTCTCCGCCGCCTCTGGTGTGTCGGAGATGACCGTGAGCCGTGTTTTGCGTGGCAAGGGCGATGTGTCTGAGGCCACCCGCGATAAGGTGCTTGAGGCCGCGAAAACCCTTGGCTATGTGCCCAATAAGATTGCTGGGGCCTTGGCCTCGCAGCGGGTTAACCTGGTGGCGGTGGTCATTCCGTCGCTCTCGAACATGGTCTTTCCCGAGGTGCTTTCGGGGATAAATGCTATCTTCGAAGACAGCCCGCTTCAGCCGGTGGTTGGGGTGACTGATTACCGCCCCGAAAAGGAAGAGCGTGTTCTCTATGAAATGCTCTCTTGGCGGCCCTCGGGCGTCATTATTGCCGGGCTTGAGCATTCAGATGCCAGTATCGCAATGCTTAAGGCCTCAGGTGCGCCGGTGGTTGAAATCATGGACACGGATGGGCGCCCGGTGGATAGCATGGTCGGCATTTCGCATCGCCGTGCAGGCACAGAGATGGCCAAGGCGATCATCCGCGAGGGCTATCAGCATATCGGCTTTATGGGCACCAAAATGCCGCTTGATCACCGGGCGCGCAAACGCTTTGAAGGCTTTACCGAGGCGCTCGCCAAGGCCGGGATTGAGATTGAGGATCGCGATTTTTACTCTGGCGGCTCGGCGCTGGCCAAGGGGCGCGAGATGACGCAGGCGATGCTAGAGCGCACGCCAGAGCTGGATTTCCTTTATTACTCCAATGACCTGATCGCGGCGGGCGGGCTGCTTTATTTGATCGAGCAAGGCATTAGTATCCCCGGCCAAATCGGCCTTGCGGGCTTTAACGGGGTCGAGCTGTTGCAAGGGCTGCCGCGCAAGCTCGCCACCATGGATGCCTGCCGGCGTGAGATTGGCGAGGCCGCAGCCCGCATTATCCTTGAGCGCTGCGCAGATGGGGCCGCGCAAGAGCCAAGATCTGAGACCTTAAACCCAACTGTAAACTTCGGGGACACGCTGCGGCGCAAACAGACGTGAGCCTGCGCGCATTAGACAACCGCAGCGCGCGGCGTGTGTTTATGGATCGCCATGGCCTGCTAGAACCACCCACCGGGCCGGGCAATGGGGTAGCACTTCTTGAGCTGATCACACGGCTTGGCTTTGTGCAGCTTGACAGCATCAACACGGTGGCGCGCGCTCATGATCTGATCCTGTTCTCCCGCCGTGCGCGCTATCGCCCCGAGCACCTCAGCAAGCTATACGCCAGCGGCGCGCTGTTCGAACACTGGACCCATGATGCCAGCGTGATCCCCCGCGCCTTTTTTCCCTATTGGCGTATGCGTATGCAGCGGGACGCAGCCAAGCGGTTGGAAAAGTGGAAAAGCTGGCATGGCGATGGGTTTCAGGATCAATTCGACACGGTTCTGCGCCATATCCGCAAGAATGGCCCCTGCGGTACCTCCGATGTGGGCAAGGATGAGAAAAAGGGCACAGGCGGATGGTGGGAGTGGAACCCATCGAAAACCGCGCTGGAATATCTGTGGATGTCGGGCGCTTTATCGGTCGTGCGCCGGGAGGGGTTTCGCAAGATTTACGATCTGACCGAGCGGGTGATCGACGAGGCCCACCGCAATGACCTCCCCTCCGAAGCCGAGACAATTGACTGGTGCTGCAATGCCGCCCTGGATCGACTGGGATTTGCGAGCCATAGCGAGCTGGCGAAATTCTGGGCCCATGTCACCCCGGCCGAGTCGAAAGCATGGACGGAGCACGGGCTCAAATCAGGCGCACTGGAAGAGATCCAAATTGAACTGAATGACGGACGCATGGCAAAACGGATCGCGCGCCCTGAGCTTCTCGACCAGATCCCAACAGCAGAGCCGCCCACCCGCATGCGCCTGCTCTCGCCTTTCGATCCCATGCTGCGCGAGCGTGTCCGTGCCAAGGCTCTGTTCGGATTTGACTATACAATCGAGATTTTCGTGCCCGAGCCAAAACGCAAATACGGCTATTACGTCTTTCCGGTACTGCAAAAAGATCGCCTTGTGGCCCGCGTAGATATGAAAGCGCATCGCGACAAAAACGCCCTGCATATCCGCGCCCTCTGGCCTGAACCCGGCACCCGTTGGAGCCCCGCCAAAACCAAGAGCTTTGAAGCGGAAGCGGCGCGGATCACCAAACTCGCAGGCGTTGAAAATATCACCTGGGCGACAGACTGGCTGCGCAGTGATTGACAGCTAAGGCATTTGCGCATCAGGTAGGGTGAGACAGGATAAGAGACTCGCATGACCAGCACCCATGACGCAGAAGAAGATCTGCGCAATCAAGACATCCTCATCTATGTGAACGGCGCGCTCAAGCCCCGCGCTGAGGCGGTGGTTTCAGTCTATGATAGCGGCTTTCTCTTGGGCGATGGCATGTGGGAGGGCATGCGGCTTTATAACGGGAAATGGGCGTTTTTTGACGATCACATGGACCGCTTTTTTGATAGCTGCAAAGCGGTTGCGCTGGATCCTGGCATGGACCGCGCAGGGATCCTAGAGGCACTAACGCGCACCGCAAACGCCAATGGCATGACGGAGAACGCCCATTGTCGCCTGATGCTAACCCGCGGGATCAAGGACAAGCCGTTCCAGCATCCCAAACTATCGCGCTCCGGTCCTACGCTGGTGATTATCATGGAGCATTCCACCCCGGCCAAATCCCTGCAAAACGCAGGCATCCGCCTTGCCTCAGTGCCCCAAGTGCGCGGATTGCCCCATGCGCAGGACGCCAAATTCAACAGCCACTCCAAACTGAACTGTGTGATTGCTTGCCTGCAAGCCGAGGCCGCGGGGGCGGATGAGGCGCTCATGCTTGATCCGCATGGTTTTGTGAATACGACCAATGCCTGCAATTTCTTTATCGTGCGCAAGGGGCAGCTTTGGACCTCAACAGGGGATTATTGCATGAATGGCGTCACCCGCGCCAAAGTGATCGAACTGGCCCGCAAAGATGGCATCCCAGTCTATGAAAAGAATTTTTCCCTCTATGAGACCTATTCAGCGGATGAGGCTTTCCTGACTGGCACGTTTGGCGCACAAACGCCCGTGGCCAGCATTGATGGCAAAGAGATCGGGACCGGAGCCCGCCCCGTCATGACACGCCTTCAGCAGCTTTATAAACAAGCAATCGCTGCACATACAGGAGCGGTTTTCGAGCCATGAGTTTTCCACGCATTTCCTCAGTTGGGCTATCCGGCGCGTTGGTCACATTCGCGGGCGAAATGGACGAGCGCGCCAACCGTGCCTCCATTGCCTTTCGTGCGGCAGTCGATACGCAGAATTGGCCAGAGGTCAGCGAAACCGCCTCAACGCTTGTCTCGACATTTGTGGCCGTGGATCTCTCTGTCACCCCGTTTGAAGAGATCAAAGTGCGTCTAGAAACGCTGCTTGGCAGTCGCGATTGGTATAATGCAGCGCAGCCTAAGGGCCGCAAGCTCTGGACGTTGCCCATGTGCTTTGAGCCCGCGCGCGCGCCGCAAATCGAAGAGGCCGCAAGGGCAGCAGGGCTTTCGCTGAAAGACGCCCTCAGCAATCTAACCAATGCCCGCCCCCACGTGATCACCATTGGCTATGCGCCCGGCCAGCCCTATCTTGGCCCGCTTGATCCGGTCTGGAATATCCCGCGCCAAGCCGAACTCACCCCGCAATTGCCCGCAGGGGCCCTTGTCGTCGCGATCCGCCAGCTTGTTATTTTTACCGCTGCGATGCCCACCGGATGGCGTCATGTGGGCCAAACCGCCTTTCGCACCTTTGATCCGACACGCCCTATTCCCATCGCCCTTTCCCCCGGCGACGAGATCCGCTTTGCGCCCATCACCGCAGACGAGCTGGCCGAATTTGAGAAGGGCGACAGCATGGGCGGCGCAACCTGGGAGGCCCTGCCATGAGCGATGTGTTGCGCGTCTTGGATGCAGGCCCGGCCGTCACACTACAGGACTTGGGCCGCACCGGCTATATAGCACAAGGGCTTACACGCGGGGGGGCACTGGACCGGCTGGCCCTGCTGGAAGGCGCGGCCTTGCTAGAGCGCCCCCCCACCGCCGCCATCGAAATGATCGGCTATGGTGGTGCCTTTGAGGCCAGCATGGACTGCCGCATTGCGCTCACCGGCGGGCGGATGCAGGCCAGCCTCGACGGAGCCCCTCTGGCTTGGAATGCCAGCCATTTGCTTCCCGCTGGCGCGAAACTCTCCATTGGCGGAACGCAATCAGGGGCGGTAGGCTATCTGCATCTGGGCGCGGGTTTTGAGGCCCCGCTGCTGCTTGGCGCTATGTCAGCGCATCTGGCCGCAGGGCTCGGCACGATCCTGACCCCTGGCACAGAGCTTGCGCTCGCGGCCGACACCGGAACCCGCGTGGGCTGGCAGATCACCCCAGAGCCCAGGTTTTCCGGCGGAGCGGTGCGCATCCTGCGCTCCCATCAAAGCCATATTTTCGGCGAGGAAATGCTGGCGCGTTTTACCCAGACCCGCTTTACCCGAGATGCGCGCGCCAATCGTCAAGGCATTCGTCTGAACCCCGAAGGGCCAGGATTTGCCGCGCAAGGCGGACTCACCGTGGTCTCTGAAATCATCACATCGGGCGATATCCAGATCACCGGCGATGGCGCGCCCTATGTGCTGATGTGCGAAAGCCAAACGACGGGCGGCTATCCGCGACTTGCCACCGTGCTGCCCGCAGATCTTCCGCGCATCGCCCAAGCGCCTTTGGGAGCAGACATCCGCTTTGAGCTGCTTGATCACATGGAGGCCGCACGCCAAGAAGCCGCGAGCCACGCGCGTTGGCGCAAATTGGCGCAAAACTGCGCACCCATGGTGCGAAACCCCGCTGACATGAGCGATCTGCTCAGCTACCAATTGATCAGCGGAGTGACGGACGGGCATGAAGGAGGGATATGATGCAAGCAATTGATTTGAACGCGGATATGGGCGAAAGCTATGGGCGCTGGCAACTTGGCAATGATGCAGAGCTGCTCAAGATCATCAGCTCCGCCAATATCGCTTGTGGTGGCCATGCCGGTGATCCTGACGTGATGGCGCGCACATTTGCGCTTGCCACCGAGAATAATGTCGGGATCGGTGCCCATCCGGGCTTTGCGGATATTGCAGGGTTTGGCCGTTATAAGATGCACCTGCCCCTTGGCACGCTGGCCAATATGGTGCGCTATCAGGTGGCGGCCCATGTGGGAATGGCGCGCGCTTTGGGGCATAAGGTTCGCCATCTCAAGCTGCATGGCGCATTGGCAAATATGTGCAGCGAGGATGCGAAGATGGCTGAGATCTGCTATGAGGCCGCGCTCTCCGTTGATCCCGATTTGATTGTGATGGTCCTTGTCCGCACCGCCCAGCAAGAGGCGGCTGAGGCCCTGGGCTGCACGTGGGTGGGCGAGATTTTCGCCGACCGCGCCTATAATGAGGATGCAACGCTGGTTGATCGCTCAAAGCCCGGCGCTGTGATCCATGACGCCGCGCTTGCGGGGCCGCGCATGGCTGAAATGGTCAAGGCCGGGGCGATTATCACGCAAAGCGGCAAGCATATCCCGGCCAAGATCGATACGATTTGCATGCATGGAGATACGCCCGAAGCGCTTGAGATCGCCCGCGCAGTGCGTAGCGCCTTAGAGCAAGAGGGCCTAACAATCAGGCCGTTCTAGCGCCCGTTCCCATTACCATTCCCGCCTGCATTACTGTTACCGTTCCCGCCTGCATTACTGTTACCGTTCCCGCCTGCATTACTGTTACCGTTCCCGCCTGCATTACTGTTACCGTTCCCGCCTGCATTACTGTTACCGTTCCCGCCTGCATTACTGTTACCGTTCCCGCCTGCGTTACTGTTGCCATTCCCGCCTGCATTCCCATTACCGTTCCCGCCTGCGTTACTGTTGCCGTTCCCGCCTGCGTTACTGCTATTGCTTGCGTTCGCGCTGTTCCCGCCTGCGTTATTGTTATTGCTTGCGTTATTGTTATTGCTTGCGTTCGCGCTGGCTGAACTGTTGGAAGACGATGACGCCAAACCAGGATTAGACGCGCTGGAGCTGCCCAAATCGGTTGCAACGGATCCAATGGTCCCGGTTGAAATCTGACTTGATCCGCTTCGAACAGCCGCCTCACGCCCTGCAGAGACATCCACGCTTTCGCCGCCCGCGGAAACACCAATGACCCCTTGGCTGACGGACACTTTAGAGCCCGCAGACTGCACATTGACATCCAAAACCGTTCCCTTCACCACGAGAGCAAGATGTGGGGTCTTAACAGAAAGTCTTTGACCCGTGCGCGGCTCGACCTCATATTGTACCGAACCTTGGCGCTGCGTGACATCTGTTCTTTTCACCCCGAGATTTGCGACCAGCGCAAGCGAGCTATTGCGGTAAATTATGCGATTTTTTCCCCGTGCCAGAATAGCGCGCCCATTAACGCCCGTGCGCAGCCAAGCAGAGCGCGGCAGCTTCAGACCGGGCCTAGCCCTTTGCCAATTGCGCCCGTTTTCAGAGTAGCTCACATCATTGGCGACCCTGACGACAACCCAAGAGTCCGCCATAACCGGCATCGCAAGAGTTATAAGAAACAGCACAATTGTTACTATGGCACGCATTTTCACACTCGAAAGCTACATAGCTTTAGACCACAACACATCCGCGTTAAGGACAGGTGAAGATCGCGCAGAAATAAGCGCTAAATAACCGCCCGTTCAAGCAAAGGCTTATTGCTGATGATCCGCTCATAGCCAAAGGGCGACAGGTCCAAGCTACGATACGCCCCATAAGTCAGCCATTCGGCCACGCCGCGCCCCATGGCCGGGGATTGTTGCAGCCCGTGGCCGGAGAACCCATTTTGAAAGAGGAAATTCTCTAGCTCCGGGTGCGGGCCCAAAATCGCGTTTTGATCCAGCGTGTTATAGGCGTAATGCCCAGCCCATTCGGTGACGGTTTTGATCGCTTCAAATTGCGGGATACGGGTTGCGATGATCGGCCAAACATGGCTCTCCCAGCGGTCATGATCCATGGCGAAATCATCAAATTCCACGGGCAAGTCAGGATCAGCCGGGCAACCTGCCAGATAGGTTGTGGGGCCATCTTGGCGCATATGCACGCCTGAGGGGTCTATGGTTAGGGGCAGCTCCTGCACTAGGGGGCGCTCAGCTGAAAAGATCCAGGTAAAGCGCTTTCGCGGCTCAACCGGAATATCGAGCCCGGCCATGGCAGCAACTCTCGCCGCGCGCGGACCAGAGGCATTCACGAGCGCGCCGCAAGAGATCACCTCCCCAGAGGCCAAAGTCACGCTTTGCACCCGCGCGCTTGATGTGTTGATCGCCACGACCTCATTAGCAATATATTCCGCCCCCCGCTCGGAGGCGCTGCGGCGAAACCACTCAAAAAGCGTGCCGCCGTCAAAATAGCCCTCATTCTGTGTATTGATCGAACCAAGCAGGATATCATCCAGCGCGTAAAACGGATAGCGGCGCACAATTTCAGCGGGTGCGAGCAGCTCAGTCTGGGCCCCGGCAGCATGTTGCACCCGTTGGTTAGCGCGCAGCACATCGGCAAAGCCCTCGGTATCGGCCAGATATAGATAGCCATAGTTTTGAATGCTCAGCTCTGGCACACGGGGATCATTCCCCATAAAAGCGCGCAGATTATTGGTGAACTGAGCGCCAAATTGCGAGATTTTCACATTAAGCGCGGTGCTAAATTGCTGACGAATGCAGGAATTGGTGTGAGCAGTAGAGCACATCTGATAGCTGGGATCGCGCTCAACCACCAGAACCGAGCCGTCAAAATCCGGGTTATCCATCAAGAACCACGCGGTCGAAGAGCCCATAATCGCCCCGCCAATGATCACCACATCATAAGAGCTGCGTTTGGGTGTGTTGTCATAGATGGCCATCACGGCTCCTCCCCCAATCTGGCGCGCTCAAACAGGGCTGGGATCCTAAACCGGGCTCTGTGCGCGAAGCGAATTTCATGGTCCAGGTATAAAGCCCCTGTTGATCTATGTCATTAGGCCGCGCCGCAGAAGAGCCAAATACGGGTGCCGCGAAGAATGTTTGTGGGCGTTGCAACCGGGGAGCCGATTTTGAGATCCCAGATCAGGCGCGTGATCGTTCCGTGTGATAGTCGCAGCCACCAAACACATTTACTAATAGCTATTAAGATATATAAGTGACTTATGCCAGATCGCCTCGAACAATCTAAAGCTCTTGCCAGCTCAACGCGCCTTTCCATCCTTGACTGGTTGTCGCAGCCCGATGTTCATTTCTCTCACCAAACGACAGGGCAACCCTCTGATATCGGCGTCTGTGTCACCTTGATCACCGAGAAACTCAATATGGCGCAGCCGACCGTCAGTCGTCACCTAGAGCTGTTGCGCCGGGCGGGTTTTCTATCCGTCAACAAAATAGGGCGGTGGTCATTTTTTAAGCGGAACGAAAAGGCAATCTTAGAATATAAAGGCTGGATTAATGAGCATCTTTGAACAGGCCGACGCGAAACTGTTGCCGGGCTTTCGGCGCCAGCTGGTTGAGATCGACGGCAAGCCTATCATGACCTTGAGCGCAGGCAATGGACCCGCGCTTTTGATGCTGCATGGCGATCCCCAAACGCATTTGTGCTGGCATCATATTGCGCCGAAATTATCTGAGCATTATTCAGTTGTCCTCACAGATATTCGTGGCCGCGGGGAGAGCCATAAACCGCCCCATAATCCCCGTGCAAATGCCTATACCAAGCGCGCAATGGCAGATGAGCAACTGGCTGTCATGCAAGCATTGGGGCATGAGACCTTCACACTCATCGCGCATGATCGCGGCGCGCGGGTCGCAAGGCGGCTGGCATTGGACCATCCTGAGGCGGTGACGCAGCTTGTCGTCATGGACATCATTCCCGCCTTGGACTTCTATGAGGCCTCCAACGCGGATATTGCCCAAGACTATTTCTATTTCTCATTTCTGACCCAAGGTTATCCTATTCCAGAACGCCTCATCTCTGGCGATCCCGAAGGGTTCCTGCGCCTGATCTTGCAAGGCCTATCCGACAAGCCTGTGCGATATGATGAAATGGCCATGGCCGCTTACCTTACGGCCAATGCAACGCCTGAGGCGATCACCGCCATGTGTGAATGTTTTCGCGCCGGGTTTCACATTGACAAGCTGCACGACGCGCAAGACCGTCAAAAGGGACGTCAGATCACCTGCCCAACGCGGGTTATGTGGGGGCAAGAAGGCGTGGTCGGCAAGCATTTTGATGTCGAAGCTGTCTGGCGTCGTTGGTGCCTTGCCCCGCGCTTTGCGCCAATGCCAAGCGGGCATTTCATCCCAGAAGAAGCACCGAATGCAGCTCTGACGGCGATCACACATTTTCTTGCAGAGGACGTTGAGCGAACAAGGTAAATTCGCTCACGTCAACAGGAATTTCGCTGGCAGTTCTAGCATGCTCTGCGATAAAAGGGGCGCAACTGACCTTAGACATAAGAGCTGCCCCATGTCCTTTGACCGTTCCATCAAAATCGCCCCCTCCATTTTAGCGGCTGATTTTGCCAATTTCGGCGCAGAATGCGCAGCTGTTGAGGCTCAGGGTGCCGATTGGATCCATGTGGATGTGATGGATGGGCATTTTGTGCCCAATATCACCTTTGGCCCGGCCACTTGCGCCGCCATTCGCCCCCATATCAAGGGCGTGATGGATGTGCATTTGATGATTGCCCCGGTGGACCCTTACATTGAGGATTTCGCAAAGGCGGGCACAGATATTCTCACCGCGCATGTAGAGGCTGGCCCGCATATCCATCGCACGCTGCAAGCCATTCGCGGCGCGGGTATGCGGCCCGGCGTTGCGCTCAATCCCGGCACCCCGGCTGAGGCTGTCTCTGAGCTGCTGGATATGGTGGATCTGGTTTGCGTGATGACCGTGAACCCCGGCTTTGGCGGGCAGAAATTCATTGATATGAGCGCAAAGATCGCCAAGCTACGCGCCATGATCGGCGACAGACCTGTGCATATTGAAATTGATGGCGGCGTTGATCCAAGCACGGCCCCTCTCGTGGCAAAAGCCGGGGCCGATGTGCTGGTGGCAGGCTCAGCAGTGTTCCGTGGCGGCTCAGCTCAAAACCCGGCCCCCTATGGCGAAAACATCCGCGCAATCCGCAATGCAGCCACAGGTGTTCTTGTCTAAGCTGGCATTTTCATCCCGCAAATCTTTGCCGCAGACCACACCGGCATCAGCTTGGTGCCCTTCGAAACACGCCGATTGCGGTAGAATATAACGTCCCATCTGCCCCGCTGAGCTGCGCCTGAGCATAGACAATCTTGCGCCCGCCGCCAGTGACGCGGCCAATCACCTTGACCTGTCCCCCCAGCGCAGCTCCAAGGAACGAGGTCGTCAGCGAGAGCGTCACAACCGGGATCAGATCCGGCCCCGCCCCCGCCAAATGGCGCGAGGCGGCAAAGCCAGCGGCAGCATCCAAGAGCATTGCATGAATGCCCCCATGCAGGGAGCCATTCCGGTTCAGATGCTGCGCGCCCATATCCAAAGTGATGCGGGCCGTGCCGTCCGGCGCAGTGAGATCAATCTGGTAACCGACCAGATCCTGTGCCCCGCTTGAGGGGGCCTTATGCGGCGGAGAGAGCAATGAAGCGCTCCAAATGCCAATCCTCATCGCCGAAACGATGATCGGCCATCACAATGCGCTTGGCGATATGGGCCAGCTCATATTCTTGGGTCATGGCAATCCCGCCATGCATCTGGATCGACTCCTCAGCAATCAACCGCCCTACCCGACCAAAGAGCGATTTTGCCGCAGAAATCTGCCGGTCGCGCTCCATGGGGTCTGCCTCTAGGTGCCCCGCCGCATTGATCAGGGCCGAGCGCGCCAGCTCCAGCTCGGTCAACATATCCGCAAGGCGGTGCTGCAAGGCTTGGAAGGTGGCAAGGGGACGTCCGAATTGCTGACGTGTGATCAGATAATCTTGCGTCAGATCAACCGCCGTGCTCATTGCCCCAAGACATTCAGCCATCTGCGCGACCGTCGCGCGGGCCATCATGGTTTCGATCACCGGCAAAGCCGCGCCAGCCGCCCCGAGCCGCGTAGCGGGCGCGTTTTCAAGCGTAACCTCAGCGGCGCGCCCGCCCGAAATCAGCGGATAGCCCTGCACGGTTACGCCATTGGCCATCGGGTTGACCAGGAATAGCGAGACCCCATCGCCCTCTTTGGCAGAGACAACAAGCTGGTCGGCAGCTTCGGCATTGACCACCACCGCCTTGCGCCCGGTCAGCGCCACCTCATCGCCTGCGGTCGCAACTTGGGTCTGCACATCAGCAATATCATAGCGCGATTGCGGCTCTCCATGGGCAAAGGCCAGCTGGACTTGGCCCCAAATCAAACCCGAGACCATCTCCATTTGCTCCGCATTTGCCAAGTCATCAATCAGCCCGCCAGCCAGCACAGCACAATCAAGGAACGGCTCAACCACACCGGCGCGGCCCAGCTCCTCGAATACTACGGCGATGTCAAATCCACCGCCCCCAAAGCCGCCCAGATCCTCGGTGAACAACGCGCCAATCACGCCCAGATCCGCCATCTGCGACCAGATCTCGGCGCTAAATCCGGCCTCGCTGGTTAGGATCTCGTTGCGGGTTTTGGTATCATATTTATCCGCCAAATAGCGCCGCAGCGTATCTGACAACATTTGCCGTTCTTCGGTAAGATCAAAGTTCATCGACGGGCTCCCAGGGCTGTTTTGGCGATAATATTGCGCTGCACCTCGTTGGAGCCGCCAAAGATGGAGATTTTGCGATTGTTGAAATGCGAGCCGGTCACATCGCCCACATCAAACGGGTCGGGGATCGGGCTATTGCTTCCCTCCATCGCCTCAGAAGCAAAGGGCAGCGCATAGGGGCCAATCGCCCGGCGGGCCAAATCGTTGATTTCTTGACGAATAACCGAGCCTTTCACCTTAAGCATGGAGGCCTCAAGCCCCGGCGCACCGCCCGCCCCGGCTGCTGCGATCATGCGCAGGTTGAACGTGGATAGGGCCATCAGCTCCATCTCTACCCGCGCCACACGGGCCATGAAATGCGGATTTTGAGCGAGCGGCTTGCCATTATCTGTTACCGCGCGCGCCACCCGTCTGACTGCATCCAGAGCAGCACCCGAGGCCCCGACCCCGGCGATATTGGTGCGCTCATGGGTCAGCAGGTATTTGGCGTAGGTCCAACCTTTGTTCTCTTCGCCTACCAAATTCTCGACCGGAACGCGCACATCTGTGAACCAGACCTCATTCACCTCATGACAACCATCCAGCAAAATGATCGGGCGCACTTCCACCCCTGGCGTGTCCATATCAATCAGCAAGAAAGAGATCCCCTCTTGCTGCTTGACGTCCGGGTCGGTGCGCACGAGGCAAAAGATCATATTGGCGTGCTGGCCCAGCGTGGTCCAGGTTTTCTGCCCGTTCACGATGTAATGATCCCCATCGCGCACCGCACGGGTTTTCAGTGAGGCCAAATCCGAGCCCGCGCCCGGTTCCGAATAGCCCTGGCACCACCAATCTGCGCCCGAGAGAATACGGGGCAACCAGTGATCCTGCTGCGCCTTGTTGCCGAATTTCTGCAAAACCGGCCCAAGCATCGCCAAGCCAAAAGGGACAATCCGCGGGGCATTGGCGCGGTAAGCTTCGGTTTCAAAGATATTGCGCTGGGTTGCGCTCCATTCAGCCCCGCCAAACTCTTTGGGCCAATTCTGCGCCAGCCAGCCGCGCGCGTTCAGCTTGGCATGCCAGTCCTCCATATCGGCTTTGGTGAGGTCTTTGCCCAAACGCACCTTTTCCGACATGGCCGGGTCTAGGTTTTCGGCCAGAAAAGCGCGTACCTCATCACGAAATGCAAGATCCGCATCGGAATAGCTTAGATCCATTTGCTTGCTCCCTTATCAATCCATCACCCTGCAAAACCGGTGTCCACTTTTCGGGGTGATGGTGCCTTTTTCATCCCATCACCTTGCCCGAAAACCGGTGTCCACTTTTCGGGGTGATGGGCATTAGTAAATCTCAATCAGACCAGCTGCCCCCATGCCGCCGCCAATGCACATGGTGACAACACCCAGCTTTGCGCCCTGGCGCGCCCCCTCGCGCAGGATGTGGCCGACCATACGCGCACCTGACATGCCATAAGGATGCCCAATCGCGATGGAGCCCCCGTTCACATTGTATTTCTCGGGATCAATGCTAAGGCGGTCGCGACAGTAAAGCGCTTGGGACGCGAACGCCTCGTTCAGCTCCCAAATGTCAATGTCATCTACTTTGAGCCCATGGCGCTCAAGCAGCTTGGGAACCGCGAAAACTGGCCCAATCCCCATCTCATCAGGCTCACAGCCCGCAACCGCAAAGCCTTTGAACGCGCCCATAGGCGTGCAGCCATGCTTAGCCGCATCGCTTTCAGACATAACCACAACCGCAGCCGAGCCGTCAGAAAGCTGCGAGGCATTACCGGCGGTCACAAAATGCTCTGCCCCGCGCACGGGATCGAGCCCGGCCAGCCCCTCGAGCGTGGTTTGGGGACGGTTGCATTCGTCGCGATCCACGGTGACCTCTTTGTGAGAAATCTCCCCAGTTTCCTTATCCTTAACCGCCATAACCGCCTGCATGGGCACGATCTCATCGGCGAATTTACCCGTCTCTTGCGCCGCTGCGATGCGTTGCTGAGAGCGCAAGCTAAACGCGTCCTGCTCTTCTCGGCTCACCCCATAGCGCGCCGCCACCGTGTCGGCGGTTTCGATCATTGAATGATAAATCGCAGGTTTGTTTTCCAGGAGCCAAGGATCGGGCGCGGCGCGCATTTTGGCTTGCACCATCGAGATGCTCTCAACGCCGCCTGCCACAATAGGGCCCATCCCATCGGTTTTGATCGCTTGCGCGGCCATCGCAATGGTTTGCAACCCAGATGAGCAAAAGCGGTTCACCGTCTGGCCGGATGTCGTGATCGGCAGCCCAGCCCGCAGAGCGATCTGACGCGCGATATTGCCCCCGGTTTCGCCTTCGGGCAAAGCACAGCCGATGATGCAATCCTCAATCAACGCTGGGTCAATTCCCGCACGTTCGACCGCGTGTTTGACGGAATGCCCACCCAGGCTCGCGCCATGGGTTTGATTGAATGAGCCCCGGAAACTCTTGGCAAGCCCGGTGCGGGCGGCTGAAACGATAACGGCCTCTTCCATATTACTTTCCTTTGTTCAGATCTTCGAAAGAGCGGCCCTCGGCCACCAATTGTTCCAAGAGAGGCGCCACAGACCAAAAGACAGGATCGGAGGCCGCATAGGTTTTGATATCGTCAAGCAAGCCCGACAGCCCCTGCAGATCGGCCCATTTGAGCGGCCCGCCCCAATGACGCGGGAACCCATAGCCAAAGAGCAGCACCATATCCACATCACGCGGCGCTCGGGCAATGCCTTTGCCCACAACCTTAGCCGCTTCATTCACCATGGCCGCCATATAGCGCCGGGTGATCTCTTGTCGGGAAAAGTCCTGGGGCTGAATGCCAAGCTCGGCGCGCTCCGCTTCAATCAGGGGCATCACGCCCGGATTGGGAACGCTCGCCTGTTTGCCCGCAGAATAATCGTAGTAACCAAGGCCGGTTTTCTGCCCTTTCCAGCCCGCCTCAACCATCTGATCTGCATAGCGGCTCATGCGTGTGCCCTCCGGCAAACCCTCGGCCCGTTTGCGCGCGCGCACCGCATAGCCAATATCAAGCCCCGCCAGATCGCCGACCGCAAAGGGGCCCATGGCAAAACCGAACTCGGTCATGGCCGCATCAATCTCATAAGGTGAGGCCCCATCGAGCACCATATGATCTGCCGCCATGCGATAGCTCGCAAGGATACGATTGCCAATAAAGCCATCACACACCCCGGAGCGAACCGAGATTTTCTTAAGCCGCTTGCCCAGAGCAAAGCCGGTGGCCACCACATCAGGCGAAGCAGCATCTGGCACAACAATCTCGAGCAGCTTCATCACATGGGCGGGGGAAAAGAAATGCAAGCCAATCACATCGCCGGGCCGTTTGGTGCTGGCGGCGATCTCATTCACATCCAGATAAGAGGTATTGCTCGCCAAGATCGCACCGGGCTTGCACACCGCGTCAAGCTGCTGAAACACCTGCTTTTTCACGGCCATATCTTCAAAGACCGCCTCAACCACAAGATCAACTTGGGCCAGATCATCATAAGCCGTGGTCAGGTTAAGCGTCTTTTGCGTCAGCTTCTCAAATTGCTCGGCGCTGATCTTGCCGCGTTTGAGCGCGCCTTGCAAATTGCCCTCAATGCGCGCCCGCGCCGCCTCGCAGGCCTGAGCGCTCATTTCCAAAAGGGTCACCTCAAGCCCCGACAAAAGCGCAGCAGTCGCGATCCCCGCGCCCATTGTGCCCCCGCCAATCACCGCGACATGGGTAACATCGCGCACAGGTACGCCCTTGAGCTCAGGCAAGTTTGACACAGCACGCTCAGAGAAAAACGCATGGATCATCCCCTGGCGCTGATCGGTTTGCATCAGCTCGAAAAAGCACTGGCGCTCGAATTTCATGCCCTGCGCAAAAGGCATGGTGTAAGCGGCTTCAATGGCACGGATCGCCTTGGCCGGTGCCACCTGCCCGCGCCCCTTTGCCAGCGCCGCACTATGCGCAGCCTCCCAATCAAGCGGATCTTGCGCCTGCATTTCGCTAACCGCGCGCCGCCCCTTGCCCTGCTGTAACAGTTCAGCAGCAAAGGCGAGCCCATTCTCCAGCGGCGTGCCGCCTGCGATCTTGTCAATCAGCCCGAGCGTTTCGGCCTCTTTCGCGCCTACCTGGCGACCAGAGGTGATCATATCCACTGCGGCCTGCGCGCCGGTAAGGCGTGGCAGCCGCTGCGTGCCACCAGCGCCGGGCATAAGCCCCAAATGCACCTCGGGCAAACCCACTTTGGCGTCCTCGACCGCGACGCGATAATGCGCACCAAGCGCAATCTCAAGCCCACCGCCCAAGCTCACCCCATGCAATGAGGCGATCACGGGCTTAGAACAGGCCTCGATCCGCGTGCAGAGATCAGGCAGCCAGGGCTCAAGGGGAGGCTTGCCGAATTCTTTGATATCCGCGCCCGCAATAAAGGCGCGCCCCGCACCAAGCAGCACGATTGCCTGAATGTCACCATCGGCTTCGCCCGCCTCTACGCTGTCCCAAAGCCCGCGCCGCACCGCTTGCCCCAAAGCATTCACCGGCGGGTTGTCGATCATAATAACGGCAATCTCACCATGCCGACGCAAAGACACCACATGTTCCATATGCACCCTCCTCTACTCAGCCCGACTTTGCCGGGTTCGTTCTATTACGCCTAGGCTAACCTTGCGTCACAGCCTCCAATATATCGCGATGAGCAAAGAAGCGGACAAGATGACCCTGACCTCACGCCACCAAAGTCTCCGCCTTTTTCAAATCGACACTCACCAGCTGGCTGACCCCCTGCTCTGCCATGGTCACACCAAAGAGCCGATCCATGCGCGCCATGGTTACAGCGTGGTGCGTGATGATCAAAAAGCGGGTTTCGGTCTGGCGGCACATCTCATCAAGCAAATCGCAAAACCGGGTCACATTCGCATCATCAAGCGGTGCGTCGACCTCATCAAGCACACAGATAGGGGCAGGGTTGGCCAGGAACACAGCAAAGATAAGCGCCAGCGCCGTGAGAGTTTGCTCCCCGCCGGACAAAAGACTTAAGGTCGAGAGCTTTTTTCCCGGTGGCTGGCACATGATCTCAAGCCCTGCTTCCAGCGGATCGTCGCTTTCAACCATGACCAGATTCGCCTCACCGCCCCCAAAGAGATGCGTAAAAAGCATCGCGAAATTGCTGTTCACCTGCTCAAAAGCGGTGAGCAGCCGCTCACGCCCTTCCTTATTTAGCCCCGAAATTCCAGAGCGCAGCGCCTTAATCGCCTCTTCCAGATCCAGTTTTTCACGGGCCAGCATATCATGCTCGTTTTGCACCTGGCGCGCATCCTCCTCCGCGCGCAGGTTAACAGCCCCTAGCCCGTCCCGTTGCCGTTTTAGGCGCGCCAACTCCAATTCAAGATCGCCGGCTCCGAGCTCGACGCTGTCGAGCAATTCGAAATGGCTTTCCCCCAGCTCGTCTGTAAGACGAGCATGGGCTATCTGCACGGCCTCATCGGCCGTTTGCTCTTGCGCCTCAGCCCGCGCGCGCGCTTCGCGCGCGGCGGAGACAGCGTGAGCGATCTCACGCTCAGCGCTTTGCGCTTCGCGCAAAGCGCCTTCAAGTGATGTCAACCTCTCCCGGGCGGAGGCCCTACGGGCCTCCGCCCGGGAGAGGGCCTGAGTTAAGCGCGCCTGTTCTCCCTCTATTTGCCCAGGCACCTTTTCAGCCGCAGCAAGCTCCGCTTGCGCTTCTGCCCTGCGCGAACGAAGTTCGCGCGCGCGCATCTCAGCCTTTTGGAAACGCGTTTGCCAGACGGAGAGCTCTTTTGCGACTGTGCGCGCACGATTCGTGCGCGCTTGATGGGTGCGTTGCACCTCATCTCGTACAGATTTGCGCGTTACCATAGCCGCGCGCGCCCTTTCTACGGCGCTTCGCAGATCTTCGATCTGCCTTTGCGCCAAGCTCAAATCTTCAAGCGCTTCCACCGCGCGCTCAGCCTCTGCCAATTCAAACCGAGCTCGAATTACGTCCTCTTGATGCGTTTTGAGCGAACGGCTCATGTCTTCTAACGCGCTCTCACTTAGATTGCGGCCCGCTTCTGCTTTGGAGAGCGCGCGAGAGGCTTCTATCAGCAAACGCTCCGCGGCGCGGCGTTTGCCGCGCGCTTCGTTGTCGCTGGCCTGAGCCTTTTGCAGTGCGGCTTTCGCGTTTTGCAGCGCATTTGATGCGCGCTCCGCGCGCTTTGAGGTCTCGGCCACCGCAGCGGTTAGCTCGATTAGGCGGTTCTTTTGCTGGAGCCGCAGCGCCGCGGCAGAGGGTGAATCTTTAGCTTGCACAGAAAACCCATCCCAGCGCCACAGATCACCCGCTCGCGAGACCAGCCGCTGCCCAGGGGCGAGCTTTGCTTGCAGCTCTGCCGCCTGCGCTGGATCAATCACATAGACCTCTGACAGGCGCCGCATCAGTTCACGGGCACCTTTCACATAGTCCTTAAGAACCTGCCCGCCCTCGGGCGAAGGGCTGTTGCTGATCGCGGGCAGGATACGCCAACCGGTCTGATGCGCATCAGGCACGGCCGGAGTCGTAAGATCCTCTGAGAGCGCTGCACCAAGCGCCTGCTCATATCCGGGTACTACCGTGATCTGATCCAGGATTTGCTCGGTTTTTCCTTTCCCACGGGCCACGAGTTTTTCAAGCGTTGTAGCCTCGGCCTGCAGCGCGCTCAGCGCACCTGATTGCTCTGCATGGGCTTGGCGCGCTGCCGCCTCGGCCTGCTCCGCTTGCGCGCGCCTTACCCCTGTGGTCTCTAGGGTCGCCTCCGCCTCTTTTAAGGCTGTCTCTGCGCGGGCCTGCTCCTGGATCGCGGCATCAAAAGCTTGGGTTGAGGCCGCGAACGTCTCGCGCGCCTGGGCCTGGGCGATATCCGCCTTTTCTACGGCATCCTCATGGCGTGCGAGGCTGTGCTTGCTGTCAGAGAGCCGACGCTGCGCAGAGTGATGATGGGCACTGAGGCGTGCAAATTCATCTGTTTTCTTTGTTAGATCCGCCTCGTGCTTTGTGAATTCAATCAAAGCCTCTTGCACCGCTTTGTGCGCGTCATCCAGCCGTTGTTCATGGCCGTGGTCTGCTTGCTCTAGCGACTCGGCCTCTTTCGCCAGACGCGCCACAGTCGTTTGTGCATCGGAATTTAGCTCTGCCTCTCGCGCAATATCTTGATTGAGCTGGGCAGCGCGGGCAGTGAGGTCTTTGATCGCTTGGATCGCACTGGCCTTGCGCGCGACCAAGCCCTCTTGCTCCACGAGCTGGCGTTGCAGCACGGCGGTCGCTATGGTCTCTTCTTCGCGCGTGGGGGGCAACTGCTCTTCGGCAGCGCCGCGCGCTTGCTCTGCTATGCGCATCTTGGCTTCGGCTTGGGCGACATTCACGGTGCACAGGCGCAGTTCTTCTTTCTTGGCCTCATGCACGTCCTGAGCCTCTTTCCAGCGCAGCAAGAGGAGCTGGGCATCTAGTTGGCGGATCTGCGCGGCAATCTTGCGGTATCGCGCCGCTTGTTTGGCTTGGCGCGCGAGCTGGGCCAGTTGCGTTGCGAGCTGCTCTAAGACATCCTCGACCCGCCCCAGATTGGTCTCAGCACTTCGCAGTTTCAACTCCGCCTCATGGCGCCGCTGGTAAAGCCCGGAAATCCCCGCAGCCTCTTCCAAGATGCGGCGGCGGTGGGTCGGTTTGGCATTGATCAACTCACTGATCTGCCCTTGCCGCACCAGCGCCGGAGAATGCGCGCCGCTTGAAGCATCGGCAAAGAGCATTTGCACATCGCGCGCACGCACATCTTTGCTATTCACCCGATAGCTCGAGCCCATATCGCGCGTTATTCGGCGCACGATATCCAATGCATCCGAGTTGTTAAAAGCGGCTGGGGCAAGGCGGTTGGAATTGTCGATTTGCAGAGCGACCTCGGCAAAATTGCGGGCGGGCCGGCTCGCCGCACCGGCAAAAATCACATCCTCCATGCCCCCGCCACGCATTGCTTTGGGGCGGCTTTCGCCCATGACCCAGCGCAGCGCCTCTAGTAGGTTCGACTTACCGCAGCCATTGGGCCCCACAACCCCGGTCAGCCCGTCGGCAATAATAAGATCGGTCGGATCCACAAAGCTCTTAAAGCCCGTGAGCCGCAGTTTAGAAAATCGCAAATCAGCCTGCCTCTCTTTGGCCGCAGAATGCCGATTTTAGCCCAATGAAGTCAAGCAGCTGGAGATCCAGCTCTCGGCCGTATAGCGCCTAGAGTGAAAACAGATCAAGTTGCATCAAGCCGTGCCGGTATTCGCGTTCGAGCATAGCGAGAGGCAGCGAAGACTGGCCGGGCAGGGTCGTTTTCTACTCTAATCTACCCAGTGGCAGTCGAAATCTGTCATAAGATCCTCAGCAGAGCCGCTGTAATCGCTGTCAACGCCTTCGCATTGCAGCTTTCGCGGGCCTTCTGGAAATTTAGGAGCCGGGCGACCATTACAGGACAGATTGGCCACCATCGAGGCGGCATCCCCAATCAGGTCTTTGACCTTGCAGCCAGACACTTTTTCCATTGCGAAGCGCGCTTTATGCTCAACAAATTCCAGACGCGGGGCCCATTCGGTATTGGTACGAATGGCCGAGGCCCTGCTATGGGCCACACGGATATCGAACACCGATCCATCCACGGTCACAGTTGTTGCCGGAACGCCTTGAAACCCCGGAGGGGGCGTGTTGCAGGCCGACAGAAAAATGAGAAACAAAGCAGGGATACGCATGGGGGCAGGATAGCCAATTATGGTAAACAATTCCTTACCAACGCGAAGGCGTTCCCCCAAATGCGAGCCCGCAAGTCAGGCGCGAAAAGACAAAACGATACGGCGATTGCCTCGCAACACCTCGAGACGATAGCGCCCATTGCGTGACAGGGCGCGCGCGGCGACCTGGGGCGTTTCGACCTTCCGCCCATTGATCCCAAGCAAGACATCCCCTGCCCTGAGACCGACGCGCGCGCCAAGATCGCCCGGATTGGCAATAATCACTCCGCTCACTTCAAGGGGCAAGTTATAATCGGCCAGCACCGCCGGATTGATATTCATCACCACAAGGCCCGGCAGCACTGTGCGCCGCCCCAGCACCTGCGCATCGCGTGGCGGGATTTCGGGGGCGGAGACCAGCGAGACGGAAACGGTCTGTGTATCGCCGCCGCGCACCCGCTCGATGAGCACCTCGCGCGCGCCAACAACGGACATCCGGTAAACCATCTCAGAAGGGGAGTTCACCGGAGCGCCGTCTACAGCCGTAATCACGTCCCCAACCGCAAACCCGGCCTGCGCAAAGGGGCTTTCGGGATGCAAGCCAGAGATCACCAACCCTTCGGGCATAGGCAGACCAAGACTATCGGCCAGGGATTGGTCCACAGGCTGGCCCGACATACCCGCCCAGGGGCGCTCAAAGCGGGTCTTGCCCTGACGCGCCTGAGAGACAAAGGATTTCACCAAATTCGCAGGAATTGCAAAGCCAATCCCATTTGAGCCCCCCGAGCGGGTCACGATTTGCGTATTTATGCCAATAAGCCGCCCCGAAATATCGATCAAAGCGCCGCCCGAATTGCCCGGATTGATCGGCGCATCGGTCTGAATAAAATACCCGCGACCAGATCCACGCGCCCCGCCAGAGCGCGCGAGCCCCGAAACGATGCCGCTGGAAACAGTCTGGCCCACCCCGAATGGATTGCCAATCGCAAGCACTAGCTCGCCGACCTCGACCTCATCAGAGCCACGCAACGGCAGGCTGGGCAGATCGCTCGCCCCCTCAAGCTGCAAGATCGCCAAATCGCTCTCTTTGTCGCCCAAGAGCACACGAGCCGTAAATTCGCGCCGATCATTAAGCACCACGCGAATATCCGTCGCCATGCCCACCACATGATAATTAGACACCACAATCCCGTCAGAACTGAGGATCACACCAGAGCCAAGCGAGTTCTGAACCCGCGGCTGGGGCTGCCCGAACCCCTCAAAGAATTGCTCAAAGAACGGGTCATTCATGAACGGCGAGCGGGGCTGGGTCTGCGTGACGCGCTTGGCATAGATATTCACCACGGCCGGAGCCGCCTCTTTCACCAGAGGTGCAAAGCTAAGCGAAATTTCCGCCTGGCTTGCGGGCACGCGGGTGTCAGCGACCAAGGGCGTTGCAACAAGAGCAAGGATCAGGGGGAGCAATCTGAGCATAGTCTGGCCTCCAGGGATATTCACAAAGATATGCAAAGGCGGTCGCCAGATTGCAAGCGGGGCATTTTACCGGGGGGCCGGGCCCGGCCAGAAAGCCGAGCCCGGATCTGCGTGGCTACATCCAGCTTGCCGGAACAAACCGATAGGCATCACCCGCTTTGGCGAAACGCCCAAACCCTGGGAAATGCACATGGGTGGCCGCAATCAACACCCCATCCGCAGACGTCCGGTCGAGCAAGCGCGCCCGCGTGTCGGCAGCCATGGCCGGATCTGCATCAAAACCGCTTTGTATTTCAGGGTGGGCGGTCTGCAACTCGGTGTTCAAAAGGATGTCAGCCACCATCATCAACTGACGATCCCCGCCATCGATATGCACAACCGAATGGCCTGGGGTATGGCCCGGCGCCAGTTCAAGCGTTATGCCCGGCGCGACCTGAGCCCCAGCGGCAACAGGGCGAATCCGCTCGCCACAGGCTCCGAAAACATGCTGAGCCAAGCCGAAAAAGCCTTTGGCCTCCTCAGGTGCTTGCGCCATCATACCAGCATCAGTCCAAAAACCGTGATCCACATCAGAGATCACCACTTCGGCATTTGCGAATACGGGGGCCCCTGCGGCCACAAGCCCACCAATGTGATCGGGATGGGCATGGGTTGCGATTACGAGATCAACATCTTCTGGCGTAACACCTGCCGCAGCAAGCCCATCTGCAAGCCGTCCAAATCCCGGCCCCAAGGCCTCCAACTGCCCCACCCCGGCGTCAATCAGGATCGTTTGCGTCTCAGATTGAAGCAAAAAAGCGTTCACAGGGGCGGGCAAAACCTCGCCCAAAGATCCCACCCCAGCCAAAGTATCATCAATCACAGCCTGCTCGGCCCCAAAGAATAAGCCCTTCGGCAGAGGCACCATGCCATCACAAATTGATGTGATCCGATAGTTCCCCATAGGAGCATCAAACATGGCGGGGGCGTTGCGCGCTGCATGCGTTGCGGCAAGCGAAGAGGTCGCTGTTCCCTGCAGCCCCAAAGCGGCGGTCGCGCCCAGCCCGCCAAGTGCAAAACTGCGCCGTGTGAAAGTGGTCATCGTTTTTCTCCAGTTACGACTATATCTAATTAGATCATTTCGTATACGATCTAAATTGTCAATTCCCTTTTGCGCGAATGCAACCTATTGAGAAGAGATGAGCGACAGAACCGATCAATTCACCCGGAGGGTTTGTTTTTCCGTCTATGCGACGCATCGGGCGTTTAATCGCTATTATCAGACGATGTTGTCTGAAACCGGTTTAACCTACCCAAAGCTGGTGATCCTCTACTCTCTAAGCGAGAACGGGCCGCTGACTGTGTCTGACCTCTCAGCGCGCGCCGGAGTCGAACCCAACACCTTGTCGCCCCTGCTGAAAAAGATGGCAGAGTTTGGAACGATAACCCGCGAACGGGCACCCGAGGACGAGCGCAAAGTTGTGATACGTCTCACAGAGATGGGGCAAGCCATACTGGAACGCGCGGACACAACCGTGCTTAAAAGCTTTTCTGAGCTTAATCTGGACTATGAGCAGGCCATGCAAGCGGTGCTATTTCTCGAGACCACGCGCGAGCAGTTAGACAAAGCCACGCCAACAAAGCTGCACATCGACGACATAACAAGTTGAGCGGTGCGGTCGCAAAGCAATCTGTGCTCCCAAACGACAAAAGCCCGGCACTTGGGCCAGGCTTTAAATTCGGTTGTCTCAGCAACCCGAAGCGGAAATTACTCTTCGGCTTCTTCCGCTTCCAGACGCGCTTTGTCGGCAGCGCCTTTCGCGTCGCGGTCGCGGTCCACAAATTCGATGATCGCCATTGGGGCCATGTCGCCATAGCGGAAACCGGCCTTGAGGATGCGGATGTAACCACCCTGGCGCTCGGCATAGCGGGGGCCGAGCACGTCAAAGAGTTTGGTCACATATTGATCTTCTTTCAGACGCGCGCGCGCTTGGCGACGGGCGTGCAGATCACCGCGCTTTGCCAGCGTGATCAGCTTTTCGACGATGGGGCGCAGTTCTTTGGCTTTTGGCAGCGTTGTCTTGATCTGCTCATGCTCAATCAATGAGCCCGCCATGTTTGAAAAGAGCGCCTTGCGGTGCTCATGGGTGCGGTTTAGGCGGCGGTAGCCTCGTGCGTGACGCATGGTTGTATCTCCAAATGTGAAGGCCCATTATGGGCTGTTTTGCTTTGTCTGGCTGGCCTGCGTGGGACCAACTCTCCTTGGGGCTGAGCGCCCATATGCGAGAGGGCAAGGTTCCCCCTGCCCGCTCGAAATTAGTAGTTATCCTCGAATTTCTTGGCGAGGTCTTCGATATTGTCTGGCGGCCAGTCCTCGACATCCATGCCAAGATGCAGCCCCATGCCCGAAAGCACCTCTTTGATCTCGTTCAAAGACTTGCGGCCAAAGTTCGGCGTGCGCAGCATTTCGGCCTCGGTCTTTTGGATGAGATCGCCGATATAGACGATATTGTCGTTCTTGAGGCAGTTTGCCGAGCGCACAGACAGCTCCAGCTCGTCCACTTTCTTGAGCAAAAGCGGGTTGAACTCTAGACCATCTTCTTCGTCCGGGCGACCTGCGCTTGTGGGCTCTTCGAAATTCACAAAGATGGAAAGCTGATCCTGCAAGATACGCGCCGCATAGGCAAGCGCATCTTCTGGCGTCAAGGAGCCATCTGTTTCAATCTTCATGGTCAGCTTGTCATAATCCAGCACTTGGCCCTCACGGGTCGGCTGCACGTCATAGCTGACTTTCTTAACCGGAGAATAGATCGCGTCGATTGGGATCAATCCGATAGGCGCATCCTCGGGCTTATTCTTATCCGCAGAGACATAGCCTTTGCCTGTATCAACGGTGAGCTCCATATAGACCTCAGCGCCATCATCCAAGTGGCAAATCACGTGATCCCGGTTCAAAATTTCGATACCAGCGCTTTCGGAGATATCGCCAGCAGTGATCAATCCAGGGCCTTTGGCGTTGATGTTGAGGCGCTTTGGCCCCTCCACTTCCATTCGGATGGATACGCCTTTGAGGTTCAAGATGATGTCCGTCACATCTTCACGAACACCAGAAACGGACGAGAATTCATGCAAAACATTGTCAATTTGCACCGAGGTGATCGCCGCGCCTTGCAGCGATGACATCAACACACGCCGCAGCGCGTTCCCCATGGTGAGACCAAAGCCGCGCTCAAGCGGTTCTGCGACAACAGTTGCGGTGCGCGCCGGGTCATTGCCTAGCTTCACATCAAGCTGCATCGGTTTGATCAATTCTGCCCAATTTTTGTGGATCATGCGTCCCTCCATTCTTGCGCTCGCCCCATGTCCAAAAGGCGAACGCGCCCGAGGTTAATTGTGTCGCACTTATTACGACCGCCCGAGATTTCCGAGCGGTCCATAAACAAATCTGTCAGACCCGGCGGCGTTTCGGGGGGCGGCACCCGTTATGTGCGATCGGGGTCACATCGCGAATGGATGTGATCGTAAATCCAATAGCCGCCAGCGCCCGCAGCGCGCTTTCACGGCCAGAGCCTGGGCCCTGCACCTCAACCTCAAGGGTTTTCACGCCATGCTCTTGCGCTTTCTTGCCTGCATCTTCTGCCGCCATCTGCGCCGCATAAGGCGTTGACTTACGCGAGCCCTTAAAGCCCATCGTGCCCGCAGAAGACCAAGAGATCGCGTTGCCTTGCACGTCTGAAATCAAGATCTTTGTATTGTTGAAGGAAGAATTCACATGGGCGACGCCCGTTGCAATATTCTTGGAAACCTTGCGCTTACCAGCGCGCCGTGTGTCTCGTGCCATGGGTGCGCCTCCTTATTTCTTCTTGCCAGCGATGGCCTTTGCGGGGCCTTTGCGGGTGCGAGCATTCGTGTGGGTCCGCTGTCCGCGCACAGGCAGATTACGGCGATGGCGCAGACCGCGATAGCAACCCAGATCCATCAAACGCTTGATGTTCATGGTCACATCGCGGCGCAGGTCACCTTCTACGGTGTAGTTCGCGTCGATATGCTCACGGATCTGAATCACCTCTTGGTCGCTCAGCTCGTTCACACGGCGAGAGGCTTCGATATTCAGCGCTTCACAGATATTTTTCGCAGATGTATGCCCAATGCCTGTGATGTAAGTCAGCGCGATCGGGACGCGTTTGGATGTTGGGATGTTAACCCCGGCAATACGTGCCAATGTGTCGTTCCTTTCGTTGCGAGCCCGTCATTCCAGGCCCTTTTTTCACAACTTAAGGCCCAAGGATTACCCCAGGCCTCACGTCAGAGTTGATTTAACTTTTGATTCTCATTCAGACTTCGGTCATTAGGGCTGATTCACGCGCGCGTCAACCCCTTGAGCAAGAGCCTGTCAAGTATTTTTTCGCACAAGGTTAAGCGTCTTTGATATTGCGTAGGACATCAGTCGCTTCGCTCTCAACACCGCGCAAGACTTCTGCGATTTCGGCTTTCACCGCCTCAGGATCGGCCATACCATCAACACCTTTCAGCAAGCCTTTGGCATAGTAATAGCCTTTCAGCGGAGATGTTTTCTTGTAATACTCCATCAGGCGGATGCGGAAGCTTTCTTCGTTATCATCGGCACGCACAGGTTGACCAGCGGCACGCGCCTCGTCTGCGCGACCCACGATCCGCCCAACGAGCGCCTCATCATCCACGCCTAGCTCAATCACCGCATGTAGGCCGGTGGCCAGCTCAAGCATCAGCTCTTGCAACGCGTCAGCCTGCGCCAAAGTGCGTGGGAAACCATCGAAAATAAAGCTGGCCAAGGGGTTTGCCTCAAGCTGTTCGCGGATCAGACCTATGACGATCTCATCCGTTACCAGCTCCCCCGCATCCATCACTGCCGCAACCCTATTGCCCATTTCAGTGCCCGAGGTCCGTGCCGCACGCAGCATATCGCCTGTGCTCAGCTGCACCATACCTTTTTCTTCAACAAGATAGCCGGCCTGCGTACCTTTTCCTGCGCCAGGGGGGCCTAAAAGTATAATATTCATCGGCGCACAGGGCTCCTTTTCCCGCGTCTTTTCCCACCCTTGGCACCTTTGCCACGCAGCTGGGATTTTTCGATAAGCCCTTCATATTGATGAGCAAGCAAATGAGATTGCACCTGCTGGATCGTGTCCATGGTGACAGACACGACGATCAACACTGAGGTGCCGCCAAAGTAAAACGGAATTGCGTATTGCCCACGAATGATCTCAGGCAGCAGGCAAACCAGCGCCAAATAGGCCGAGCCAAGCACCAAGATGCGGTTCACGACATATTCAAGATATTCAGCGGTTTTCTTACCTGGGCGAATACCTGGCACAAAGCCGTTTTGGTTCTTGAGGTTTTCAGCCACATCATCCGGTTTGAACGAGACGTTGAATGTGTAGAAATATGCGAAAAAGATGATCATCGCCGCAAAGAAGATCAGGTAAAGCGGCTGCCCTGGCCCAAACCAAGCCAGCAGAGTGGACATGACCGGACCAGTGGAGTTACCCGAGAATGTGCTCACCGTCATGGGCAAAAGCAACAGAGATGAGGCAAAGATCGCCGGGATCACATTGGCTGGGTTCACCTTGACCGGCAGATGCGACGAGCCACCATCATAGACCTTCATCCCCACTTGGCGTTTGGGATATTGGATATGGATCTTGCGCAGCGCCCGTTCCATGAACACCACAAACATGATGGTCACGATCACCATCACGATCACGCCAACAATCAGCGCCGGTCCAATCGCACCAGAGCGCCCTTGCGCAAAGAACTGCGCCAGAGCCGCAGGCACCTCAGCAATGATGCCCACAAAGATGATCAGGGAAATACCGTTGCCAACGCCGCGCGCAGTGATCTGCTCGCCCAGCCACATCAGGAACATGGTTCCGCCCACGAGCGTAATCATGCAGGACGCCAGAAAGAATAAGCCAGGGTTCGCGACCATCCCCTCACCATTTTGCAAGCCAACTGCAAGACCATAGGATTGAAGCGTCGCCAGCAGCACCGTCCCGTAGCGCGTGTATTGGTTGATCTTTTTGCGCCCCTGTTCACCCTCTTTCTTGAGCTGCTCAAGCGAAGGCACCATCGAGGTCATCAGCTGCACAATGATCGAGGCCGAGATATAGGGCATAATCCCTAGGGCAAAGATCCCCATCCGCCCCAACGCGCCGCCAGTAAACATGGACACCATGCCACCAATGCCTTGGCCCGCCTCCTCCATGAACCGCGCCAGTGCATTTGCATCAATCCCAGGCACCGGAATGAAGGTGCCCAGACGGTACACAATCAGCAAACCAAGCGTGAAAAGAATACGATTGCGCAGGTCGGTGGCTTTGCCAAGAGCGCTCCAGCTCGTGTTGGCGGCCATATTTTCGACGGCAGATACCATGTGATCCCAGATCCCTGTTCAAGAAAAACGCCGCCCCGAGCCGTTCCGAGCCCTGGCGGCGTTTGGAAACTGTAAACGATGTAAGCAGCCCGAGGGCCGCTCACAAGTCCTTATTCCGCCGCAGGGGCCGATACTGTCAATGCGCCGCCCGCTTTTTCCACAGCCTCAACCGCAGATTTGGACGCGCCTGTCACGGTAATGGTCAAAGCAGAGGTCACCTCGCCCTTGGCCAACACACGGATGCCATCAAGCTTGCGACGTACCAGACCGCTCTCAACCAGGCTATCTTCGGTGATCTCAGCCGCCAACTTGCCCGCATCAACAAATTTCTGGATCAGGCCAAGGTTTACAACGGCATAGGCTTTGCGGTTTGGCTTGTTGAAGCCGCGCTTTGGCAGACGTTGATAGAGCGGCATTTGCCCGCCTTCATAGCCCTTAATCGCAACACCCGAACGCGACTTTTGACCTTTGATACCACGACCAGCGGTTTTACCCTTGCCAGAGCCTGGACCACGGCCAATGCGCTTTTTGGAGCGGGCCGCGCCGGAATTGTCGCGCAACTCATGTAATTTCATATCGCTTCTCCTTTGCCGGATGTGACCCATGAAGCGAAAAGGGGCCAACCACGGCGTTTCTTGACTATTGTGAATCGGGCGCTCTCACGCCACTTGGCGCATATAGCGATCAAAGCCACATCTCGCAATCATTTTATGCGCGCCGCAAAGCACGGGTGAGCTCGTCATAAAGCTCAATGCGTTCCTCTTCACTCAGGAACGCCCCGATCTCGACCTCTCTCGCCTCCCCCCGCAGCGTCACATAATGGGGCACCGGCCCGTCGCGCTCATATTTCAGCACGCTGGCCCAATAGCGATTGCAGGACCAATCCTGCTGGCTACCATCCGGGTTTGTGCGCACGAGTTGAGCTTGATCGCTCGACAGCGTCAAAACTTCAGTAATTTGGCGTGACTGGAAATTTTTCTGCAAGGCAAAATAAAGCGCCCACACCGCCCCCAGCACAAATGGCAATAGCCCCCAAAGCAGCGCGGTGCCAATCAAAGCAAAGGTGGGAATAAGAATTAGCGTGAACGCCCCAAGCACAACCGCCGCAAACCCTTTGGCCGGCAGGCTTTGATGGGGCCAGAGCGTGAGGGTCTGAACGGGCTCAGAGGCGGGTGTTGTCCATTTGTAGGGCATAAGGAACTTTTTAGCGCTTATACGAAAAGAAGCAATAAACGTTATCAATTGATCTTACATGACTGACGAAACTTGTTGTCCTCCTCTCTCGCGCCAAAATTCTGGACGATCCGAATGTGGCACTCCTCACGGTAGTTTTCAACAAGCCAATTTTGATCAACATAAACGTGATCTTTCCGAGAGATTGTGATTGGAAGTATATGCAATCGATAGCCGACCGACATTGCGTCTAAGTGCATCGTATCACTTCCTTCAAACTCAGCGACCATATCTACATCTATCCCCAACACCTGCATGATCTCGTTGTCTCTGGCTGAGCCCAAGCCGTCCAGCAAAAACACGATGCGGTCCAACTCATCAACTGACGACACATCTTTTGGGGAAAACCTTGGGTCACGCGGGACAAGAGATCCATTATAGGTCAAGTCCTGGGATACGATTGCGCTGGCTTGAGAAAAATTAAACCCGACCGCTAGCCCAAATACTTCATCATGAAGAGCGCGCAGGTTGGGGAACTTAACCACGGCCATGCTCCAGGCAAAGGCCAAGCCAATGACCAGAACGTAAGCGCCTGTCATCCAAAACCCAAATTTCAAAAGTTTCATCTGTCCCTCCAAAGGAAAACGGCCCGCAATTTGCGAGCCGTTCTTAACAGGTCACAGAGCGAAACTCACTCTTTCTCTTCGATGATCTCCACTAGGTGGGGAATCTTGTTGACCATGCCGCGGATGGAAGGGGTATCTTCCAGCTCACGGGTGCGGTGCATTTTGTTCAGGCCGAGGCCGATCAGCGTTTGGCGCTGGATGGCGGGGCGGCGGATCGGGGAGCCGATCTGCTTGACTACAATGGTTTTCGCCATGGGTTAAGCCTCCTCTTTGGCGGGCTCTTCCGCGCGTTTGGGCAGGATATCCGCCACTTTCTTGCCACGGCGCGCCGCGACAGAGCGTGGGGAGCTTTCTTTCTTCAGACCATCAATGGTGGCGCGGATCATGTTATATGGGTTCGCGGAGCCGATGGATTTGGACACAACATCCTTAACACCGAGCATCTCAAACACCGCACGCATTGGACCACCGGCGATGATCCCGGTTCCTTCTGGCGCGGTGCGCATGACCACTTTACCAGCGCCGTGACGGCCTTCCATATCGTGGTGCAGCGTGCGGCCCTCGCGCAGAGGCACGCGGATCATTTGACGCTTGGCTTGCTCGGTTGCCTTGCGGATCGCCTCGGGCACCTCTTTCGCTTTACCCTTGCCAAAGCCTACGCGCCCCTTTTGGTCACCGACAACAACAAGCGCGGCGAAACCGAAGTTCTTACCACCCTTGGTCGTTTTGGAAACACGGTTGATCGCCACCAAACGGTCGGCAAATTCTGGTGCCTCTTCCTCGCGATTGCGGCGCGGACGGCGGTTTTCACGTTCTGCCATATGGCATTCCTTTATCTTGCGGCGATCCCGTGTCGCCTGGATGTGTCAACCTCAGTGACTCGAAACAAGCCCCAGGTCATCGGGGAGGCATTGCTACCCCCCACACGAGTTTAGATTTTCAAGCCGCCTTCACGGGCCGCATCAGCCAGCGCTTTGATCTTACCGTGAAAGAGGAAGCCCCCACGATCAAAATACGCTTCTTCAATGCCCGCTTTCTTAGCACGCTCCGCAATCGCTGCGCCGACCTTGGCGGCCGCCTCAACATTGTTTTTGCCAACCACGCCAAGGTCTTGCTCCATCGAAGACGCGGCGGCGAGTGTGACGCCCTGCACATCGTCGATCAACTGAACGCTGATATTCTTGTTGGAGCGATGCACGGACAGGCGCACGCGGCCTGCATTGACTTTGCGAAGTTTGTTCCGGACGCGCTGGCGGCGCTTGAGGAACAGGGTCCGTTTGCTGTTTGCCATCTGTTTCGTCCTTACTTCTTCTTGCCTTCTTTGCGGAAGACAAATTCACCTTTGTAACGAATACCTTTGCCCTTATAAGGCTCTGGTTTACGCCACTGGCGAATATTGGCTGCCACTTGACCAACAAGCTGCTGGTCGATGCCCTCAATCACGATCTCTGTCGGCTTGGGCGCGGTTACGGTGACACCTTCGGGCGCAACGTAATCAACATCATGAGACAGGCCAAGATTGAGCTTCAGCGTGTTGCCCTGCATTTGCGCACGATAACCAACACCCTGGATCTCAAGCTCTTTCTTGAAACCGTTGGTGACGCCGACCACACAGTTTTGGACCTGTGTGCGTGACATACCCCATTGCTGGCGGGCACGCTTGGACATCCCGCGCGGAGATACCATGACCTGGTTATCCTCCACGCTCAGGCTAACATCATCCGTCGCTGTGAAGCTACGCGTACCCTTGGGGCCTTTCACTTCGATGGTTTGGCCGCTCACAGAGGCAGAAACCCCTCCGGGCAGCTCTACTGGTTTTTTCCCAATACGAGACATCTATCAGCCTCCTTAGAAGACGGTGCAAAGCACTTCGCCGCCAACATTCTGGCTCCGTGCATTTGCATCCGACATAACGCCCTTAGAGGTGGAAACGATGGACACGCCCAGACCCTGACGGACCTGCGGGATATCGTTCACGCTCATATATACACGACGACCGGGCTTAGAAACGCGCTTGAGTTCGCGGATTACTGGCTCGCCTTCGTAGTATTTCAGGCTGATTTCAATGGTAGGATGACCACGGCCATCCTGGGATTGTTCATAACCGCGAATGTAACCTTCGTCGGCCATCACATCGAGCACACGCGCGCGCAGCTTGGATGCGGGCGTTGTCACAGTGGACTTGCCGCGCATTTGGCTGTTGCGGATCCGCGTGAGCATATCACCGATAGGATCGTTCATAAGTTTCTCTCCTTACCAGCTTGACTTGACCATGCCGGGGATCTGGCCGTTTGAGCCCAGTTCCCGCAGAGCGATCCGAGACACCTTAAGCTTGCGATAATACGCATGCGGGCGACCCGTGAGCTGGCAGCGATTGTGAAGACGGGTTGCCGAGCTATTACGCGGCAGCTTTGCAAGTTTGAGGGAGGCGCGGAAACGCTCTTCCATCGGCTTGCTCTCGTCATTGATGATTTCTTTCAAAGCGGCGCGCTTGGCGGCATATTTCTCCACCAACTTTTGGCGCTTCACTTCGCGGGCGACCATGGATTTTTTAGCCATCTGTCTAAGCTCCTTACGATGTGAATGGCATGTTGAATTGCTTCAACAGGCTTTTGGCCTCTGCGTCTGTCGGCGCAGTGGTGGTGATAATAATGTCCATGCCCCAAACCTCGTCAACTTTATCAAAGTCAATCTCGGGGAAGACGATATGCTCTTTCATGCCCATGGCAAAATTGCCGCGACCATCAAAGCTTGGCTTCACACCGCGAAAGTCCCGCACGCGTGGCAGAGCAATGGTGATCAGGCGGTCCAGGAATTCATACATGCGATCGCCGCGCAGGGTCACTTTCGCGCCCAAGGTCATGTCTTCACGAACCCGGAAACCCGCGATGGATTTCTTGGCCTTTGTCGCCATCGCTTTTTGACCAGCAATCGCCGTGAGATCCTCAACAGCTGCTTTGCCCTTCTTACTGTCTTTCACAGCCTCAGCGCCGCAACCAATATTCAGAACAATCTTGTCCAAACGTGGGATCTGCATGTCGTTCTTATAGCCGAACTCTTCTTTCATCGCGGCCCGAATGGTGGATTTATAAAGATCCTTCAGGCGCGGGGAGTAGTTTGCCGTATCAAGCATCGATCACATCCCCTGTTGTCTTGGCGAAACGCACTTTCTTGCCGTCTTCCATGCGGAAGCCTACACGCGTCGCTTTGCCATTTGCATCAAGATAAGCTAGGTTGCTCAGCTCAATTGGCATCGCCTTTGGCAAGCGGCCACCTTGGCTGGTTTGGGTCTGGCGTGTGGCGCGGATTGCAATATTGATGCCATCCACGATTGCTTTGCCGGCCTTTGGGTCAACTGAGGTGATTGTGCCCTCTTTGCCCTTATCCTTGCCCGCAAGCACGACGACCTTGTCGCCTTTTTTCAGTTTTGCCGCCATATCAGAGCACCTCCGGCGCCAGGGAGACGATCTTCATCATGCCCTTTGCGCGCAGCTCACGCACAACGGGGCCAAAGATACGTGTGCCCACAGGCTCGCCATTATTGTTGAGGATCACAGCAGCGTTGCTATCAAAGCGGATCGCTGTTCCATCTTCGCGGCGCACTTCTTTGGCGGTCCGCACAACGACAGCTTTACGCACATCGCCCTTTTTCACACGGCCGCGCGGTATGGCTTCCTTGACCGAGACGACGATAATGTCGCCGACGGACGCATATTTGCGCTTGGAACCACCCAGGACCTTGATGCACTGAACTCGGCGCGCGCCAGAGTTATCAGCGACATCCAGATTGGTCTGCATCTGGATCATATGGTTTCTCCTGACCTGTGGGGGCTGGTCTTGTTATCTCCCCCAGGGTTTCACTGACGAGGAGAGCTCTTAGGCCTCAGCCTTATAGAGCTCCCAACGTTTGGTTTTGGACTTTGGCGCACATTCGATGATGCGAACGCTTTGGCCCACTGTGCACTCGTTGTTTTCGTCGTGCGCACGGTATTTCTTGGATTTACGGATCGTCTTTTGCAGAACGGGGTGCTTAAAGCGACGCTCAACAGAAACGGTGATGGTTTGGGCATTTGCGTCGGAGGTCACGACGCCTTGCAAGATACGCTTGGGCATAGGTGTCTCTCCTTATTCCGCAGCCGCTTTGGCTTTTTCGTTCAAAATTGTTTTAACACGCGCGGTATCGCGGCGCACCTGGCGCATACGGGCCGTGTTTTCCAAAACCAGATTGGCCTGCTGAAAGCGCAGGTTGAACGATTCTTTCTTGAGATTGGCCAGCTCCTCGCGAAGCTGATCCGGCGTTTTTTCACGCAAGTCTTGGGCGTTCATCGCCATTTTCCTTTTCGACATCACTGGCAGGCCCCATTTGCGCGCAGGCGCAGGGTCACCGTGATTCCAGTGGAGTTCATGATGAGCGCTCCCTTTAGGCCGATGCTGCGCACAAAGCAAGTCTTTTGTGAGGGGTTTGCCTAGAGGATCCGCTGCGCTTATAGGGGGGGCTATGACACAGATCCGTTCCCTTTTCACCACCCGCCTGTACCAATCCGCGATCTCGCATGTGGATTATGATGAACTTGAAGCCTCATGCTACGCCATTGCCGAAGATGATGAGGCTGGGCAGAATTGGTGTGAGAGCGAAGGCTATCCAGGCTATACGTCTTATGCCTCCCTGACCGACCTGCCCTGGCGCTTTCCGGTCTTTGCGGATTTGGTCAAGCAGCTCGATGCGCATGTGGCGGCTTTTGCCAAGGATCTGGAATGGGATCTGGATGCGCGCCCGATTGAGCTAGAGGATATTTGGATCAACATCCTACCCGAAGGCGGCCTGCACACCTCACACCTGCACCCGCATTCCGTGATCTCTGGCACCACCTATGTCGCCATGCCCGAAGGTGCGTCGGCCCTGAAAATCGAAGATCCCCGCTCGGGCCGGATGATGGCCGCGCCCCCGCGCTGCAAGGATGCCCGCGAAGAGCTACAGCCGTTTATCTATGTGAAACCAAGCGTTGGCGATGTGCTGCTCTGGGAAAGCTGGCTGCGCCATGAGGTGCCAATGAACATGTCCGAAGATGAACGCATTTCGGTGAGTTTTAACTATAAGTGGGCATAGCTTCGGAAAGCAGGCAGCAAAAAGAAAACCCCGCCGAGTAACCAGCGGGGTTTCTCAATCTTATCTGATGCGCTGGCTTACCAGTCTTCGCGGACCACCACACGGGTTTTGATTGGCAATTTCATCGCAGCAAGGCGCAGGGCCTCGCGGGCGATGTCCTCTGCAACACCGTCGATCTCGAACATCACGCGGCCAGGCTTTACCTTGGCTGCCCAACGATCCACGGAGCCTTTACCTTTACCCATCCGAACCTCGATAGGCTTGGCGGTGATTGGTGTGTCTGGGAAGATCCGAATCCACACGCGGCCCTGACGTTTCATCTGACGTGTCATGGCGCGACGTGCGGCTTCGATTTGGCGCGCTGTCACCCGCTCGGGTTCCAGAGCTTTCAGACCGTAGCTGCCAAAGTTCAAATCAGAGCCGCCTTTGGCTTTGCCCTTGATCGAGCCCTTGTGCATTTTACGGAATTTTGTGCGTTTTGGCTGAAGCATGTCCAGTCCTCCTTAGCGACGACCGCCACCGGCACCACGAGGTGCTGGGCCGTCTTGCAGTTCCTGCGCACGGCGATCCCGAGCTTGAGGGTCATGTTCCATGATCTCGCCTTTGAAGATCCAGGTCTTGATCCCAATAATGCCGTAGGGCGTGGAGGCCTCTGCATGTGCATAATCGATATCTGCGCGAAGCGTGTGCAGCGGCACCCGGCCCTCGCGATACCATTCTGTGCGCGCGATCTCAGCGCCGCCCAAACGTCCCGCGACGTTCACACGGATACCCAACGCGCCCATACGCATAGCGTTCTGAACACCGCGCTTCATGGCACGGCGGAAGGACACACGGCGTTCAAGCTGCTGAGCAATGCTCTCGGCAACAAGCGCTGCGTCGAGCTCTGGCTTGCGCACTTCAACGATGTTGAGATGCAGCTCACTGGCGGTCATGGTGGCAATCTTTTTGCGCAGCGTTTCGATATCCGCGCCTTTCTTGCCGATGATCACACCAGGGCGGGCCGTGTGGATTGTCACGCGGCATTTCTTATGCGGGCGCTCAATGATCACACGGGCCACACCGGCCTGTTTGCACTCTTCTTCGATGAATTCACGGATTTTCAGGTCTTCCAGCAGAAGGTTCCCGTAATCCTTGGTGTCGGCATACCAGCGACTGTCCCAGGTACGGTTGACCTGAAGGCGCATGCCGATCGGATTGACTTTCTGACCCATTACGAGGCCTCCTCGATCTGGCGGACCTTGATGGTCAGCTCGGCAAATGGCTTGATGATACGACCATAGCGACCCCGCGCCCGAGGACGCCCCCGCTTCATGGTCAGGTTCTTACCAACCCAGGCTTCTGCCACGATCAGCTCATCCACATCCAGATTGTGATTGTTTTCCGCATTCGCAATCGCAGACTGCAGACATTTCTTCACATCCACCGCGATACGCTTTTTAGAAAAGGTCAGATCCTGCAAAGCCTTTTCGACCTTCTTGCCACGGATCAGACCCGCAACCAGGTTCAGTTTCTGAGGGCTGGTTTTGAGCATACGCAGCTTTGCCATCGCCTCATTATCCGCCACGCGGCGGGGATTTTTATCCTTGCCCATGGCTTATTTCCTTTTCGCTTTTTTGTCCGCCGCGTGGCCGTAGTAGGTCCGCGTGGGAGAGTATTCGCCGAATTTTTGGCCGATCATATCTTCGGTCACATTCACAGGAACATGCTTTTTCCCGTTATAGACACCGAAGGTCAGACCCACAAATTGCGGCAGGATGGTGGAGCGGCGCGACCAGATCTTGATCACATCATTGCGACCGGATTCGCGGGCCGCCTCGGCCTTTTTGAGGACATAAGCATCCACAAAAGGCCCTTTCCAAACAGAGCGTGACATATCTTAGCGCCCTTTCTTCTTAGCGTGCCGCGAGCGAATGATAAGCTTTTGGCTGGCCTTGTTCTTGTTGCGGGTGCGCGCGCCTTTGGTGGGCTTGCCCCAGGGAGAGACCGGGTGACGACCACCAGAGGTCCGGCCTTCACCACCACCATGGGGGTGATCGATCGGGTTCATCACAACGCCGCGCACGCTTGGACGCACACCTTTGTGGCGCATGCGGCCCGCTTTACCGAAGTTCTGGTTTGAGTTATCCGGGTTGGACACAGCGCCGACCGTTGCCATGCATTCTTGACGCACCAGACGCAGCTCACCAGAGCTGAGGCGAATCTGCGCATAGCCGCCATCACGGCCTACAAACTGCGCATATGTGCCCGCCGCGCGTGCGATCTGACCGCCTTTACCAGGCTTGAGCTCAATATTGTGAACGATTGTCCCGATGGGCATGCCAGAGAAAGGCATTGCGTTGCCGGGCTTGATATCTGCCTTGGCAGAGGCCACGACCTGATCACCAACGCCCAGGCGCTGAGGGGCCAAAATATAGGCCTTTTCCCCGTCATTATACTGGATCAATGCGATAAACGCTGTCCGGTTGGGGTCATATTCGATGCGCATAACCGTGCCGGCTACGTCCATCTTGTTCCGCTTGAAATCGACGATCCGATAGAGACGCTTTGCGCCCCCGCCTTTGCGGCGCATCGTGATCCGTCCGGTGTTGTTGCGACCGCCCTTTTTGGTCAAACCCTCTGTCAAGGATTTAACCGGACGCCCTTTATACAGCTCCGAACGGTCGATCAGAACCAGCCCACGCTGGCCCGGCGTCGTCGGCTTGTACGACTTGAGTGCCATGTTACTGTCTTCCGTTTGCTATTGCAGGCGGGCTTAACCGATATCAAAAGCCCGCTATGGTTATAGGCCCCCGCAGGTGCCCTGGTAAAACATGAGCCCCAGACGAATCTGAGGCTCACGCAGATGCGCTTCAATAAGAGACGAGAAAAGACCCGTCAAGGGCAGAACGCGGTTCGATCAGGCAAGTGCTAGGTTAGAGGCGCTTTCGCGGCCATCACGGCCTTTTTCCAGCTCGAACTCAACCTTTTGGTTGTCTTGCAAGCCAGAGAGGCCTGAGCGCTCGACTGCAGAAATATGTACGAAGACGTCTTTGCCGCCCCCATCAGGTGCGATGAAGCCGAAGCCTTTTGTTGCGTTAAACCATTTTACGGTGCCAGTGGCCATCCGATTTCTCCATAGGGTATATTGGGCCACGTTATGTGAACCCTTGTCAGCAAGGAACTTAAATCGAGAACCTGCTGCCATATGGAAAGTCAGTGTCGATAGAAAGAGCCGTAGCTAGGGCGCTCCATGCGCTGAACGCTGCGCTAGGTCAACACTATAAATACATAAAAAACCCGGCATGCCACACATACCGGGTTTTCAAATTGGCTTATACGGGGGGATTTACAGCCCCGTTGACACGTCGATCGTATTGCCCTCTTCGAGCGTAACATACGCTTTTTTCACGTCTTTCCGCTGACCCAGGCGGCCGCGAAAGCGCTTAACCTTGCCTTTGGTGATCGTGGTATTCACGGCCTTAACCTTCACCCCAAAGAGCGCCTCAACGGCCTCTTTGATCTGAGGTTTTGCCGCATCGATCGCCACTTCGAACACAACCGCGCCATTTGCGGACGCCATTGTTGCTTTCTCTGTGATGATCGGCTTGCGAATCACATCGTAATGTTCGGCCTTGGCACTCATTTCAATCGAGCCTCCAGAGCTTGCACACCAGCCTTTGTCAGAACCAGAGTGTCACGTTTCAAGATGTCATAGACATTGGCACCCATAGACGGCAGGATGTCCAGCCCCTCGATGTTGCGGGCCGCTTGCGCGAAACCTGCGTTTACCTCGGCGCCGTCGATGACCAATGCACGCTTCCAACCCAGATCCTTGACCTGCTTGGCAAGCGCTTTGGTTTGACCATCCGCCTCAGCTGCATCAATCACAACAACCGAACCTTCGGCCATCTTAGCAGACAGAGCATGCTTGAGCCCCAGCTTGCGGAATTTCTTCGGCAAATCATGGGCATGACTGCGAGGTGTTGGTCCCTTGTAAACGCCACCCTTGCGGAAGATCGGAGCATTGCGGTCACCATGACGCGCGCCGCCTGTGCCTTTTTGGCGGTAGATCTTCTTTGAGGAATAAGACGTCTCAGAGCGCGTCTTGACCTTATGGGTGCCGGCTTGCGCTTTGTTGCGCTGCCAGCGAACCACGCGGTGCAAGATATCCGCGCGAGGCTCAAGACCAAACAGCGCTTCGTCCAGCTCAACGGATCCGGCTGCCTCGCCGTCAAGTTTGATCACATCAAGTTTCATGTCGCTGTCTCCTCTGCTGGAGCATCGGCTGCTTTCAACCCTGCTGGCATCGGAAGACCCTCAGGCGCTGCTTTTTTCACAGCATCCTTGACTGTCACCCAACCGCCTTTGGAGCCAGGAACCGCCCCCTTGACCATGATCAAGCCCCGGTCGCTGTCGATTTTCACAATCTGCAAGTTCTGTGTGGTCACGCGGGCTGCACCCATATGACCGGCCATTTTCTTGCCTTTGAAAACCTTACCAGGATCTTGACACTGACCCGTGGAGCCATGCGAGCGGTGTGAAATAGACACACCGTGCGACGCCCGAAGACCGCCAAAGTTGTGACGCTTCATCGCACCGGCAAAACCTTTACCGATAGACGTGCCCGCCACATCCACATACTGCCCTGCTAAATAATGATCGGCGCTGATTTCAGCCCCTACATCAATCATATTCTCAGGGGCGACACGGAACTCCGCCACTTTGCGCTTAGGCGCAACATTGGCCGCAGAGAAGTGACCGCGCATCGCTTGGGATGTGCGCTTTGCTTTCGCAGAGCCAGCACCCAGCTGCACAGCGGTGTAGCCATCTTTATCAACGGTGCGCTGCGCGACCACCTGCAGATTATCAAGCTGCAGAACGGTCACCGGAATTTGCTTACCGTCTTCCATGAATAAGCGGGTCATGCCCACTTTCTTTGCAATTACGCCAGAGCGCAACATAGCCAGTTACCCCCTATTTACGCTTGCAGTTTGATCTCGACATCCACACCAGCGGCGAGATCGAGCTTCATCAGCGCGTCAACGGTCTGGGGGGTCGGATCTACGATATCGAGCAGACGCTTATGCGTGCGGATCTCGAACTGATCGCGGGATTTCTTGTTCACGTGAGGACCACGCAGAACGGTGAATTTCTCAATTTTATTCGGCAGTGGGATGGGCCCACGAACCGACGCACCTGTGCGCTTAGCGGTGTTGACAATCTCTTGCGTGCTTGTGTCAAGCACGCGATAGTCAAACGCCTTTAAGCGGATGCGTATGTTTTGGCTTTGCTGTGCCATTTCTTGATCCCTTTGTCAGGGTTTGAGTGGAGAGGAAGGGCCGCGTCATTGCAGCCCCTCATCGCACCGATATTTTCTAAGAGTGTATCGAGCTGGCCCGGCACAAGCCGGGACGCCCTAATTACTCCACGATTTTTGCGACGACGCCGGCGCCGACTGTGCGGCCGCCTTCGCGGATGGCGAAGCGCAGGCCGTCTTCCATGGCGATGGGGGCGATGAGTTCGACTGTGAAGCCGACATTATCCCCTGGCATTACCATTTCTGTGCCCTCTTTCAGGGTCACGGTGCCGGTCACATCCGTGGTGCGGAAGTAGAATTGCGGGCGGTAATTCGCGAAGAATGGGGTGTGGCGGCCGCCTTCTTCTTTGGTGAGGATATAGGCCTCAGCTTCGAATTTGGTGTGCGGTGTCACGGAGCCCGGCTTACACAGAACCTGGCCGCGCTCAACACCGTCACGATCCACGCCGCGCAACAGCGCACCGATATTGTCGCCCGCCTCGCCGCGATCCAGCAGCTTGCGGAACATTTCAACGCCCGTGCAGGTGGTTTTGGATGTATCGCGGATGCCCACGATTTCGATCTCGTCACCTACATTGATCACGCCGCGCTCTACCCGGCCAGTCACAACGGTGCCGCGACCAGAGATAGAGAACACGTCTTCAATCGGCATCAAGAACGGCTGGTCCACGGCGCGCTCTGGTGTGTCGATATACTCATCAACAGCTGCCATAAGTTCCTTAATTTTCTCTTCACCGATCTCAGGATTATTGCCTTCCATCGCCGCCAGAGCGGATCCGGCCACAATCGGAATGTCATCGCCTGGATATTCGTAGGATTCGAGCAGCTCGCGGATCTCCATTTCGACCAGCTCAAGCAGCTCTTCATCATCCACTTGGTCCACTTTGTTCATGAACACGACCATCTTTGGGATGCCAACCTGACGACCCAAAAGGATGTGCTCGCGGGTCTGAGGCATAGGGCCATCCGCCGCATTCACCACCAAAATCGCGCCGTCCATCTGCGCCGCACCGGTGATCATGTTTTTCACATAATCCGCGTGGCCGGGGCAATCGACGTGGGCGTAGTGGCGGTTTTCGGTCTCATATTCAACGTGAGCGGTCGAGATCGTGATCCCGCGCGCCTTCTCCTCGGGCGCGCCGTCAATCTGATCATACGCCTTGAAGTCGCCAAAATATTTCGTAATCGCCGCCGTCAGCGTCGTCTTGCCATGGTCAACGTGACCAATCGTGCCAATATTTACGTGCGGCTTCGTGCGTTCAAACTTTTCCTTTGCCATGATGGCCTCCTAATAATGTCGGGGGATGGAGGCGCTTGCCCCCATCCAGCTAGGTGAATTAAGCGTATTTCGCTTGGATTTCTTCTGAGATGTTTTGCGGCACTGGATCATAATGATCGAACTGCATCGTGAACTGCGCACGGCCCGAAGACATGGAACGCAGTGTATTGATGTAGCCGAACATATTCGCCAGAGGCACCATCGCGTCGATTGCAATGGCATTGCCGCGATTTTCTTGGCCGGACACTTGGCCGCGACGGGAGGTTAGATCGCCGATGATGCCGCCAGTATATTCTTCTGGCGTGATCACTTCGACCTTCATCACGGGCTCAAGCAGCTTCGCACCGGCTTTGCGCATGCCTTCACGCATTGCCATACGAGCGGCGATTTCAAAGGCAAGAACGCTTGAGTCAACATCGTGGAATTTCCCGTCGATCAGCGCAACCTTGAAGTCAATCACCGGGAAGCCAGCCAGAGGACCGCTATCCATCACAGAGTTGATGCCTTTTTCAACGCCAGGGATATATTCCTTAGGCACCGCACCGCCGACAATGCGGCTCTCGAAAGAGTAACCCTCGCCCGCTTCTGTTGGAGTGATGATCATTTTCACTTCCGCGAACTGACCAGAGCCACCGGATTGTTTCTTATGGGTATAGGTATGCTCGACCTCATGGCCGATGGTTTCACGATAAGCCACTTGCGGCGCACCGATATTCGCCTCGACCTTGAACTCGCGCTTGAGGCGGTCCACCAGAATGTCCAGGTGAAGCTCGCCCATACCCTTCATGATGGTCTGACCGCTTTCCATGTCAGTTTCCACACGGAAGGAGGGATCCTCTGCTGCGAGACGCGCAAGGCCGGCGGACATTTTCTCTTGGTCGCCCTTGGTTTTCGGCTCAACCGCGATCTCGATCACCGGATCTGGGAAGGTCATGGTTTCGAGAACCACAGGCTCTTTCGCGTCACAAAGCGTGTCACCCGTGGTGGTGTCTTTCAGACCACCCAGCGCGATAATGTCACCCGCAAAGCTTTCTTCGATCTCTTCGCGGTTGTTGGAGTGCATCATCATCATGCGGCCCACACGCTCTTTACGACCCTTGGTCGAGTTGAGCATGCTATCGCCCTTGCTCAGCGTGCCGGAATAGATCCGCACAAAGGTCAAAGAGCCAACAAAGGGGTCGTTCATGATTTTGAACGCGAGGCCGGAGAAGGCCATGTCATCATCCGCACGGCGGGCAATGTTACGCTCTTCGGTTTCGTCACCTGGGGCAAAACCCATGTAGTCCACAACGTCAAGCGGGCTTGGCAGGTAGTCGATCACAGCGTTGAGCAGCGGCTGAACACCTTTATTCTTAAACGCGGAGCCACCCAGGACAGGCACGAAGTCCAGCGCCAATGTGCCCTTTCTCAGCAGCTTACGCAGAGTTGGCACATCGGGCTCGTTGCCCTCCAGATAAGCCTCCATCGCGTCGTCATCTTGCTCAACGGCGGCTTCGATCATCTTTTCGCGCCACTCGGTCGCCATATCTTGCAGATCTTCGCGAATGTCGCGCTTTTCCCAACTCGCACCAAGATCTTCGCCCGCGTAAACCCATTCCTGCATGGTCACGAGGTCAATCAGGCCCTCTAGCTCAGTTTCTGCGCCGATTGGAATACCCACAGGCACAGCGCGCGCGCCAGTGCGATCCTCAACCATATTCACACAGTTGAAGAAATCCGCACCGATCTTGTCCATCTTGTTCACGAACACGATGCGCGGAACTTTATAACGGTCCGCCTGACGCCAAACCGTTTCGGTCTGAGGCTCCACACCCGCATTCGCATCCAAAACGCAAACCGCGCCATCCAAAACCGCCAAAGAGCGCTCGACTTCGATGGTAAAGTCAACGTGACCCGGCGTGTCGATGATGTTCAGGCGGTGCTTTTCGGTATCGGCAGTTTTGCCGTCCTCTGTGCGCTCCCAGAATGTGGTGGTCGCCGCAGAGGTGATGGTGATGCCACGCTCTTGCTCTTGCTCCATCCAATCCATTGTTGCGGCGCCATCATGCACCTCACCGATATTGTGAGACTTGCCTGTGTAATACAGGATGCGTTCGGAACAAGTTGTTTTACCAGCATCAATGTGCGCCATGATGCCAAAGTTGCGGTAGCGGTCGAGCGGATATTCGCGTGCCATTTCTAGGAGCCTCTAAACAGGTTTTACCAGCGATAGTGAGAGAACGCTTTGTTCGCCTCAGCCATCTTATGCGTATCTTCGCGCTTTTTAACGGCAGAGCCACGGGACTGCACTGCGTCCAATAGTTCACCAGCTAAGCGTTCTTGCATTGTGTTCTCGTTGCGCCCGCGGGAGGCATTGATGAGCCAACGGATCGCCAGCGCTTCGCGGCGCTCAGGGCGCACCTCGACAGGCACCTGATATGTCGCACCACCCACACGGCGGGAGCGAACTTCGACAGATGGCTTGATGTTGTCGAGCGCCTCATGGAACACCTCGACCGGAGCACGCTTTACGCGGCTCTCAACACGATCAAGAGCGCCATAGACGATCTTTTCGGCAACAGATTTTTTGCCGTCCAGCATCAGGTTATTCATAAATTTGGACAGAACCTTATCGCCATATTTGGCGTCGGGCAGAACTTCGCGCTTTTCAGCGGCGTGACGTCGGGACATATCGGTAGCCTCTTACTTCGGACGCTTCGCGCCATATTTGGAGCGGCGCTGTTTACGGTCTTTCACGCCTTGCGTATCGAGTACGCCGCGCAGGATGTGGTAACGCACACCCGGAAGGTCTTTCACCCGGCCACCACGGATCAGAACAACGGAGTGTTCTTGCAGGTTGTGGCTTTCACCCGGAATGTAGCTGATGACCTCAAACCCGTTGGTCAGGCGCACCTTGGCGACCTTCCGCATCGCAGAGTTCGGCTTTTTCGGTGTTGTTGTATAAACGCGCGTGCACACGCCGCGCTTTTGCGGGCACTGCTCCAGGTGCATGGATTTGGAGCGCTTTACTTTGGGCTGCCGCGGCTTGCGGATCAGCTGCTGGATCGTTGGCATATGGGTCTCTTTCCCCGTCTCAACACATGTGTCTTGCGGGTTGCCCCGCGGTTTCAGTCAATGCGCCCTTTGCGTCCAAAGAACGCGCAAAAAACCGCACCCGTTCCGTATATCTTGGAACGACGCGGTGGGTCTCCAGAGGATCGGGCAGTTTGCCGGATCGTGACCACTACAGTTTTGATTCCCAGTCACCGAAACACCGATGCCAGGTTGAGCGGCGTATAGGTGGAGTCGCCCACTCTGTCAACAGCTGCTGTAGCGACAAAGGGCCCTCATGCTCTATCGGCTGGCAATCTTGCAAAACAGAGCGGATCAGGCGATGGTGTTGCGCAAGGCAACGCTTCAATCATATACGGATTCTCGACTATGTCACTTAGAACCCTTCTGACACTATGCGCGCTGTGCGCCTCTCTCCCAGCCTTTGTGAGCGCGCAAAGCCATAGTCACGGGAACGGCTCAGACCATAATGCGCCATATGCCGGGTTTGAAACGCGCAAGATCAAAAGCCTTTCAGAGCAAGACATCGCAGAATTGCGGCGCGGGGGCGGCTGGGGGCTGGCTCTGCCTGCCGAACTAAACGGACGTCCGGGCCCTGCCCATCTGTTGGAGCTGCGTGATGAACTTGAGCTTTCGGCCGAGCAAATTGCCGCAATCGAGGCAATGCATGAAGATATGCGCCAATCAGCCATCGCCGCAGGAGAGCGCTTCATTGCCGCAGAGGCCGCGTTAAGCGCTGCCTTCGCCGCGCCAGAATTGTCTGAGGAGGCGCTGCAAGATTTGCTTTCAAGTGCTGCAACTGCGCGGGCCGAGCTGCGTTTTGTTCACCTGTCCAAACATCTGTCAACGCCCGCCCTGCTCACCAAGGAACAAATCGAGAAATACAATATCCTGCGCGGCTATGCCGATGATCCCTGCACCAATGTGCCAGAGGGGCATGATGCAACGATGTGGCGCCGCCATAATGGGTGCGAGTGAGTCCATATGCAGGTGATTGGCCTGTGCCGATTTTCTTATCTGGCGACAGGCGGGTTTCGAGGCGTACAAAGTCACGCGCTCTTTGATCGAACACGGCTGGAAGAGCGCTTTGCCCATTTCGAAACCCTCACCCTGCCCTCTTTGCGCGCCCAGAGCGATCCCGATTTTGATTTTGTGATTGTGACCAGCGCGGATTTGCCAGCGTGGGCGTTAGAGCGGCTCTTTGCAGCTGCTCAAAGCTTGCCAAGCGCTGTGATCGAACAACATGGGCCGGGGCGGATGATGCCGCTGATGCGAGCCGTGGCACAGCGTGCGCGCCGTGATCCAAGTGCGCCCTGTCTGCAATTTCGCCAAGATGATGATGACGCAGTTGCAACGGACTTTATTGCCCGTTTGCGAGAGGCAGCAAGGCTAGCTTCTGATCTCTGCGCAGCTCATCCCATGGTTGGGGTTGATTGGACAAGCGGCTTTGCTATTCAGTGCAATCATCTGGGTGTTTCCGGCCACGCTCAGCATAAGCCCAATTTAGGCGTCGCGCATGCGGTGCATGTTCTGGGCGGGATCAAAGCGTCAATCTTTCACTACCCGCATCATAAGCTCTCAGAGCACGTGCCGACCCTCTCTTTCCCCGATCCCCCAATGTGGCTGCGCGCCCATGGGGATTTCAACGATTCCGGTCAGACGCGCGCTCGGGTGCCAAACACTCCTTTAGCCGGGGCCACTCTCAAGCGGTTTGGCATTAGCCCAGAGTCTGTGGCAGCCGCCTTTTCAGCGCTTTAGGCGATACTCTCGATAGAGGGTGAACATCCCGGTTGCCACCACAAGCCCTGCCCCCAGCAAGGTGATTGTATCAGGCCAATGGCCAAAGACGAGCAGCCCAAGAGTTAAGGCGGCAAGCAGCCCTGTATAGCGAAACGGCGCGATAAAGGACACATCTCCCACCCGCATCACTTGCACCGAAAAATAATAACCCGCGATAATGAAAATGGTGGAGCCAAGGATATAGCCCCAATTTTCCTGCGAGATTGGCACCCACGGTTCGGTGACGCTAATCAAAGTAAAGACCACTGCCACATTCACGGTGTTGACAACCGCGACCATGAGGCTGGGCACCTCGGGCGGCAAGGCACGGCTGACCAAATCGCGGGCGGTAACGCAAATCACCGCCATGACCACATATAGCGACCAGATCGAAAACCCCTCGGGGCCAGGGCGCAAGATCAACAAGACCCCACAAAGCCCGATGAGAATCGCCAGCACTCGCCGCCAGCCAACGGCTTCCCCAAAGACGAAATATGAGCCCAAAGCGACCGTCAGCGGCAGGGATTGCAAAATTGCTGACACATTGGCGAGTGGCAGATTGATCAAGGAGGTTACGATGAAATAGGCCGCGCCGATCTCGGTGAGGGCGCGTAGCGAAATGAGTTGCCAGGCCCGCGTGCTCATCCGCAGTTTGATCCCACCCAAAGCAAGCGCCAAAGCGATGATCATGACCGAGGCAATCATCCCGCGCGCGCCCAAGAGCTGCGCAAGCGGCACTGCACCATCAGTCAGTTTGATAAAGCTGTCATTGATCGTGAAGCTGACCATAGAGGCCACCATCAGAAGCGCACCTTTAAAATTTGGGGACATTACGCGACCTTTCCAGATGTCTCACGCAATCACAATTGCCCTGCAAGCGCCAGATATATTTACCCGGATGTGGCGGGCAGAAGGGGCGGAACCACGTCCTCCAAGATCTCCACTAGCTCTGGATCCATATACCGATATTCATCCGGGATATCGAGCACATGCAGGGGTTTATAGGTCAGGCTCTGGCGAAACGTGGCGCGCAAGCGAGAGGCATGTTTAGGCTCCATCGCAAAAATGATATCCGCCCAGTGGATATCCGAGAGGGACACTGTCCGGCGCGCTTTCGGGCTGGTCCCAGATGAGCGCGCCTCAAGGCCGGGGTGGCGGCGAAATACTTGCTCGGCCGTGGGGCTGCGCCATTGATTGCGGCTACAGATGAAGAGGAGATGGAGCGTCATGAGACGCCCCAATCATCATTTTGTGCCAAAACGCCATTCATGCGCTTAAAGTATGTCTTCATCCGTCTGACCGGCCAATCATATTTGGGGTCCATTTCAGACTTCGGACTATGGTTCTCTGCCGCGCGCTTTTGGAAACGCAACTCGGCGACAACAGTTTTGTGCCGACGCCAGGCGCGGCTACGGTGATGTATCATCAATTCACTCCAGTAAAGGTGGGTCAGCAGCCACGGCAATACGGGAGTGGGCGATCTGCTAGACGCAAATGAGCCTCGGGTCAACAAAAAAGCCCCGCATGCGGCGGGGCTTTTTCAGGATTTGAAACCGATTATTCGCGACTTTCCTCGAACGGGTCGATCACCGAAGTGAACGCATCGCCACCAATGATATCGGCATTGGTCTCTGGCGTCGGCGCAGCAAGGGCCAGGGCGGCTTCGGCCTCTTCGCGGCGCGCCTCAATGACCACATTATCCCGCTCGGTTGCGATGCGGCGCATGCGCTGTGTCGCGCCGCCCGTACCCGCCGGGATCAAACGACCCACGATCACGTTCTCTTTCAGGCCGACCAGTTTATCTTTCTTGCCCTGCACAGAGGCTTCGGTAAGAACACGCGTGGTTTCCTGGAAGGACGCGGCAGAGATAAACGACCGGGTCTGCAGAGACGCCTTGGTAATCCCAAGCAGGATCGGCTCGCCTTGCGCAGGACGGCCACCCTTAGACAGAGCCTTTTCATTGGCATGGTCAAACTCTTGCTTATCCACATGCTCGCCCTTGAGCAACGTGGTGTCGCCGCTGTCGGAAATCTCCCATTTCTGCAACATCTGGCGCACGATCACTTCGATATGCTTATCGTTAATCTTCACCCCTTGCAGACGGTATACATCCTGCACCTCATCGATCATGTAATCGGCCAGAGCCTCAACCCCCATGATCGCCAAAATGTCATGCGGCGCAGGGTTGCCATCCATGATATAGTCGCCTTTTTGGACGAAATCGCCCTCGGCTACTGGGATGTGCTTGCCCTTGGGCACCATATATTCGACCTTTTCGAGGTTCTCGTCGGCAGGTTCAATCGCGATGCGGCGCTTGTTTTTGTAGTCTTTGCCAAAACGCACATAACCGTCGATTTCTGCGATGATCGCGTGATCCTTAGGTCGGCGCGCCTCAAAGAGTTCAGCCACACGCGGCAGACCACCGGTGATGTCCTTGGTTTTGGCGCCTTCACGCGGGATACGGGCAACAACGTCACCTGCGGCCACATCCTCGCCATCTTCGACCGAGAGGATCGCATCCACAGACATTGCATAGGTCACAGGGTTGCCCGCCTCATTGCGCACAGGCTCACCATCTGCGGCGACCAAAAGGATCTCTGGCTTGAGCTCATTGCCTTTCGGAGCCGCCCGCCAATCCATCACGATTTTCTGGGTCATGCCGGTGGCTTCGTCCGTCTCATCACGCACAGCAATACCGCTGACAAGATCGACATATTTCACCTTACCAGCTTTTTCGGCAATGATCGGCAACGTGTATGGATCCCACTCAAAGAGCTTATCGCCGCGCCCAATCTGTTGCCCCTCTTGGACAAAGAGCTTGGTGCCATAGCCCAGCTTGTGGCTCGCGCGTTCGGCCCCATCTTCGCCCACGATCAAGAGCTTCATGTTGCGGCCCATGACCAAGGTTTCACCCGCATGGTTTTTCAACACGGAAGCATTTTCGAAGGTGATCTTACCCTCTTGGCTCGCCTCAAGGAAGGACTGCTGCCCACCTTGCGCAACGCCGCCAATGTGGAAGGTCCGCATGGTCAGCTGCGTGCCAGGCTCCCCGATAGATTGCGCCGCGATGATGCCGACCGCCTCGCCGGTGTTCACCAGCGTGCCGCGGGCCAGGTCACGACCATAGCACATGACGCACACGCCCTCTTCGGCCTCACAGGTCAGCGGGCTGCGGATACGCGCCGATTGCACACGGTGCACATCAATAGCATCGGACATACGCTCGTCGATCATGGTGCCCGCAGGAACAATGACCTCTTCTGTACCGGGCACCAATATGTCCTCAGCCGCAACACGACCCAAGACACGTTCCGCGAGGCTCGCCACGACTTCACCGTCATTGACTGCGGCTTCGGCTGTGATCGAACGATCTGTGCCGCAATCATGCATGCGCACGATGCAATCCTGCGCCACATCCACCAAGCGACGGGTCAGATAGCCCGAGTTCGCCGTTTTCAAAGCCGTATCAGACAGACCCTTACGCGCACCGTGGGTGGAGTTGAAGTACTCCAGAACGGTCAGCCCCTCTTTAAAGTTCGAGATGATCGGTGTTTCGATGATGTCGCCGTTGGGCTTGGCCATCAAACCACGCATCCCGCCGAGCTGCTTCATCTGCGTCACCGAGCCCCGCGCGCCAGAATGGGCCATCATGTAAACCGAGTTCGGCTCTTTTTCAGCCCCCGCCTCATCGCGCTGCGAGGCAGAGATCGAGCCCATCATCGCCTCAGTCACTTTGTCGTTACATTTTGACCAGGCATCGACAACCTTGTTATATTTCTCGCCCTGGGTAATCAGACCGTCCATATATTGCTGTTCGAAATCCTTCACCTGATCGCGCGTGTCCCCCACGATGGTCCATTTAGAATCCGGGATCAGCATGTCGTCCTTGCCAAAGGAGATGCCCGCCTTGAACGCCTCTTTAAAGCCCATGGACATGATCTGGTCACAGAAGATAACGCTCTCTTTCTGACCACAATAGCGATAGACCGTGTCAATCACGTTCTGCACGTCTTTCTTGCGCAAGAGCTGGTTAACGAGGCTAAAGGGCGCTTTGGCATTGGGTGGCAAGAGCCCGCCAAGCTTAACGCGGCCCGGCGTGGTGTCAAAACGTACATTGACCATCTCACCGGTTTCGGGATCAACCTGCGGCACGCGCGCCTTGATCTTGGCATGCAGATGCACCTCACCGGCGGTCAAGGCATGCTCGACCTCATCGATGGAGCCGAAAGTCTTGCCCTCGCCCTGCATGCCCTCGCGTTCCAGCGTCAGATAATAGAGCCCCAAAATCATATCCTGCGAGGGAACGATGATCGGCGCGCCGTTCGCGGGGGAAAGCACGTTATTGGTGGACATCATCAAGACACGCGCTTCAAGCTGCGCCTCAAGGGAGAGCGGCACATGCACGGCCATCTGATCCCCGTCAAAATCCGCGTTAAAGGCCGAGCAGACAAGCGGGTGCAGCTGGATCGCTTTGCCCTCAATCAACACAGGTTCAAACGCCTGAATGCCCAAACGGTGCAGCGTTGGGGCGCGGTTCAGCATGACGGGGTGTTCGCGGATCACCTCATCGAGGATATCCCACACCTCGGGGCGCTCTTTTTCCACCAATTTCTTGGCCTGTTTGACCGTGGAGCTCAGCCCCTTGGCCTCTAGGCGCGAATAGATAAAGGGCTTGAACAGCTCCAACGCCATTTTCTTGGGCAAGCCGCATTGATGCAGCTTTAGCTCTGGACCCGTCACAATGACCGAACGGCCGGAGAAGTCGACGCGTTTTCCAAGCAAGTTCTGGCGGAAGCGGCCCTGCTTGCCTTTCAGCATATCAGAGAGCGATTTCAGCGGGCGCTTATTGGCACCTGTGATCACACGGCCCCGGCGACCATTGTCGAACAGCGCATCCACGGATTCTTGCAACATCCGCTTTTCGTTACGCACAATGATATCGGGCGCGCGCAGCTCGATCAGGCGCTTAAGACGGTTATTCCGGTTGATCACGCGGCGATAGAGATCGTTTAGATCGGACGTGGCAAAACGCCCCCCATCCAGCGGCACCAGCGGGCGCAGCTCTGGCGGGATCACGGGCACGACCGTGAGGATCATCCATTCGGGACGGTTGCCGGATTCCAAAAAGCTTTCAACCACTTTCAGGCGCTTGATGATTTTCTTGGGCTTGAGCTCGCCTGTGGCCTCTTTCAACTCTTCGCGCAGACGCTCCGCCTCGGCCTCAAGGTCGATCTGGGCGAGCATGTCGCGGATCGCCTCAGCGCCGATATTAGCGGTAAAGGCATCCATGCCAAAGGCGTCTTGGGCGTCCATATACTCTTCTTCAGAGAGCATCTGACCATAAGACAGATCGGTCAGACCGGGCTCAATCACTACGTAGTTTTCGAAATAAAGCACCCGCTCCAGATCGCGCAGGGTCATGTCGAGCATCAGACCAATGCGGGAGGGCAGCGATTTCAGGAACCAGATATGCGCAACTGGCGCAGCCAGCTCGATATGGCCCATCCGCTCACGACGCACCTTTTGCAGCGTGACTTCCACACCGCATTTCTCGCAGACAACGCCGCGATATTTCATGCGCTTATATTTGCCGCACAGACATTCATAGTCTTTGATCGGCCCAAAAATGCGCGCACAGAACAGACCGTCCCGCTCAGGCTTGAAGGTCCGATAGTTGATGGTCTCGGGCTTTTTGATCTCGCCAAAAGACCACGAGAGAATCCGCTCGGGCGAGGCAAGGGAGACCTTGATCTCATCAAACACCTTTTGCGGTGCGAGAGGGTTAAACGGGTTGTTTGTCAGTTCCTGGTTCATTTTCAAATCCTTGAAGTGGGGCGTTGGGGAATGGGTGAGCGTGGTTAAGCGCTCACTCATCCACCTCCGCATCCAGGAGTTCCATGTTCAGGCCGAGGCCGCGGACTTCTTTGACGAGGACGTTGAAGCTTTCTGGCACGCCGGCTTCGAAGTTGTCTTCGCCCTTAACGATGCTCTCATAGACCTTGGTCCGTCCTGCAACATCGTCCGATTTCACGGTGAGCATTTCCTGCAGAGTGTAGGCCGCTCCGTAAGCCTCAAGCGCCCAGACTTCCATCTCACCAAAGCGCTGGCCACCGAACTGGGCTTTACCACCAAGCGGCTGCTGGGTGACGAGCGAGTAAGGCCCGGTTGAGCGCGCGTGGATTTTGTCATCCACCAAGTGGTGCAGCTTGAGCAGGTATTTCACGCCAACGGTCACGGGCCGCGAGAATTGCTCGCCAGTGCGTCCGTCAAACAGGATCGACTGACCGCTTTCAGAGAAACCAGCCCGCTTGAGCGCGTCATTCACATCGCCCTCTTTAGCGCCGTCAAAGACCGGCGTTGCGATTGGCACACCGCGCGAGACATTCCCAGCGGCCTCAAGCAACTGCTCTTCATCCATGCCGGTGATGCCCTCGTCATAGACATTATCGCCGTAGGCCAAACGCATCGCGTCACGCACCGGGGTTAGATCGCCAGAGCGACGATATTCCCCAAGAGCCTCATCCACATTCAGCCCCAGACCACGCGCGGCCCAGCCCATATGTGTTTCAAGGATCTGTCCCACATTCATCCGCGAGGGCACGCCCAGCGGGTTCAAGCAGAAATCAACCGGCGTTCCATCTTCAAGGAAGGGCATGTCCTCCATCGGAACAACGCGGGAGATAACCCCCTTGTTCCCGTGGCGGCCAGCCATTTTATCCCCAGGCTGCAATTTGCGTTTCACAGCGATGAAGACCTTGACCATTTTCATCACGCCGGGGGGCAGATCATCGCCGCGACGGACCTTTTCGACCTTATCCTCAAAGCGGGCATCAAGAGCGCGTTTTTGCATCTCATATTGCTCATTGAGCGCCTCAACGACCTGCGCATCTTCCTCTTCTGTCAAGGCAAGTTGCCACCATTGGCCGCGCGTGAGCATCAGATCCAGCATCTCGTCGCTGACGACAGAGCCCGACTTGATACCCTTTGGCCCTTTCGCCACAACCTTACCCAGCAGCATGCTGCGCAGGCGCGCAAAGATGTTGCGATCCAAAATTGCCAGCTCGTCATCACGGTCACGGGCCAGGCGTTCGACCTCTTCCCGCTCGATCTGCAAGGCACGCTCGTCTTTCTCGACACCATGGCGATTAAAGACCCGCACCTCAACAACGGTGCCGAAATCCCCAGGTTTCACGCGCAAGGAAGTATCACGCACATCAGAGGCTTTTTCCCCAAAGATCGCACGCAGCAATTTTTCCTCGGGAGTCATCGGGCTTTCACCCTTGGGGGTAATTTTACCCACCAAGATATCCCCAGGCTCTACATCCGCGCCGATATAGACGATGCCCGCCTCATCAAGGTTGCGCAGCGCCTCTTCGCCGACATTTGGGATGTCGCGGGTAATCTCTTCGGGCCCCAGTTTCGTATCGCGAGCGGCGACTTCGAATTCCTCAATATGGATTGAAGTAAAGACATCATCACGCGCAATGCGCTCAGAAATCAGGATGGAGTCCTCATAATTGTAGCCATTCCACGGCATGAAGGCCACGACCACGTTTTTCCCAAGCGCCAGCTCGCCAATATCGGTTGAAGGACCATCTGCGATGATCTCGCCCTTGCCCACCTCTTGGCCCACTTTCACAAGCGGACGCTGGTTGATGCAGGTGTTCTGATTGGAGCGCTGGAATTTGCGCATGCGGTAGATATCCACACCCGCATCGCCAAGCCCTAGATCAGAGGTTGCTCGGATAACGATCCGTTCCGCATCCACTTGGTCGATAATGCCCGCACGTTTTGCTTGGATCGCAGCGCCAGAGTCGATGGCGACCTTGCCCTCAATCCCCGTGCCCACCAAAGGTGCCTCAGCACGCAAGAGCGGAACCGCCTGACGTTGCATGTTTGAGCCCATCAAGGCGCGGTTCGCATCGTCATTTTCCAAGAACGGAATGAGCGAGGCCGCGACAGAGACGAGCTGCTTGGGAGAGACGTCGATCAGATCCACGCTGTCAGAGGGCGCAAGCGTGTATTCACCAGCCTGACGTGTATTCACGAACTCATTGGTGAACTTGCCGCCCTCGTCGATCGAGGCATTGGCCTGGGCCACAGTATGGCGCTGCTCTTCGGTGGCGGACATATAATGCACGTCATCTGTCACATGGCCGTTCTCGACACGGCGATAGGGCGTTTCGATAAAGCCATATTTATTCACCCGCGCGAAGGTTGCGAGCGAGTTGATCAGACCAATATTCGGCCCTTCCGGCGTTTCAATCGGGCACATGCGACCATAGTGGGTAGCGTGCACGTCGCGCACCTCAAAACCAGCACGCTCGCGGGTCAAACCGCCGGGCCCAAGCGCGGAGAGACGGCGTTTATGGGTCACCTCCGACAGCGGGTTGGTCTGGTCCATAAATTGGGACAGCTGCGAGGAGCCAAAGAATTCACGCACAGCCGCTGCGGCAGGTTTGGCGTTGATCAGATCCTGCGGCATGACCGTGTCGATCTCAACGGAAGACATACGCTCTTTAATCGCGCGCTCCATACGCAGAAGACCCACACGGTACTGGTTTTCCATCAACTCCCCAACAGAGCGCACACGGCGGTTGCCCAGGTGGTCGATATCATCCACATCGCCCTTGCCATCGCGCAGCTCAACCAGCGCTTTGATACAAGCGATGATATCCTCACGGCGCAGGGTGCGTTGAGTATCCTCTGCATCCAAGGCCAGACGCATATTCATCTTCACGCGGCCAACGGCGGAGAGATCATAGCGCTCGCTGTCAAAGAACAGCGTGTCAAACAGGGCAGAAGCAGCCTCAACAGTGGGCGGCTCGCCAGGGCGCATCACGCGATAAATATCCATGAGCGCGGTTTCCCGGTTCATGTTTTTATCCATCGCCATGGTGTTGCGCATGTAAGGGCCAACATTCACATTGTCGATGTCGAGCACAGGGATATCGGTGATACCGGCCTCCAGCAGCTCTTTCACGCTGCCGCCGATCAGCGCGCCTTCTTTGTCATATTCAAGCGTCAGCTCATCGCCCGCCTCAACATAGATCGCACCGGTTTCTTCGTTGATGATGTCCTTGGCGACATATTTGCCGACGATGTGATCGAAAGGCACAAGCAGCTCGGTGACTTCGCCTGCATCAATCAGCTTTTTCACCGCGCGCGGCGTCACCTTTTGACCAGCTTCAGCAATGACCGTGCCGGTGGCTGCATCAATCAGATCATAGGTCGGGCGCGTGCCACGCACACGATCAGGGAAGAACGGCGTGACCCAACCGCGCGACTTGCCCTCAATCCGGTAGGACACGGTGTCATAATAGGCATCCATAATGCCCTCTTGGTCCAAGCCAAGAGAGTAAAGCAGCGTTGTCACTGGCAATTTGCGGCGACGGTCGATGCGGGCGTAAACGATGTCTTTGGCATCAAATTCAAAATCAAGCCAAGAGCCGCGATAGGGGATAATCCGGCAGGCAAAAAGCAATTTACCAGAGCTGTGGGTTTTGCCTTTGTCATGATCGAAGAACACGCCCGGAGAGCGGTGCATTTGCGACACTATGACGCGCTCCGTGCCATTCACAACAAAGGTGCCATTGGGCGTCATAAGCGGCATATCGCCCATGAACACATCTTGCTCTTTGATGTCCTTCACCGATTTCGCGCCCGTATCTTCGTCGATATCAAACACGATCAAACGCAGCGTAACCTTGAGCGGCGCCGCATAGGTCATGTCGCGCTGCTGGCACTCTTCTACGTCATATTTTGGCGCTTCGAGCTCATATTTCACATATTCGAGCACGGATGTTTCATTAAAATCCTTAATCGGGAAAACCGATTGGAACACGCCGTGAATGCCCTCACCATTGATGGGCTCGGCCTCTTCGCCAGATCTTAGAAACAAGTCATAGCTGGATTTTTGCACCTCGATGAGGTTGGGCATCTCCAAAACTTCGCGGATTTTGCCATAATATTTACGCAGACGTTTTTGGCCAAGGAAGGTTTGCGCCATGATATTTGGTCACCTTTTTATAGTCTCTGCGACACAGAACAGACCGGTGGGAGCGGCATTCTGCCTCAAAGAGCGAGCCGAATTATAAGATCCATCCCTGCCACACGTCCCACCGCATGGCGCCCGATCTTTAAATCCTGCCTAAGAAAACCCCACACATCTGGAGCTTTCTAAGACCGATTTTTTGCTTGCCAACGAATTAAAGCGACGTCAGCCCGCGTTCCCTTTTCGGATGTAACTATGCACAAACGGCGCAGCGAATCTCGATTCTCTACGTAAATTCCCCTACTAGGAGGAAAATCAAAGGATGACAAGCCCGTATAAGCCGTAGCTTTCGGTGCACAACGATTTTGCTATATGTATCAAAGGCGCTGCCCGAAGTCACCGAATGATATATTCATCCTCCACGAACAAATTGTCCCAGGCGCGATCAATGAGCGCTGGAGACATTTGGTAAGGTATGCCCTCAAACTCGCAAATCGATGTTATCTGATCAATAATAAACTTCGGTTGATAATTCGCATAGACATTGTCGATGGTTGGATACTTCACTTTGAGCAAGTGAATAAGGCTGGCTTCATCCAACGGCACCGACTTCTGATGAGCAACTTTGGCTAGAATTTTCAGATAATCTTCTTGGTTTGGCCCATCGATCTTAATCTTAAAGAAGATCCGTCGCAGAGCAGCTTGGTCAAATATCTCATTGGGATGGAAATTCGTTGAGAAAATCACCAAGGTATCAAAGGGAACCTCAAATTTTTCCCCAGATTGCAGCGCAAGAATATCACGCTCTTCCTCAAGAGGAACAATCCAGCGGTTTACCAGCGCTTGGGGTGGTTCAGCCTGTCGCCCGAGATCATCCACGATAAAGACGCCGCCGGAGGCCTTTAACTGCAACGGCGCCTGATAGGTGCGCGCCGTTGGATTGTAGATGAGATCGAGCATCTCAAGCCCAAGCTCCCCCCCGGTGATCACCGTAGGTCTGTCGCAGCGCACATATCTGGCATCGAACCGATTGGCGCTACGGCGCAGGGCGTTGGGGTCATCCACCTGCTCTTCGGCGGCGGAATGCACGATTGGGTCGTAGACGGTGATTACTTGCCCTGCGAACTCAATGGCGCGCGGCACAAACACCTTGTCCCCCAACGCCTCACGAATGCCATTTGAAATCGACGATTTACCGTTACCCGGCGGGCCATACATTAGGATCGAACGACCAGCCGAGACCGCGGGCCCCAAATGATCCAGAAGCGTATCGGGCAAAACTAGATCCGACATAGCCTGCGTAAGCATCTCGCGCGTCACCAAAATATTGCGGATGGATTGCCGCCGCACTTGTTCGCGATACACCGCGACCGGAACAGGCATTGCCCCATAATATTCGGACTGAGCAAGCGCATCCAACGCCCGTGCCTTGCCTGCCTCGGTCAATCGATAGCCCATTTCATTGGCATTATTGACATGCAGTGTCCCCATCGCCTCGATCAATCGCTGGTCGCGACCGATATCGATCAGCTCTTGTGTAACAGGCACCGGCAGGCAAACAGCGCGGGCAAGATCGCTGACCATATCCAAGTTTTTGCGGAAAATGGTTTTGATCAGTATGTCCCGCATCAAAACAAGCGGCAGCCGCATTTCATGCAATCTTTTTGGGGCGGGCGGGGCAGTTACCGCTGTGCGGTGCATATTCATTTTGGCGGCCTGCAATTAGACAAATAGGACAAACAGGGCGCGCGCAGCACCCCGCCGCCACCCTAGCATTGTTTGCTTACGAGCCTGTTAACGCCCCAAAAATCAAGTAAGCCGCCAATGTGCCCCCCAGCGCGAGCCCCATTGGGAATTGACTATGGGTCCAGCTGCGCCAATGCGGCACAAATCGCCTAAGCGCCGAGCGTTTGGCCAGAAAATGCGCGCCATAAGAGGCCAGCAAAATCGCAGAAAACAAGAGGGCCAGCTTACCCAAATCATGCAAAGCGATAAACGGCGCGCCAGCCGCGATAAACTTTGCATCCCCCTCACCCATCAAGCGCATCAAACTAAAGACAAATCCCGCAACCAGCATGACCAAAAGATGCGAAAAGCGCCACAGATAAGCCTCAAACGAGAGAACAAACGGCCCGAGCACCAAAAATACCCCCGCTAGCGCGAGAACCGAGGCGTTTGGAATCCGCATCTCGCGCATATCCGTGAGCGCAACATAACAGCAAATCGGCACCACGAAGGGCAGAAAGACCCAGGCTTCAATCTGCCCAACACTCATGGGTTATCCCGAAACCGAAACATTGCTGTCCAAGGCGCGCAAGGCACGGACGGCGGCTTCGAAATGCTGAGGGTGCGTGTCGACGGCTTCGCGCAGCAGGCCTTTGCCGGTCTCCACATCTCCTTGCTTGATTGCCGATAGCGCCATGGTGTGCAGCAGCTGCGCGCGTTCAACTTGATCCATCTGCATCACGGGCAAAGTGTAATTGCGCTGCGCTGCGCGGGCCAAGACAAGGTTATTCTTAGCCGTGAAAAGGCTCGGATCATTGCGGATCGCCTCGCCAAACAGGCGTTCTGCCGCAGCAAAATCCCCGCGCGTCAGCTTGGAATACCCCCAATTATTCAAAACCCCCGCAGGTTGCATCGTGAGCCCGGCGGCGGTTTCATAAAAGCTGTCGGATTTTTTCCATTCCTGCTTACTGTCGGCCACCATCGCCTCAAGCCGATACCGCTTATAGGTCTCGTGGGTCGGTGGGATGGCATCCAATGTCCGCTCGGCACCGGCCCAATCGCCTGCACGAATTTGAGCATCCGCATACTCCACGCGATCCCCAGACGATGCCCCCTCCATCGCAATCACCCGCTTCCAGGCAGCTGCCCCGTCAGCAGAACGCTTTGCACGGATAAGCGATTTGGCCAAACCACGTTGCGCTTCGATATGATCTGGGTTGCTGGCGACGACCCGGCTGAAATGGCGCACCGCCTCACCAGGATCGGCGACAGTCAGCATCACGTCATTCAGGTTGCTTTCGTCGATCACGCTCACATCTTGAAACGCTTCCTCGACCTTTTTGTCTGTTGGAGCGCTATTACACGCGCCCAAAAATGCTGTGCCAAGAATGCACAGCGGGATTGTCATAAAGCGGCGCATGTGGTGCGTCCCTTTCTGCTACTGCCTCATTCACGGCGCGCGGCGGATCAGATATTCACCAGACCCGCGGCGCACCAATCTAAATTCATTATTATTAGCAGGAGAATAGCTCGGATTTTCGATTTTTGATAGCGCCAATCTTAAATTTTCACGAATTGACTCGCTTTGGCCACTGTCAAGTGCGAAGGCTTTGCGAAAAAAACCGGCCGCCTCGCGAGATTTTCCCTGCTCCATAAGGACGACACCGAGATTGTTATAAAGCTCGGGCCAGTCAACCTCTTGTTCAAGGGCAAGGCGCAGCGTGCTCTCGGCCTGCCCGAGACGGCCCAGGCCAAGATTTGCAGTGCCCATGCCCAAAAGGATTTCTGCATCCAATGCGCCGCGCTGTAGCGCCGCACGAGAAAAGGCTCGCAAGGCAAGCTCATATTCCCCAGCCGCGATAAGTCGATGCCCAACCTCAACCGCATTAGTCTCAGCCTGACGAAGATCTGGACCAGGCGCATCTACCCCTCCGCCCCATTTATCTGCGGTCGGGACACAAGAAGCCGCTAAGCAGATAAGACAGAGAGCAAGTGCACATCGCATAAAATGGTTTGACCAGAGCAAGTTGAACTGCGCTTAACTCGCATAAAACTCTCGGCAACCCAAGAGATACGGCGTTGATCACCGCACTTTCTTGCCAGATGTTGGCGGAAGGTCACGCATAGGATTTTGAGCTCCAATCACTGACCAATTTGCGTGATATTATAGACGGACGGGCCGACCAAGATCAAAAGCAGCGGCGGCACGGTCAAAGCCATCGTTGCTAATGTCATTTTTGTTGGAAGCTTATTGGCCGCCTCTTCGGCCCGCATAACCCGCTTGTCGCGCATCTCAGACGCATAAATCCGTAGCGCATCGGTAACGGGCGTGCCGAAATTCGCAGATTGCACAAGCACGGTAACAAATGATGAAATGTCCTGAACAGCGCATCGCGCGCCCATATCATTGAGAACGAGCGTCTTATCTTTACCAGCTTTCAGCTCATGCGACACAATTTCAAATTCTTCGGCAAGCGGGGGACAGGGATCCCGCAACTCTTTGGCCACGCGCGTGATCGCCTGGTCCAAGGACTGCCCCGCCTCAACGCAGACCAGCATCATATCTAAACTATCAGGAAACCCGGTCGTGAGTTGCTCTTTACGCTCCTGAACGCGCTTTGTAATCCAGTATCGCGGCAAAAAATATCCAAGCGCACCGGGCCCCATCGCATAGAGCATTGTCATTTGAGTGCTTGCACCCTCGCCCATAAACAATGTGACATAGAGCGCGCCAAGCAATAGCCCCCCGATCCCCAAAACGAATTGAGCCGCATGAAACATGCGCACCGCATCGCGCGATTGATACCCGGCACGGCGCATATTGAGCTCTAACTGCGACAGTTCAGAGGCATCCTCCGGTTCCAAAAACTTGGAAAACCGCTGCAAGTTCTCATTCCGACCTGCCTGTCGTAATGTTTCCCGCTCTTTCGTTTCTATTGCTGATGTCTTGCTTGAGCGCTTAAGTTTGTCGAGAGGGTCTTCTGGCTGCGACAGCATCATCGACAAGGTGATGGCGATCATGATAAACCCCATCAGACCAAGCAAAATGATCGGCCCCATCGGGCCCAGGTAGAAAACTATGAGGGTCTTAATCTCCGCGAAGATTTCCATAACCGGCCCCTATACCTTAATATTTGTGAGCATACGCATCACATAGAGGTTCAAGAGCAACAAGAAGGCGACCGCAAAACAGGCCGGCATGAAGAGCGGGTGCGTGCTGACCTCATCATAATAGTTCGGATCACTCAAATTGATGACAATTAGGGCGACGATTGGGAAAGCGACTAGAAACTTGCCGGACCATTGCGCTTCTGCCGTGATCGCTTTGACCCGGCGGAACAATCGAAAACGTGACCGGATAACTTGGGAAAGCCCCGACAAAATCTCTGCAAGGTTTCCCCCGGATTGTTGCTGGATTGTAACGGCCATAGCGAGGAACCTTAGATCCTGTATCTCTAGCCGGTCCGCCATATCTTTCAGCGCCTCGCCAATGTCACGGCCATAAGCGCTTTCATCGGCTATGATCCCGAATTCGGTGGCAAGCGGGTCGGATACCTCGTTGGCAACGATGGTGACGGCTGCCGAAAACGGATGCCCCACGCGCAAACTTCGGACCATCAATTCTATCGCATCAGGCAGTTGTTCTTCGATTTCCCCAAGGCGCTTTTTCGCTTTCCAACTAACCCACAAATAGATGCCGCCCACGCCAATCACAGCGGAAAACACAACTTTCACTGGCATCTGCGTTTCTGTGAACACCCCCAAAAGCAGAAAGGCACCGGCCGCCACGGCCAGCATAAGCAGCAGCAGCTGTTGCGGGGCGAGCGAGAGAGCTGCTTTTTGCGCCTTATCCGCAAGCAATGTGTAAATTGGGATAGATTTTGCCCGGATATGCTGCTGCATTTCCTTGCGCAGCTGATCAAGCACTTGCTCATGGGTGCTGCCCTTGCGGAGCATCTCAAGACGCCGGTTCATTTTGTGGTTCAGCGTGATGGATTTGCTAAATGTCAGCAAATAGACACCCTTGATTACGGCAAGGACGGCCAGAAAGATCATGGCGTAAATAGTCAGTTCTGCGCTCATTATCGTGCCCCTCAGCTATTATCGGTTGACGGCTCGTAAATGCTTGCGGGCAGGTCATACCCCCAGAGCCGGAACCTTTCTGAAAAATGAGATCTCACGCCTGTCGCGGTAAAATGGCCAATGATCTTATTATCCGGCGCCACGCCAACCCTTTGAAATCTAAATATTTCCTGCATGGATACGACATCACCTTCCATCCCAGTAATTTCGGTAATAGAGGTCATGCGACGCGTTCCATCTTGCAAACGAGAGGCTTGAACAATCAGGTTGACCGCAGAAGAGACTTGCGAGCGCACAGCTTTAAGCGGCATTTCAATCCCGGCCATTGCGATCATATTTTCAAGCCGGGCCAGTGCATCACGAGGATTGTTGGAGTGAATTGTGGTCATTGAGCCGTCATGGCCGGTATTCATCGCTTGCAGCATGTCGATCACCTCTTCGCCGCGCGTTTCGCCAACGATGATCCGGTCTGGTCGCATGCGCAGTGCGTTTTTGAGGCAATCGCGCGGGGAAACCTCGCCTCTGCCCTCGACATTGGGGGGGCGGCTCTCCATGCGCCCCACATGGGTTTGCTGCAATTGCAGCTCGGCGGTGTCTTCGATCGTCAGAATCCGTTCGGCATTATCGATAAAGGAGCTGAGCGCATTCAGCGTAGTCGTTTTGCCCGATCCCGTCCCCCCCGAGACGATGATGTTCAAACGGGTAGCAACAGCGGCTTGCAAATAGGCGGCCATTTCCTCGGTGAACGCGCCAAACATGACCAAATCGTCAATATCAAGCTTGTCTTTTTTGAACTTCCGAATCGAAACCAAAGAGCCGTCCACCGCGATTGGGGGAACCATCGCATTAAAGCGTGAACCATCTTTGAGCCGCGCATCGACGTAGGGGTTTGATTCATCGACGCGGCGACCAACGGCTGAAACGATTTTGTCGATAATTCGCAGCAAATGCCGTTCATCTTTGAAGGTCACATCAGAAAGCTCGAGCTTACCGGCGCGCTCAATAAAGACCTGATGAGGGCCGTTCACAAGAATGTCGTTTACTGTGTCGTCTTTTAACAGCGTTTCCAGCGGCCCCAGCCCTGTCACCTCATCATAAAGCTCCTGGGTGAGTGTTGATCTGTCGTCTCGGTTAAGGACGATCGAACGCTCTTCCAGAAATTCAGCTGCAATCGAGCTGATTTCTGCTCTAAGATCGGCCTTTGTCGCTGTTTCCAGAGCGGCTAGGTTGAGATTATCAAGAAGAACTCGGTGGATCTCTAACTTGATATCTGCAAGGCGCTCTTTCTTTTTTCGCTCTTTATCCAGCGCGGCAGCAGAAGCCGGGGACGCGCCCAGCATAGGCTTACGTGTGACCAGGGGCGCAGTTCTTTCGGGCACCTCCAGAGAGACATCTTCCTCCAATGCAGGAGGAGGGGCGGCTTTAGGTGCGGTGTGCTTTTTATACTTTGAAAACATGATGCTCTTGCTTTTATCCGGCCTGCTCTGCACCGCTGAGCAGCTCATGTATTTGTTCCGCAAGCCGTTTGATTTCTTTGCGCAATGGGTTTTTGGCAGTCGAGGCCGCAAGAGGAAGCCCGTGATCGCAAGCTTGCGTTGCCTGTTTTCCGCCATCCGGCAGGTGAACTTCGATGGAAATGTTCAGGCTCTCTGCCATGCGTTTGGCGCGAGATTTGCCGGAGAGGTCGGTGAATTTTGGCGCTTTGTTCAACACATATCTAAGTTTTTCTACGGGCAACTCCTCTGATTGCAGCGCACGCTTGAACCGCAGCGTGTTCTGGGCGCAGCGCATATCTAATTCGATTGGGCAGAAGTAAATCTGGGCCTCCTGCAGCACCGTTTCCGTCCAATGCACGAGCGTCGTTGGCATATCTATAATGGTATAGACATATCTTTCACGGGCCATGGTGATCACTCGGCTGATATCCTCTGGCGTGATCATATCAAGGGGCAGGACATCGGCGGGCGCCGTTAACACGTCTATGGCCCCATCAAAGTCCTGAACCGCTTGGCGAAAAACATCTGCGTCCATGCTTTCGGTGTCCGACAGCATCTCATACACGGCTTCGCGCCGGGGAAGGTCCAAAAACGTGGACGTGGACCCAAACTGCAAATCGAAGTCCAGCAAGCACACAGCGGCTGATTCCTCGGGCATAAACTGCGCGAGCTCATAGGCGAGATTGACAGCCAAGAGCGACGCGCCAACCCCGCCCGCCAAACCGTGAACCGCAAAAACCGCGCCTTCGCCGCCCCCGATGCTGGTGTGAAAAGATGAAATTCTTGGCTCCGAAGGGCTGGGCAGTTTTTTCTGCCGCGTTCTGCGAATTGCATCATTTAGTTCATTTTCTGGCAACGGATAGGGAACGAACTCCCCGTCAGATTGGCGCATCAATGTGTGCAAGGTTGCCGGGCTCACATCCTCTGCAATCAAGATAACGCTGATCTTACGCGCCTTGGCCTGGCTGATAATTTCGGTCAGCATCACCAAGTTTTCTTCATCGGCGCTATCTATCGCGAGCGCAATGAATTCGAGATTGGTCGCTTCTTTCTGGCCCAGAAACGCCAGCGCTTCCCCAAAACCAAGATCGCCCCAGGCCTCGCCCAGAGCTGATTCCATATCCTCAATCAACAAGTCAAAATGATGCACATCCCGGCAAACGGTGCAGGCCACCACTTGTGGCAATTCCGAAGATGGCTGTGTGCTGCTCATTGCCAAGCCGCCCTTTAATCCCAAACGCGTAGGAGACCGGCCAAAGGCTATGCAAATTATGTACCCTAACCCGATCTATCGCACTATACGCCAGATCAGTAAATCAACCATTAGCGTCCCAGTGGTTGTTATCTGACAGCAGATCATGTCAGAATTGGGGCAGGATTTCGCCGTCAATGTGGCAATTGCCAGCGCTACCCGCCAGGCGTTCCAGCATTATCACTTTGGGACGACGCAGATTTCACATAATCGCGATAGACGATTTGCGCATATTGCCCGTCAAGCACCAGACGATTGCCTTCAACGAATCCAGTGACTTCGGTGACGGTGCGGCGATTTCGACGCTCGCGCCCTCCGGTGACGATCAACGGCTGTGTTTCACCAAATGAAGCAACGGCTTCAAGGCGGGATTTGTCTATGCCTTGCGCAACAAGAAAGCCCACAACCGCGCGCGCGCGCCGTAAGCCTAGGCGCTTGTTATACGCGGGAGATCCGACAAGATCGGTATGGCCGTAAACGCGAAAACGCACCTCTGGGAATTGCTTGATCCAATTGGCCTGCTCAGCCAGCACGGCGCGAGCTTTTTGGTCCAATACGGCCTTGTTAAAGTCAAAGGTAACCGTAGGAGGAACCTCGGCACTAAAGCGGTTAGCCAGATTAATAGTAGCCGTGCGCGGATCGGTCATCACTTTGGTATTGTCACGGATCGCCGAACCGAAATGATCACCGCTGCGATCTTTCCCAAGCCAGCTGCCCGTATTTAGGTCCGTAAGATGGGTGCCCGCGCATCCACATAACAGGCCAAGCGCAAGGACGGGCCCTAGTCCAGAGTATCGTTTCACGGCTCTCTCCTTTGCCCGCATCATTCCAAGACGTACCCGTAAGAGCCGCTAAAGTCTTGACGTGCCACTTCGCCCGCGGCTCCGGTTGTAGGGGTGGACACTCCCACCGATGTTTGCCCGTTTAGGAACAAGGCCCGCTCACTCGGAGGCATCACACGATCCGTTGGCAACGCCAGCGCCTCTCCGCGTGTGGGCGAGACAAGATGCGCCGTTACGATAATCACCAGCTCTGTTTGGCTGCGTTGGTATTCGGCACTGCGAAACAGCGCTCCAAGCACAGGTATCTCGCCGATCCAAGGCAGCTGCGATGCGTTATCTATGAAATTGTCTTGCAACAACCCAGCAATCGCGAAGCTCTCACCATCGCGTAGCTCAACCGTGGTCGAGGTTTCCCGCTTGCTAAAGGCGTCGATTTGGAACCCATCAACATTGAACCCGTTAGAGGTATCAATCGCAGAAACGGCGGCCTCAAGGTCTAGGTTAATAATGTCTGCATCAACCACGCGCGGGGTAAAGTTCAGCTCAACGCCAAAAGGCTTGAACTCAATTGTGACAACTCCGTTTTCCTGGCTCACTGGCACGGGATATTCGCCGCCTGCTAGAAAGCTTGCCTCTTGCCCGCTGAGAGCCACTAGGTTTGGCTCCGCAAGCGTGCGCACCATCCCCTTTCTCTCAAGCGCCTCGATCAAAATGCCGAGCCGCAGCGCGCCAGAATTAAAGCCAAAGAGCAAAGCCCCGTTGTTTTCATTGGAAGCCGGCAAGGCATTCTCGATAGTGTTGCTGACAGCTTGCTCTGCAATACTGCCGATTGTGCCGCCGCGAATATTCGTGCCCCCCCCCGTTGGCTTGTTGAGGGCCAAAGAGGTGCTGAGCGATTTCGATACGCTGCGCTGCATTTCCGCGAAACGGACTTTCAACATCACCTGCTGAATACCGCCCACAACCATCAAGTTTGACACCCGTCCCGTTGCATAGCGCTCGGCAAGATCCAATGCGCGTTGTAGACGAGAGGCTGATGACACAACGCCGGACAGGACGATTCCATCATTGGCTGTGCGCACCTCAATGTTCTCGCCAGGCAAAATCTGCCGAAGACGCTCTTTGAACTCAGAAATATCGGCTGCGACGCGAACATCAACATTGGTTATCAAACGCCCGCCTGCATCAAGCAAGGTGAGCGTTGTCAGCCCCGGCGATTTGCCCAGAACATATATAGTGCGATCAGACAAAGACGAGATGTCTGCAATGCTCGGGTTGGCGATGGACAGCTCTGCAAAGGGAACATCACTTTCAACCACGACAGCCCGGTTTATCGGCACATCTAAACTTGATGATGTCCCGCGCTTCACGATCCTGACGGACCCGCTTTGCGCCGATGCCTCATATGCCGCCCCGACTGACGAAACGGCTACGGCCAACCCCAACAGGGCTGCCTTCGTATAAGTCTTAATTTTCATGTGACCTGCCTCTAATGCCACGCTCGGGTTCTGGAATTTCCCAGATGTATTTGGAGACTATTCTACTCAAACTATTTGAATTTGCAACAAACAATCGCGCAGAAGGCGAATTCACGTTCAGCATTCCACCGCAGGCTCGCGTAGATACAGCGAATTCTCCTTATTTTCTTAGAAAGATTAACCCTGTTTTGCTGCCAATCATGTCGCTTTCGCCACAATTTGCCAAATTGTCGCCCAATTAGAGCCCTCCCCGACGACAAACCCAAAATAAATCGTTTATTTTCATAAAGTTAAAAAATTTTGTAAAAATTTTGCGGATCGAGAAATTTCCGAGTGCAGCGCCAAATTCTCGCCAAATTCCTCCCCTTATATAAGGGCACATCGAAACAGAGGCCGGCACCCTCAGACCTAACACAAAGCCGACCACTGAGAGATTAACAAACTTTTCAGATCCTTAGGAGGGATACACCATGATCAAGTTCATCAAAAACTTCGCGAAAAAAGACAGCGGCGCTGTAACTGTAGACTGGGTTGTTTTGACTGCCGCAGTTGTTGGCCTGGCGGTTGCCGCCTATACAGCCATCGAAGACGGCGCGACAGGTTTGACAGCTGACACAAAGACCTTTTTGGACAACCAAGATCCAAACGGAGGAGAATGATTCTCCCTTTAAGCAGAGCCGCGTGACATGAAACGGGGCTCTGCTTAAGTAGAGTTTTGAATGCGTTGGGATATTCGTAACAATTCTCCGCTATACCGCCCAAACCGCGTAGGGCCGCTCTGACGGCGTGCGGGCATAACATGTCGTTTTGAGGTAGAATATGCGGTTGATGTTCGGATTGGTACTTTTGGCGGGCCTAGGATTGGCTGGCGGCGCCGTTGTTATGGCAAAGAACCATATCGGGGCCTATCAACAGGCTCTCGCCAAAGAACGCGCAGCCCGAAAAGATATGGTCAAAACAGTGCCTGTCTACGTTGCTGCGGCGCAGTTGAAATATGGCGATCAACTTGCCCGAGACAGTGTGCGGCAAGTCGATTGGCCTGAAAACGCCTTGCCAGAGGGTATTTTTCTAACCGAAGAACAACTTTTCCCTAATAACAAGCCACGAATAGTTCTGCGGATCGTTGAAAAAGGCGAGCCGATACTGGCCGTGAAACTCACTGAACCCGGAGAAGCTGCCGGAATTACCACAATCCTTGAACGCGGCATGCGGGCTTTTGCCTTGCGGGTAGATGTGGCCTCTGGTGTTTCTGGTTTCTTACGACCAGGTGATCGCGTGGATATTTACTGGACCGGGCGTGTCTCCGGGGGCTTTACGGGGGCAAGCAAGGGCGATGTCACAAAGCTCATCGAAGCAGGCGTGCAACTGATTGCCGTAGACCAAAGCGCCGCATCGGACACCGCCAGCACAACCATCGCAAGAACAGTCACCGTTGCAGCAACCCCGCAACAAGTTGCCTCCCTTGCCCAAGCTCAATCGACGGGCAAACTGTCTCTTAGCCTTGTTGGCGTTGCAGATGACGTGGTTGCAGAAGCGATTGAAGTCGATCAAGCGAGTTTGCTAGGGATCGAGCGCCAGGAAGAACCCGTTGAACTGCAACAGGAAGAAGAAGAAAAGATCTGCACGATCCGAACGCGCAGAGGCGCAGAGGTGGTCATGCTCCCCATCCCCTGCCCTCAAGAGTAAATTTGCCCAATGCCGAGCCTAACCCGCCGTCGGTAAAATCACGATCTCAACCCGCCGGTTCAGCGCTTTGCCCTGAGGCGTAAGATTTGTGGCGACGGGCTGCACTTCGCCCCGACCAAAGGTTTGAACCCGGTTATAGGGAATACCTGCCTGCAACAGAACATTTGCTACCGCCTGCGCACGCCGCTCGCTGAGCGTTTGGTTATAGGCCGCATCCCCGTCAGTATCCGTGTGCCCGACGATCTGCACCACGCTATTGGGATAGGCCTGTAAATTCCCCGCCACCATCTGCAAGTCACGCTGCAGATGCGGGCGCACCATAAAGCTACCTGAAGTAAACAGAATATCCTGCGGCAGCGTCACGATGAGCCTATCCCCTGTGTTCTGAATGCTCACATTGTTGTTATTCAGCGATTGGCGTAAATCCGCCTCTTGCCGGTCAAGCGAGCTGCCAATCAGCCCGCCTGCCGCGCCGCCCAGAAGCGCACCTTTCACAGCGGCTTCAGCCCGCTCCCCATCGCGCCCGGTCAAAATCCCAACCGCCGCGCCAAGCCCTGCCCCGATCGCCGCGCCTTGTTTCGTATTTGCCCTTGGATCATTTGGGTCAATATATAAAGCCCCCGGATCGGTACAGGCGCCAAGCGCCAACAGCCCGCCAAGCGCGAGCGCCATCATATTTCTCTGTGTCATATCCACTCCTGCCTTTACTGCTGGAGCCCCGTTCGGGCGAGGCACCGTTTAACGCCCATAGCTTAGCAGGCTTATGTGCAAGTCCAAAGGTAGAAAATAAACACGGACAACGCCATCACACATACGTTAGAAACGGTGTTCAAAGAGCAGATCCCGATGCCCAGATCAGCCCCCAAAAACGGATCGCACCAAACTGCCTGCGGCGAGAACCATCAATAAACCCAAACAGAGCGGGCGGTAATAGGGTTCCCATTTGGCAGAGAATAGCTTTGCCCCAAGCCAGACGCCCAGCAAAGTGATCGGGGCAAAAGCCAAGCCGCGCGTGATCGCAACAGAATCCATCACCCCATAGCTGAGCTGCACAACAAGAGACCCCAATGAACCCAAAAACAGATAGGTGATAAGCGTGCCCCGGATGATACGGGCGGGCGTATCCAGCGCCAGCGTGTAAAGCGCAACCACCATACCCCCCACATTGGCCAGCCCGCTTATGATCCCTGAAACCAAACCTGCGATTGCCGTGCCGGGGCGCGTTCCGAGACCTGGGATTCGCACGCGGCTTAGCTGCAACGCCGCAAGAGCCAAGATGATCACGAGGGCGGCTTGCCCCGACTGCTCCACTGGCAGGGTGGTTGTAAAGTAAAGCCCAATGGGCCAGCCGAGCCAAGCCCCAATCAGCAACAGCCCTGTCTGCATCTTATCTGCATCGCGCCACCCGCCGCGCGCCATAAGCAGGCTCGCTGTCATCTCTTGGATCCATAAAAACGGGATCAGCTCCACCGGGGGCAAGAATGCCACCCCAAGCGCCATGACAATGGCCGAAAGGGCAAAGCCCGAAAACCCGCGCACGAGCCCTGCAAGCAGCACAATCGCAACAAGCCAGCCAAAGGCCGAAAACGTGAGCCCAAGCGCGGCAAGCATCAACGCGCGCTCATGGGTATCCAATCCCGCATCTCAGGCCCATTATAAAGCGTAAGAGGCCGGATCAGGATATTGCCGCGCTGCTGCTCAAGGCATTGGATCACCCAGCCAGGCATGCGCCCTATAGCGAAGATGGGCACATACAGATCCATGGGGATGCCATGCAGCTGGTAAATCACGCCCGAATAAAAATCCACATTCACATTCAGGCCGTGACGCGCATAGGGTTTCATCGCCTCGACCACGCCTTGCAGGATCTCATACCACTGAGGCGCGCCCATCTCTTCGCCCAAGCGGCGCACACCCTCACGCATATGGCGCGCGCGCGGATCTTCGGCCTTATAGACACGATGACCAAAGCCAGTGACGGGTTCACGGTTCTTGCGCTTGGCTTTCACATAGGCAGCGGCATTTTCGGGCGTGCCAATTTCTTGCACCATTTTCATCACATCCTCGGCCGCGCCGCCATGGGCTGGGCCGGCAAGGGTGGAAAGTGCCGTGACAATCGCCCCATGCAGATTGGCCTCTGTGCCAACCGTCACCCTCGCCGCGAAGGATGAGGCGTTCGAGCCATGTTCCGCATGCAAAATGAAATCCACATCTGCCAGCCGCGCCGCATCCTCAGAGGGCTTCTCGCCCTTCAGCATATAAAGCCAATTGGCCGCATGGCTTAAGCTGTTATCTGGCTCCACGGGCGTGCGGCCATTGCGCAGCGCCTCATGGGCGGCAATCAGCGTGGGCACTTGCGCGGTCAGCTTCAAACCATTGCGCAAAAACGCCTCCTCGCCAGTGCCCTGACTATCTGCATCCATTGCAGCCATTGCTGAAACGGCGGTGCGCAGAACATCCATCGGGTGCCCGTGTTTGCAGGCTTCGATCACACCCAGAACAGCCTCAGGCACCGCGCGATAAGATTTCAGGGCGGCATCAAACGCGTCCAGCTCGCGCGCATTGGGCAATTCGCCGTGAATGAGCAGATAGCACACCTCTTCAAATGTCGCTTGGGTCGCCAGATCATGGATCGAATAGCCCCGATAGCTCAGCTCTCCCGCCGAACCATCAATATGGCTGACGCCGGATCTGTCAAAATAAATGCCCATAAGGCCACGGTTGATCTTGACGGTCTCGCTCATAAAGGTCTCCTTGTCGCAAAAGGGGAGAATGACATGTCCGTTCTAGACACTGCCTTTGAAACGGCGCGAGGCAAACGCGCGCGGGTGGTCCTGCCAGAGATCGACGAGCCGCGCGTGGCTGAGGCCGCAAAGCAGCTTGAGGCTTTTTGTACCCCGCTCGGGCTCTCTGAGGTGAGCGATGCGCAGGTAGCAGTATTGGTGCAGGCCCGCGGGATGAAAGAGGCCATGGCGCGTCGGCTGCTCAAAAAACCGCTATATCGCGCGGCAGCGATGGTGGCAGCGGGGAAGGCTGATGTGATGGTCGCCGGGGCCGATAGCCCAACGCGGCGCGTGATCGAAGCGGCCTCGATGGCGATTGGGCTGGCGCATGGCGTCACCGTGCCCTCATCGTTTTTCTTGATGGTTTTCCCAGATGGGCGCGAGATGATCTTTGCCGATTGCGCAGTGAATGTGGATCCAACAGCACAGGAGCTTGCCTCGATCGCCACAGCCTCTGCCGCATCTGCGCACGCTTTGCTGGGCGAAGCAAAACCGGCGCTACTGTCTTTCTCCACTGGCACAAGCGGAGCCGGGCCATCGGTGGATAAGGTGCGCGAGGCTGCTGAGGCCACTGGGTTTTTAGGGCCGATCCAAGCCGATGCCGCGCTTTCACCCCGCATTGCTGCGACCAAAGGGCTTGGCGCGGGGGATGCCAATACGCTGATTTTCCCAAACCTTGACGCGGGCAATATCGGATATAAACTTGCGCAAGAGCTGGCGGGCGCGCAAGCGATTGGACCGTTCCTACAAGGCTTCGCCAAACCTGTCTGCGATCTAAGCCGGGGTGCCACGCCGGAGGATATCGTCAAGTCAACCGCCGTGGCCATCGCACTCAGCTGAGCCATTAGCCCGCCCTCATGAGGCGCTGCGCATCTTGCGCGATCATCCGCTCCTCTTGTGCGGGCACGACCCAAGCCGCGACTTTGGAGGTCTGCGCATGCAAGCGCGGGCCTTGGCGGTGATTGGCATCAACATCCATACGCAGACCGGCCCATTCGAGCCCGCGCAAAATCCGTGCGCGCACGCCGATGGCATTCTCACCAATGCCGCCGGTGAACGCGACCGCATCCAGCCCCTCCATCGCAGCGATCAACGATCCCGCATGGCGCAGCGACCAATAGCAAAAATGCTCAATGGCAAAGGCGCTATCGGCAGAGGGGTCCAGCATCAAATTGCGCATATCCGATTTGCCGCCCGAAAGGCCCAATAGCCCGCTCTCATGGTTCAGGATCGCTTTGGTGCGCTCTAGCCCGTTTTCCTCGACCAGCCGCAGCACCGCATTGGCATCAATCCCGCCCGAGCGCGTGCCCATGGTCAGCCCATCCAGCGGCGAATAGCCCATCGTGGTCGCCACAGACTGCCCGTTCAAAATCGCGGCCAGTGAAGCGCCGTTGCCCAGATGAAAGGCCAAAAGGCGTGAGGGCAGCTTTTGCCCTGAAACCTCAGGCAAGCTCTGCACAAGCGAGGCATAGCTGAGCCCATGAAACCCATAACGACGAATGCCGCTGGTCTCCATCATGCGCGGGATCGCATAGCGCGTAGCAACATCCGGGTTGGTGGCATGAAATGAGGTGTCAAAACTGGCAAATTGCGGTAACTCGGGCGCAAGCTCGCCCAGGGTCTCAATCGCCGCCAGATTATGTGGATTATGCAGTGGGGCAAGCGGCGAGCAAGCCGAAATCTCGGCCAGAACATCGCTGTTAATCCGCACAGGTGCGGTGAGCTTTTTACCCCCATGCACAACCCGGTGCGCCGCCGCGGCCAGAGAATTCACCTCAACACCGCGTTCACTCAGCGCCTTGAGCACAGCGCGCAAAGCCGTGCGATGGTCAATCAGAGGGATTGCCGCGCGCTCTCCTTCGATCTCTAGAAAACCCGCGCTGCCGATCTCAGCCGCCAGCCCGGAGAGTTTTAAGTCAAGCCGTGCATCAAACAACGCAAACTTGATCGAGGAAGACCCCGCATTCAGAACGAGAATATCGCCTAAGAACTGGGTCATGGGGCCAAACGCGCCCCAATCGCTCTAAACGAGATTAGCTCTTTCGCTGCGGCTTCTCGATATCGACCGCATCTATCTGGATTTCTGGTTTGCAGCCTTTGGCATTGTGACGCTCTGCCAGCCCGATTATGCGATCCTGCAGCGCTTTGGCTTCTTCTTTGGCCGCGCCTTTGAGGTTCATAAAGAAGAGAGCCGGGAAGAAAATCAACGCCCCCGCAGCTGCTGCGGCAGTGTTTTTGCTCTTTACTGCTTCTTGATCGCCAATCAGACGCGTGAGCTGTGTCTGGCTGATGGAAATTTCTTGGCGCAGCTCCGTACAGCTCATTTGCGCATCGCCATCTTGAATGACCTGCACGGGGTTGGCTTCTCTGCCTGCGCATCCAGCCAAGACGAGCCCTGCGCATGCGAGCGCAGCCAATGAGTTCTTCATATTCAGCTATCCTTTTTTGCGAATGTGGATACGCGCAAAAAAGGGCAAAGACGGGCGAAGATGCAACCCATTGGCGCGTGCGGGGCGCCAATGAGACTCTAACTGTGACAATTCCAGCAGCCTGGATCACGCCTGCTCGACCATATCGTCTTTGGAGATGCCTGCGACAGAGACAGGTTTCTTCATCGCATCGCGGCGGAAGGGCTCGCCCAGCTCTTGGTTGATCATCGCCTCGATCAAGGTGGTTGTGCCATTCTCCATCTGATCCTTGACCGCTTGGGTCAGGGCTGCGCGCAGCTCGTCCATGGTGCGCGCCACAACGCCTTTCAGACCACAGGCATTTGCGATGCCGGCATAAGAAACCTGCTCATCCAGCTCGGTGCCCACGAAATTGTCGTCAAACCACAGGGTCGAGTTGCGCTTTTCCGCGCCCCATTGATAATTGCGGAACACCACATGCGTCACCGCGGGCCATTCGCCGCGGCCAATCGCGGTGAGCTCATTGACCGCGATGCCAAAAGCACCGTCACCAGAAAAGCCAACCACAGGCACATCGGGGCAGCCGATCTTGGCACCAACCACCGCAGGCAGCCCATAGCCACAAGGGCCAAAGAGCCCCGGCGCGAGATATTTGCGCCCATCGTCAAAATCAGGATAAGCATTGCCGATGGCGCAGTTATTGCCGATGTCAGAGGAAATAATCGCCTCACGGGGCAGCGCGCTTTGGATCGCACGCCACGCCATACGCGGGCTCATCCAATCGGGCTTATCGGCGCGCGCGCGCTGGTTCCATGTGGTGCCCGGATCATCATCCTCGTGATCCATTGAGGCAAGCTGCTGCGCCCAGCGGGATTTGGTTTCGGCAATGCGGGCCTTGCGCTCATCGCGCCCCGCGTCCCCTGCATCCTCAGACAGACCGGCCAGGATGCCATTTGCGACCTTTGCCGCATCTCCCACGATGCCCACTGTGACTTTCTTGGTCAGGCCAATGCGGTCGGGGTTAATGTCCACCTGAATGATCTTGGCATCCGCAGGCCAGTATTCCATCCCATAACCTGGCAAGGTCGAGAACGGGTTAAGCCGTGTGCCAAGCGCCAGCACCACATCCGCCTCTTTGATCAGCTCCATACCCGCCTTGGAACCGTTATAGCCCAAAGGCCCCGCAAAGAGCGGATGCGAGCCGGGGAACGCGTCATTGTGCTGATAACCCACACAGACGGGCGCATCGAGCCGCTCGGCCAGGGTTTTCGCCGCCTCAATGCCGCCTTGCGACAGAACAACGCCGGCCCCATTCAGGATCACCGGGTTCTTGGCGCTGCTCAGCAATTCAGCCGCCTTGGCAACAGAGGTTTCCCCGCCAGAGGAGCGCTCAAACTCAATCGGCTCAGGGATCTCAACGTCGATCACTTGCGTCCAGTAATCGCGCGGAATGTTGAGCTGCGCCGGGGCCGACAGGCGCTTGGCCTGGGAAATCACACGGGTGAGAACCTCGCAAACGCGGGACGGATCACGCACCTCTTCTTGATAGGCGACCATATCCTCGAACAGCTTCATTTGCTCGACTTCCTGGAAACCGCCCTGCCCGATGGTCTTATTGGCCGCCTGAGGCGTTACCAGCAAAAGCGGGGTGTGGTTCCAATAGGCCGTTTTCACAGCCGTCACAAAATTGGTGATGCCAGGACCGTTCTGCGCGATCATCATGGACATCTTGCCCGTCGCGCGCGTGTAGCCATCAGACATCATGCCCGCCGAGCCCTCATGGGCGCAGTCCCAAAACTGAATGCCCGCCGCCGGGAACAGATCCGAAATCGGCATCATCGCAGAGCCGATAATTCCAAATGCGTGTTGAATTCCATGGCGTTGAAGCACTTTGACAAAGGCTTCTTCGGTGGTCATCTTCATGGGCGTGGTCCTTAGCTGAAGTCACAAGAATCTACGCGGGCGCGCAGGCCCACAGTCTGTAAAACAGCTAGAGTATGGCGCAAAGGGGCTATAGGGCCAGTTAACTCTGTGCGCTAAGACCAAATAGGCGAGTTAAGTGCCCTTACCTTGGCCAGCTTGCACGCTTTAGCCGCCATTCTTCCAATTTTGGTACGAGCCGCTGTTTGACATGATCATATTGCACCCCGTCAAAATACGAAGAAAGCTTGTCAAACGCCAAATGAGCCGCAGCCCAATTCTGATCGTTAACGGCTTTCCTCATCAGAGTAACAGCCATATGCTCAAAGCTCTCAGGATCCTCGGTCTCATAATATTCCAGCTCTTTGACAGCGGTTTGAAACGCACCGTCTATGTCGCCTTGACCTCTTTGAGCCGCAGATAAAATACGCAATGGCTCCATCCGTTCTTCTGGATAAAAATAATGGGCTTCATCCTCTGACAGGCCAGGGCTCATATGGTCAGTCGCAAGCTTATTAGCTTCGTCAAATTGCTCAAGATGTATCAAGCACCACCCGCGCATCATCTGGAGGTTCCACAGGTCTGCTAAGCCAGAGTTTCCTTTCGATGTCTCGTCGGCAACGCGCGCGTCAAATCCAGCCAGAGCTTCGCCCCAGTTCTCCTGTGCATAGGCGCATTGTGTCCGCCCCCAAGTAATTTGGCTTGTAAAATACGTTCCTAAATTTTGAACCCCAAAGGGATGCGCCGTCAAGGCATCCCAATAGGTCATTGCCTCGGGCCAGTCCTGGCAAAGCGCATGGATATATCCTTGCAGGTAAAGCAAAAACGCGCCGGGCCTGCCCTCTTTTTCTTGTGGTGACAAGTCTGGCTCTAACCGCTTCAGCGTTTCCAGTGTTTTTGTAACGCTGAAACGCGCCTCGGGGTCGGCCACCATTGAGACCATGTCTTCTATTTTTTGTACTACCGAAATTGGAGCATCGCGCAGTTCGGTTTTGCGCTCTTTGCCAGTTAGGTTCGCAAGCCAATCGTAAATCATATAAACCTCGCGGATTGAAGAAACAGACTATTGCAAACTGCCTGCCTCAGACAAGCTTAAGCTGCAATGTTGAACTAAATTCACGCGCTTTATGATTTGGATCGCAAAGCCGTTGCAATCAAGTCCACGCCCTCACAAATTCGTCCCTTTGAGATTGAGGAATAGCCAATGCCCCCAGCGGTCCCTGCGGTCAACGCACCACAAACACCGATTGGGAGGCATGGCGTGCGACACGGGCGGCATTGGTGCCAATCAAGTAGTCTTTCAGAGTTGGCCCATGCGCGCCAACAATGATGCATTCTGCGCCCAGGGTATCCGCTGCCTTGATGATTTGGTCATAGACCGTGCCCACATGGACATGGTGCTCGACCAACAAGGTCTCAGGAATGTTTGCGGCGACCCAGGTTTCCAAGGCCTTACGCGCGCTCTGCTGGATGGCTGCGCTGTGATCCGGGGCCATGGAGGCGCTGACAATCGACATGCCCGCATCCGGCACGACGTTCAGGATATGAAGCATCGCGTTTTCGCTATGCGCCAACGACACGGCGGCCTGCGTGCCGCGCATCGCCCCGTCTGGATCGTTGATATCCACAGCAAGAAGTAGGATCTTGAACATAGGCCTCTCCTCAGAATGGGGGTTGTGTCGCGCGGCGGCGCTGTAGCATTATGATCCCAAAGAGCAGGATCAATGCCGGGATAAAGAACAGCTCTTTTGGGGCGCGCTCATTCTCGACCTGGACCTCGGTAATCTGTACCGGGATGTCGCCATAGAAATCATACTCATTCGCTAGGCTTTCAAAGAACGGCGTGCCGGGGAAGGGTTCATCCATGGCCAACACGTCACCATCGGGAAGGATGGCAAGCCCTTGCGCAGTTAATGCCGCTTGCGCATCGCCTTGTACCGCTGGCAGCGTGATGGTGGTGGGCCGTCTATCTCCGGTGTCAAAGTCAGGCCCTGCGATAATCACGCGCACCTCTTGCCCGGTTTGCGCCTCGGCCATCAGCTCTAGCGCAGCGGGGCCTGTGGCGGTCGCATATTTGTCGCTGACCTGATCAAGGAAGAAGTCCGGCCTGAACAACATGAAGGCGATGAAGAGCAAGACCAGCGATTCCCACAGCTTACTTTTCGCAATGAAATACCCTTGGGTCGCAGCCGCAAATAGCAGCATGGCGAGCAATGATATGAAAAAGACAAGTGTCGCCTTTGCAAGCCCCACGTCGATCAACAAAAGGTCGGTGTTAAAAATGAAAAGGAAGGGCAGCAAAGCCGTGCGAATATCGTAGCTAAAGCCCTGAATACCGGTTTTGATGGGATCGCCCCGCGATATGGCCGCCGCGGCATAGGCGGCCAGGCCCACAGGCGGCGTGTCATCCGCCAGAATGCCGAAGTAGAAGACAAAGAGATGCACGGCAATCAGCGGAAAGATATAGCCTGCCTGCGCGCCCACTGACAGGATCACCGGCGCCATAAGCGATGACACCACAATATAGTTCGCCGTGGTGGGCAGGCCCATCCCAAGGATCAAGGACATAACCGCGACCAGGATCAAGAGAACCCAGATGTTGCCACCTGCAATCACCTCCACAACCTGCCCGATGACCTGATGCGCCCCTGTAAGACTGATCGTGCCCACGATGATGCCGGCCGCACCAGTCGCCACTCCAATGCCGATCATATTGCGGGCACCCAGGATCAATCCGTCGATGAAATCGCGCCAGCCTTGCCTGATCGAGCCCCCCACTCCTTCACCGCGAAACAGCGCTTTGAGCGGGCGGTGGGTCAGCGCCACAATGACCATAAAAACAGTGGCCCAAAACGCCGACAGAGAGGGCGAAAGCCGATCAAGGCTCTCGGTGCGCACCATCAGGTTCCACACCAGAATGAAAATCGGCAGTGCAAAATAGGCCCCGCCCAGCAAAGTTGGGGTCAGGCGCGGCGCTTCAAGCGGGCCGTTCGGATCGTCCATCGCCACATCTGGAAAACGTGACGCATAGTAGACCAGCACCAGATAAAGCACGGCAACAACCAAAAGCCCACCATAGACGCTTTGCGCCATAAACCCGTCCAGCACGCCGCGCAAAAGGATCATCGCGTAGGTGCAGATGCCAAGGAAAATGAAACCGGACAGGAAAAGGATCAAAATGAGCACGGGGCCGATATGTCGCCCGGCTTTCTTGAGCCCCTGCATCTGCATCTTCAGCGCTTCAAGATGCACGATATAGAGCAGCGCGATATAGCTGATAACCGCAGGCACGAATGCATGTTTGACCACATCAATATAGGGGATATTCACGTATTCCACCATAAGGAACGCGGCGGCTCCCATGACAGGTGGGGTCAGCTGACCGTTCGTAGAGGAGGCAACTTCGACCGCGCCAGCCTTTTCAGCCGGGAAGCCGATCCGCCGCATCAGCGGGATTGTGAAGGTTCCTGTGGTGACGGTGTTGGAGATCGAGCTGCCTGAAATCATGCCGGTCAGCATCGAGGACAGCACCGAGGCCTTTGCAGGCCCGCCGCGCAAGGCACCCAGCAACGCGATTGCAACCTTGATGAACCACGATCCGCCCCCCGCTCTGTCAAGCAACGCTCCGAACAGGACAAAGAGAAAAATCATTGAGGTTGAGACGCCCAGAGCCACGCCAAAGACGCCTTCGGTCTGCATCCAGTAATGCCCCAGGGCCTTGCTCAGCGACGCACCGCCATAATTGGTAATATTGCGCGCCCATTCGGAGTAGCCGCCAAAAAAGGCGAAGGCCACAAATGCGCCCGCGATGATAACCAGGGGCAACCCCAAGGACCGATAGACGGCCGTGAACAGCACCACCATCCCAATGCTGGACATGATTATGTCAGAGGTGCTCCACAAACCGGGGCGGTCAGCGATCTCGAAGCGGAACACCACAAGATAAAGGCACGCCCCCACCCCTAGAGCCAAAAGCAGCCAGTCATAGAGGGGAATGCGCGTTTTGGGGGAAGACTTGAACAGGGGAAACGCAAGGGTTGCCAACATGATGGCAAAGGCCAGATGCACAAAGCGCGCCTGCGCGACGATATTGGCAAAGATATTCATGCCCGTGGCTTGGGCCAGAACGCCCGGAACCTTAGACGCGATATAGAGCTGAAACAAAGACCAGACGATGCAGGTGCCAATGATGAGATTGGCCTGCCAAACAGATGAAGGGCTTCGCGCGCCGGTATCGGCCTGTGCAACCATATCATCGGCAGAGCGGGCCTCGGTATCCTGTGCCATCTTGTCCCCCTACTTGTCCCAGCCTTGTCGCAGACCGGATTTGTTACTTTGATGGGCCAGGCTGCCCGGATGACCGGACAACCCAAAGTCACCTATGCAGTGTTCGGGGCTTGACCCAGGAATACTGCATAGGCGCTTTGATTTTGCAGGGTTTTTGCCCCAAAACCGGTACCCACTTTTGGGAAACCCTGCTTGGGCTCAGATCAGTCGATCAGCCCCAATTCCTTATATGCTTTCATCGCACCATCATGCAGCGGGGCGGACAACCCGTCGTTGACCATCTGCGCAGGCTGCAAATTGGCGAAGGCAGGGTGCAGGCCGCGGAAGTCGTCGATGTTTTCCATCACGGATTTGGCGACAATATAGACCACATCTTCAGAAACATTGGCAGAGGTTACAAAGGTCGCGCCCACGCCAAAGGTGGTCACCTCCTCATCGGTGCCCTTATACATCCCGCCCGGAATGGTCGCCACACGGTAAAACGGGTTGTCAGCAACCAGCTTGTCAATCGGTGCGCCGGTCACAGACACAAGGCGTGCATCACAAGTTGTGGTGGCTTCCTTGATCGCTGCGGCAGGGTGGCCGATGGTATAGATCATCGCGTCGATATTGCCATCACAGAGCTGTTTGGCCATCTCGGACCCTTTATACTCGGTCGCCAGCGCCAGATCGCCCATGCCGATGCCAAAGGCCTCCATCACCACTTCCATCGTCGCGCGCTGACCCGAGCCAGGGTTGCCCACATTCACACGCTTGCCCGCGATGGCCTCAAAGCTGTCAATGCCGCTGTCGCCGCGCACAATCAGTGTAAACGGCTCAGGGTGAACGGACATGACCGCACGGATTTCCGGGAAGGGATTATCAGCAAATTTCGACGTGCCATTATAGGCATGGTGCTGCCAGTCAGACTGGGCCACGCCAAACTCGAGCTCGCCCGCCTTGATCGTGTTGATATTATAGACAGATCCACCCGTTGATTCCACGGCGCAGCGAATGCCATGTTCTTTGCGCGACTTGTTCACCAGACGGCAGATGGCCCCCCCGGTAGGATAGTAGACCCCGGTTACGCCGCCTGTGCCGATGGAGATGAACTCCTCTGCGACCGTCATAGACGCCGCCATCATCGCGCCAGCCAGCACGGCTCCGCCCAGTTTTAGGTTTTTCAACATGCTTTCTCTCCGTTGTTGAAATTTGGCCCGGCCCAGTATTCGCCAAGCTCATGATTTTTTGCTTCGACCCGTCGGATCGCAGCGGTTGCATCTGCCTCAGACCCAGCAACAATCATGGCGATCAATGTTTCGATCAACACGAGTGGTACGACATATGAGGAGAAGAATTGCGGGCTATCGCTCGGAACGACAAACCCATGTGTGGCATTGCGAAGCGCAGGGCACTCCAACCCATCCGTCACCAAAATGACAGAGCACCCCGCAGCCCGCGCAATTTCTGCGGCAGCCACGGCTCGGGTCGAATAGGGGCTCATCGTGACGATGAACACAACATCACCTTGACCCAGCGTCGCAAGCTGAGATCCCATAGAGGCACCCATCCTGCCAGCCAGCGACCAGTTCGGAGCAAAATAATGCGCCAAGTAGGAAATGTATTCGGTGATCCCAGTTGATGCCAGCGTACCAACCAAAAGCACCCGTCTCGCTTGGCGCATCAATGTCGCGGCTTGTTCCAACTTGTCCTGATCAACGCGCTCCAAAAACTGCTCAATATTCGCAATACAGGCCTGTCCTTGGCGTTTGACCATGGATTGGCCCGACGCAGAACCGGCCCTCAGAAGTTCGGCGCGATCCGAAAAAGACCTGACGCGCTGCCCAACCGAAAGCCGAGACACTTCTTTCATCTCCTCATAGGTCTCAAATCCAAGGGACCGTGCAAGGCGCGAAAAGGTTGCAGGTGATACCCCGCTATCTGCCGAAATCGAGCGAAGCGGACGGCTGGCGATGTCCAATGGGTGCGCAAGCACGTAATCGGCCGCCCGCCGCAACTGTACGGACAGCTCTGCATAGCGTTCGGCGACGCGGTCTTCGAGAATATCACTAGGAATCGTCAGCCCTCCCCCATACCCAGCGTCGCAATCGTTTCACAAATTGTCAATTCTTGAAATATCTGTTTCATGCGTTATAATCGACTGGTTCACGTTGAAACATCGGAGCTATCATGTTTTCGCGAAAAGAGGCTTTTCCGCTCATTATGGTGGCACCAAACGGGGCGAGAAAGAGCAAGGCCGATCATCCAAATCTTCCTGTGGCGATTGGGGAAATTCGCAACGAAACGGTTGCCTGTGCGGCCGCTGGCGCAGATGCGCTGCATTTACATATCCGGGACAGTGCTGGCCGTCATTCGCTTGATCCTGGCCTTTACCGAGAAGCGATAGACGAGATCCACACAGTGCTGCCGGGTTTTCCCATTCAAGTCACCACGGAATCCGCGGGCATTTTTGACGTTGATCAGCAGCTTGACTGCCTAAAGGTTCTACGCCCCCGTGCAGCCAGTATCTCGGTCAGAGAAATCGCCCGCCGCAGCGATTTAGCGCCAAACATCTACGGCCTTTGCAACGATGAAGGCGTCTCGGTCCAACATATTCTTTACGACAAAAACGATTGGCAGTGTTTGAATGCCTGGCACGAAGCAGGGATCGTGCGCGACAAGCAGCGCGATGTGATTTTCGTGCTCGGGCAATATGCACCTGCGAAAGACGCCTGCCTGCGTGATGTGGACGATTTGGCCCCTATGATTTCTGCCAACATAGAAAACCACATGGTGTGTGCCTTTGGTCCCATGGAACAGGCGGTTCTGTGCGCGGCAGCCGCCCAGGGCGCGCAGTTACGGGTCGGGTTTGAAAACAATCTCTATACCCAAAACGGGGAAGTCGCCCCGAGCAATGCCGCCAATGTCGCCAGTCTGAAAAACAGCCTGTTAGCCGCATTCAAGCAAACGCCTGCCGAAGGGGCCCCGCAATGACATCACATGTGTTTCCTCGAAACTCCAAGGCACCCCCAATCCAGGTGTCCCATGGGGAAGGCGCTTATTTGCTCGATACCGATGGGCGGCGCTACTTGAACTTTGGTGACGCAGCGGTTTCGTGCCTTGGCCACAATGATCCTCACGTGATCGCAGCGATCCAAGATCAGATCAGCAAGGTGGCCTTTGCGCATACCGGCTTTTTCACCTCTGAGCCCGCAGAACGCTTGGCGGACAAGCTGATTGCTCTGGCACCGGGAGATCTGGATCGGGTGTATTTTGTGTCCGGCGGTTCTGAAGCAATGGAGACCGCGATCAAGCTTGCCCGTCAGTATTATCTGGAAATCGGCCAGCCTGAGCGGCAGAAAATCGTTGCGCGCAAGCAAAGCTATCATGGCAATACTCTGGGTGCACTTGCGGCGGGCGGGAATGCGTGGCGACGCGCGCAATTTGCCCCGATCCTGATTGAGGTCAGCCATGTTGCCCCCTGCTACGCCTATCGCGGGCAATATGAAGGCGAAACTGATGCCGCCTATGTGGATCGGCTCATTGCGGAACTGGACGCAGAATTTCAGGCGCTTGGACCTGAACAGATCATGGCCTTTGTTGCCGAGCCCGTGGTTGGCGCAACTCTTGGGGCAGTGGGGCCTGTTGGGGATTACTTTGCCCGCGTGCGCGCATTGTGTGACCGATATGGGATCCTTTTGATCCTGGACGAAGTCATGTGCGGGATGGGGCGCACCGGCACGCTATTTGCCTATGAGCAATACGGCATCACGCCCGATATCTGCGCCATAGCAAAAGGCCTGGGCGGCGGCTACCAACCAATTGGGGCGACGCTCTGCACCAAAGCGATCCACGATGCGATCGAGCAAGGCACCGGCTTTTTTCAACATGGCCATACCTATCTAGGTCATCCTGCCGCCTGCGCGGCGGCCCTTGCTGTGCTGGAGCGCCTGAGAGATGACGAGATCGTTCAGCGGGTGGCACCTGCGGGCGCGCATCTGCGGCGATCACTGCACAATGCCCTTGGGCAGCACCCCCATGTGGGCGACATTCGCGGTGTCGGGCTTTTCTGCGGGGTGGAGCTGGTAGCAGACCGCGCAACAAAGGAGCCCCTGCCGCTTGAGCGCAAAACGCACGCGAAAGTCAAATCAGAGGCTTTTGCGCACGGGCTTATCTGTTATCCGATGGGCGGAACAGTTGACGGGAAACGTGGCGATCACATTCTACTCGCCCCGCCATTCATCGCGAGTGACGACCAACTTGAAACGTCGGTAGAGATATTACAGGTTGCGATCGAAAAATCCCTAGTATGACGCCTTATACACAACTCACCTGAAAGCCCGAATTTTCGGTAGTCGATTCCCCCTTTTATCCATCACCTTATCCGAAAACCGGTACCCGCTTTTCGGGGCGATGGAGTATAGCACTTGAGAAGTCTCGATCTTTTCCCGCCGTCACCTTACCCGAAAACTGGGGCCCAGTCTTCGGGTCTCTGGAGTGTAATCGCTATTTGTCGCGGTCCGTCTGCGATCTTGGCGGCGCGATAAGCGACTGCACAGTGTAGACAAGAATAGCGATACCTACAGCCCCGCCCACGGCTATGCCAATAAACACGATCACGTCTATGGGACCGCCCAGATCGGTCAGCTTCGAATGGGTGACAGCCATCACAAACCACACAGCCAACACCGCGCCCACCGGCATGGAGAGTTGCGCAAGTAGAAATTTGCGCCAACTGATGCTGTGGTCGCGGATAAGCACGTACAGGTATGCGAGTGTCACGAGCACCGCAGCCACCACCATTGCCCAGAACAGCCCACGGCCAAAGATCTCTTCGAAAACGGCGATCAGGGTGCCAAATGTCAAGTCTTTCATGGTGATCTCTCCTTAGGCGCGGCCGCGCAGCATAGCGTTATAGGTGGGCTTCAGAGCAACTTCCTTCATCAACCAGCTAATCCAGAGCTCTTCGAGCGGGGCGATGATACCGGGGAAGGACGGCACGAGATTGTTGTCGTAGTCAAACTCCACAAGCATGGCGCGGCCAATCCGGGTGATCATCGGGCAAGAGGTGTAGCCCCCATAAGTTTCCGTGCTGGCCCGCCCCTCAATGGCAGCAACGATACCATCTTCGACGACCGGAACTTGCCATTTGACACTTGCAGCGGTTTTGCCCTTTGGAACCCCAGCCACATCGCCAAGCGCCCAGATGCTGTCATAGCGCAAGTGGCGCAATGTAGACTTATCGCATTCGACCCAGCCTTGATCCGTCCATTTGTCAGCCCAAGACAGCCCAGACTGCCGGATCACCTCTGGTGCGCGCTGTGGTGGGATGACATGGATATAGTCATAGTCGATCTCTTGTGTGCCTTGATCGGTGGCAAAACGCGCGCGTTTCGCGCTTGCGTCGATCCCCGTAAGAGTGTGAGACATGGCCGTTCCAATCCCGCGATCTCCGAACAGCATGCGCACCTTTTCTGCCACGATCGGCACACCAAAGAGGCTTTTTTGCGGGGCGGCATAAACGAACTCCGCCTTGCCACGCTGCCCGGCGCGGCGAGCGATATCATCAATCAGAAACGTATGTTTAAGCGGAGCCCCTGCGCATTTCATCTCCGTCGCCGGGCGGGTGAAGAGGCCCAGCCCCCCCGTCTCGGTAAAGGCCTGCGCAGCCTTCCAGGTGGCAGCGGCGTATTGTGGACCCGCATAAAGCGCTCCGATGCCGTTTTGCCCCACCATGTCGAGAGAGAAGCCCTCAATCGCATCATGGTCCAGCACAAGGCCCGGTGCGAGCACGAGAAAATCATAAGCCACGGTTTGCCCGCCGGTGGTTGCAACCGTCTTGGCCTCTGGATCGATAGCCGTGGCAGCCTCAGCAATCAGGCGTACACCGCTGGGTAGCCAGTCAGTTGTCTGCGAGACCACATAGTCTGCGGGCTTCAATCCCGCTGCAACGAGCGAAAGCCCTGGTTGATAGAGATGCTCACGCCTTGGATCGATCAGCGTGATATTCGCACCATCAAGACGGTGCACAAGACGGTTGACAAGCGAGGTGCCGCCCGCGCCCGCCCCGATGATCACGATACGGGCACTGGTTTGGGTCTGTGCTTGGGAACTTTTGGGGGCCGTGCTCAGCGCGGCAACCCCGCCCCCCGCAGCGAGGGCAAGCGCCTGACGCCGGGTAAGATGTGTCTGTTTGCTCATAGTGTCTACCCTGGTATACCTTTCATTTTGATGCAAAAGAACCCGTGTGCCCAAATAAGGCGCACGGGCTTTCGAAGTGTTAATAGCTGGCGATGCGCGCACCGGGTGCGATCATCGCGCCGGCCATTGCTGGCGGTTTGGCGACAGTGACGCCGTCCATCAGAGCGCTCGCGTCAACCTCTTTGCCGGGCAGATAGATTGCGCAGACTTCAACTTTGGCCTCGGGCATCGCCGCGATCTTTGACAAAAGGCCCTGTGGGCTCATCCCGCGCGGTGGTTGCGGTGCTGTTGCGGTTTCGGGGGCATCCTTGAGCGCGATGTCACCAGCAGGTCCACAAAGCAAAATATGCGGCGCCGCGCCTTGTTTCGCCGCTTGCATGGCCAGAACCATGGCCATCAACTGGGTTTGCGGCTCCGGCGCGGTCAAGATCGTGACCAGCGTTTGAGGTGCCTCTTGCGCGAGGGCTGGGCCGGAAAGGCTGGCGACGGCCAGCGATGCGATAAGTAGTTTTTTCATGGCAGAAATCCTTTCGATGTCCATGTGGTTAATCGGGTTGGCAAATTTCGTTCTGGATGACCGCGCGGGCCGTGCGATACAGCAAAGCGGTAACGATCATAATCAGAATGGCGAGACAGAGAAAACCGGCCGCGTTATGGGTCGAAGATTTCGCAAGGGCCCCAAAGCGGAACGTGGAAATGGTAAGCGCCGCCATTGGAAAGCTGAGCGCCCACCAGGAGAGTGCAAAGGGCACCTTACGCAATTTCGCGCCTTGTGTCAGCGCCAGCGCGGCAAAGACAACGGCCATGCCATAAAACAGGCGCGCGGTTGCATCCAGAATGCCACCGTTCAACTGCAGCCAGCTCAGAAACGCGACGGCGGGTGGTGCAATCAGGATGGCCAGCGTCGGCACCATCTTTCCGGGCAGCGGGTCGTGAAAAATGAGCCGGTTCATGACAAGCACAAGCAGGACGATCCAAAATATCAGCCCGGCGGAAAAGAAAATCCACGAGCTTTCCACAAAGCCCAGCGAGACGCCAGCAACAGGCGCGATCACATTCCCAACTGCGGGGATGAACCAAGCCGGTGAGAGATGAGCAGGCAGGAAGGAGCGCTGCCCAATCCAGTTCGATAAGACTGCGAGAGTCAGCCCGGCCTGTCCAATCGCCCCGACAAGCCAGACCAGCCAGGCCACCTCAACTGTGAGAGGACGCAAGGCAGTGGCAATGAGCAAGAGCGAAATCGTGATGGCAGGAAAGAACGAGAGCTTGACCGGGTGACGCCAGTCCGCCGCCACGGCTGCCGGGTGCCGCAGGGCCTTCAGCGCGTAGAGCAGGCTCAGAACCAGGAAGGTGGCCACCGTCAGGGTCAAGACCAAACCGCTTGCAAGAGATCCGATGCCCAGATGCGCTTCGGCTGCATGTAGGGCCAACGTCAGGCCCGAAAGCCCCATCACAAGCGCAAAGAACGGGATCGGAAAATGCTGCAAGCGCTGAGCCGGTTGCGCCGCTTTTGAAGAAGATGTGCCTTGCGTGGTCATAAACGTCTCTTGATAGGGTCTTATGCCGGACCCCTCACACAGACCGTGTCAGGGATCCGGCGCGCTTTAATGTGTGTGCTCGCCCATTGGGCAATCGCCCTCTTCGGCAAAGCAAGCATCGGTGCGCAGTTCCAGCCACATGGCGTTCAGAACAGCGAAGGCAGCGGCAAGCGGCAGGCCAAGCATCCAAGCAAAATACCACATTTGGAATTTCCTTTCTTAGTAGACAGTGTCGGAATTGTGGGTCACGTCGGCCTCAGTGACCTTGCCCCAGAGGACTTTGTAAACCCATGCCGTGTAGGCGAGGATCAGCGGCATAAAGATCGCCGTGACCACCAGCATGATGAACAGCGTTTGATGCGAGCTGGAGGCGTCCCATACGGTCAGCGAGCTTTTCGGATCCAGCGTCGAGGGCAGGATAAACGGAAACATCGTCAACCCAACCGAAGAGATCACCCCGGTAATTCCAAGCTTTGACCACAGCAGCGTTGACACTTCACGGCCCGCGCTCAAGCCACGCAGCGTCAGCGCCATCCCCACAAACCCCATGATAGGAGCGATCACAATCCAAGGCCGAGCACCGTAGGCGGCAAGCCAGCTTCCGTCGCGGCTCACGTCAGAGTAGAGCGGATTGGACGGCCCGTTTGCTGCAACCTCACCCAAGGCAAAGCCCTGGACCCCGATCATGAGCCAGAGCCCGGCAATCGCATAGCCGACCATCGCAACGATCCCCGCCTTTTGGCCGATTGAGCGCGCACGCTCTGCAACCAAGCCTTCGGATTTGAGATTCAACCAAGCGGCGCCATGCATCAAGAGCATTGCAAATGAGACGATACCAGCGAGAACCGCGAAGGGACGCAACAGGCCCACGAATTTGGAGGCAAAGTTCCCCGGATACATCGGCATCAAATCTTCGGTCAGGTAGAAGGGAACACCCAGCAGCACATTGCCGACAGCCACTCCGAACAGCAGCGCCGGAACCGCGCCGCCAGCAAACAGAGCCCAATCCCAACTATTTCGCCATGTGGCACTGTCACGCTTGGAGCGGTATTTGAAGGCGACCGGGCGCACGATAAACGCGGCAAGCACCACAAACATCGCGAGATAAAAGCCCGAAAAGCTGACCGCATAGAGAGGTGGCCAAGCTGCAAAGATTGCCCCTCCGCCAAGGATGAACCAGACTTGGTTCCCCTCCCACACGGGGCCGACCGTGTTAATGACAACCCGGCGCTCCACATCCGTCTTGGCAACAAAGGGCAGAAGCGCACCTACGCCCATGTCAAAGCCATCTGTGAGAGCGAAACCAATCAGGAGCACGCCCAGAAGCGCCCACCAAATAACGCGCAGCGTATCGAAGTCTATCAGTTCGTAAAGGATCATCTGTCTTACTCCGCAGGGTTTGCAACATCGGCGCGGGCGAATGGTCCCTGGCCGTCATGGGTGCGCAGCCGGTGTTCGTGGCGTGCTTGCCAAGCCTCCGTCTCAGCCACATCAAGATATGGGCCTTTGCGGATGTATTTGACCATCAGGCTTATCTCGATGACGAAGAGGATGGAGTAGAAGGTGACAAAGCCCGCCAAGGTGATCAGCAAATCCATCACACTCAGATGCGAGGCCGAAAGCGCGGTCGGCAGCACCCCATCCACGGTCCAAGGTTGACGGCCAAACTCAGCCACGAACCAGCCCAGCTCAGCTGCGATCCAGGGTGCTGGGATGATAGCTACAGCTGCATAGAGCGACCAACGCGGGAACTGCATGTTGTAGAAAGATGCCCGCACAAAGAAGAATGCCATGACCCCGATAAAGGCAAAGCCAAGGCCCACCATGATCCGAAACGCCCAGAATAGCGGCGCAACGCCCGGCACCGTGTCATCGGCTGCCATTTTAATCTGTGCTTCCGTCGCATCGCGTGGATCATCCACATAGCGCTTGAGCAGCATCGCATAGCCAAGATTAGCCGAATGCGCCTCGAAGGTCTCACGAATTTCAGGGGCCACGCCTGTCCGGTCCGCCCGGATCGTCATCAGCGCGTCATAGGCGATCAGACCATCGCGGATCTTATGCTCGGCCTCCTCAACAAGCTCGTTGATGCCAGGGATTTCTTCGGTCAGTGATCGCGTCCCGATAAGCCCCATCGCCCAAGGCAAATGCACGGCGTAATGGGTCTCGCGTGTTTCTTGATCGGGGAAACCGACCAACGTGAAAGAGGCAGGCGCAGGTTCCGTGTGCCACATGGCCTCGATGGCAGCGAGCTTCATCTTTTGCGTATGGCTGGCCGAATAGCCGGATTCATCTCCCAGCACGACAACCGATAATGCCGAGGCAAGACCAAAGGCAGAAGCCACAGCAATGGAGCGGCGCGCCAAATCCTTGTGGCGGCTCTGGATCAGATAGAGTGCCGAAACACCCAGCACGAAGACGGACGCGGTCACATAGCCAGCAGAGACCGTATGCACAAATTTGGCCTGTGCGACCTCGTTGAAAAGCACTTCGGCAAATGACGTCATTTCCATGCGCATCGTATCCGGGTTGAAAGCAGCCCCGACCGGGTTTTGCATCCATCCATTCGCGATCAAAATCCACAGCGCCGAGAAATTCGAGCCAATCGCCACCAGCCAAGCGACGACCATGTGCTGAACCTTTGACAGCTTATCCCAGCCGAAAAAGAACAAGCCCACAAAGGTTGCCTCAAGAAAGAACGCCATGAGGCCCTCAATCGCCAGAGGCGCTCCGAAGATATCGCCAACATAATGGCTGTAATAGCTCCAGTTCATCCCGAACTGGAATTCCATCGTAATGCCCGTGGCAACGCCGAGGACGAAATTGATCCCGAACAGCGTGCCCCAAAACTTTGTCATTTGCCGCCAGATTGGGCGGTTCGTCATCACATAGACCGTCTCCATGATCGCCACGAGAATCGATAGACCCAGCGTGAGCGGCACGAAGAGAAAGTGATACATGGCTGTCATCGCAAATTGCAGCCGCGATAGCTCGACGACGTCTAGCTCCATTTCCCTAACTCCTTATCTACGCGACACAAGCCGAGTCGCGCGTTCGGCTTTATCTAGGAGAAGGGCCTGGCCGCCGTGTTGATCCAGATCAAAAAAAGGTATTTTTAATTTATACGTTTTAGCAAAGTGACGCGGTCGCTTTGGGCGATTTCCGTTTCCTTGTGGGTTGCGATCACGATGGCGGCCTCAGGTAACAGGCGGCGGATCGACGACAGAACTTGGCCTGCGGACTCCGCGTCGAGCCCCTCGGTGGGCTCGTCAAGGAGCAGAACCTGGGGCCGGCGCAACAGAACCCGAGCCAGCGCAACGCGCCGTGCCTCACCGCCCGACAGGCCCGCGCCGCCCTCGCCGAGACGTGTGTCCAGCCCGTCACGCACCGAAAGCAACGTCTGCAAGCCGAGCGCGGTCAGAACCTCGCTCATCTGCGCATCGCTGGCGTCAGGTGCCGCAAGATGCAGGTTATCGCGGAGCGTGCCAGAGATCAGCTGACTGCGCTGCTGCAGAAAACCAAGGGAAGCCCGCAACGCCTCTTCGCTCATAGTGTCGATGGAATGGCCATTTATCTTCACGTCCCCGCCATGCGCCAAAGATAGCCGAGCCGCCGCCGACAGAAGTGTCGACTTGCCGGTACCAGAGCGCCCCACAAGCGCCACCATCTCGCCTGCGCCAACGCTAACCGTGACAGGCGCGGTCAGGGCTTGGTGGCCCTCAGCTGCGCTAACGGTCAGCTCGACCAGCTCTAACACCGCGGGCCCAGCGGATTGGGGCCCAGCAGATTGGGGCCTTGGCAAATCGGCGCGCGCGCTGTCCATTTGGGGCATATCGTCCAGCAAGGGCGCAACCCGGCTGGCGGCATCGCGCATGCGACCGCTCTCGGCCACAGCGCGCTGAACGGGGGCCAGCACCTCAATCAACGCTAAGGCGGCAAATACGGCAAGTGCCGCGACGGGTGCGGAAATCACACCATTCAATGCTAAGCTGCCCCCGACAACCAAGGCTGCACTGGCCGCAATAACACCTGATAGCGAAACCACAGCCACCGCGTTGCTGTCGAGGCGGGCGAGCCGCAGATGCGCAGCACGCAACTGGCTTTCGCGCTGCAATAGGCCCGCGCGAGAATGTTCGAGGGCACCGGAGAACGCTAAAACGATGCGCGCCCGAAAGTGCTCGACGGCACCAGCGCGCAAGTCCTGACGTGCGCCTTCGGCCTCGGCTGCAGGCTGGATGGATCGACGGCCCAGCCAAGCCATGGCGAGCGCCCCGCCCGCAGTAAGACTGCCAACAACAACAGCCGCGACGACAGGCACAACAAGCCAAGATAGGACCACAGCCGCCAGAACCATCGTTATTGTGCCCGCGATGAGTGGAAAAAACAGCCGGATCGCGACCCCGTCCAGCGCATCAACATCCGCCGTGACACGGTTGAGCAAAGCCGGGCTGCGCATGCGCTCCAGCGCCTTAGGCGGGAACTGTGCCATATTTGCCAAGAGCCGCACGCGCAGCTGAGCCAAGACGCGCAATGTGGCGTCATGGGTCAAAACGCGCTCACCATAGCGTGTCGCGGTGCGGCCAAGTGCAAGAAACCGCACCCCTGCAGACGGGCGGAACACATCGAAGGCGATCCCAATCCCAGCAATGCCGGCCGCTCCGGTGGCGGTGATGAACCAGCCTGACAGCCCCAGCAAAAGGGCGCCCGAGACCAAGACAGCCACAGACAAAAGCAATCCGCGCCAAAGCGCTGCACGTTCGGCGCGCCAGACGAACCGGGCGATCTGGATCAAAAAGCTCATGTCGAAGGTTCCGCTATCTGCTTAAGCTGGATCTGCCGCTGCATAACCGAGATCAGCGCTTGATCATGGGTTGCGACAATTAGGGTCGTTCCCGAGGCTGCAATTCGGCCCAAAGCACTTATCACCTCAGCCGCCGTTTCTGCATCCAAATCGGCGGTTGGCTCATCCGCAAGCAAAACTGGCCGACCCGAAAGGGCCGCGCGGGCGAGCAAGAGCCGCCGCGCTTCGCCGCCCGAGACCCCTCCGCCCGTCTCGCCCAGGGCTGTGTTGAGCCCCTCGGGCAGCCGCTTGACAATATCCACCGCCGAAGCAAGCGCAAGCGCCGCCTCAATATCCGCATCACAGCTGTCTGCCGGTGCGCCAAGCAGAAGCGTGTCCCGCAAGGGCCCAGAGGGAAACTCGGTCGCTTGCGGCAGCCACGCCACGAAGCCACGCCATTTGTCTGCGCTCGCGTGCGACAAAAGCGTGTCATTGAACTTGATCGAGCCTGTTTCTGGCGCTTGCAGCCCCCCGATCAGAGAGATCAAGGTTGTCTTCCCGCTGCCAGACGGGCCCGTGATCGCCAGAGACTCTCCCGGTTCGATGCACATATCGGGGTAGCTGATAGCGCCAATTGTCAGCCCTGTAAGCGTAATTGTCGGGGCTGTGTGTTCGATCGCTCCGGCACCGCCCGAGCCAAGGATCCTGTGCGCCTCAGCAGATTTCAGATCCGCCAATTCTTCGGCCACCGCAAGCGCGCCCGCCTTGTCATGCCAAGCCGTAGCAAGGTCACGCAGGGGCTGAAAAAACTCGGGGGCAATCATCAGAAGAAACACCCCTTGCGCCGGGGTGAGCGCAGAGGCCCATGTGCCAAACTGCACCTCTCCAAGCAGCGAAAAGCCGACATAGACCGCGACCATGGCAACCCCGAGCGCGGAGAACAGCTCAAGGACCGCCGAAGAGAGAAACGCAACCCGTAACACCGCCATAGTCCGGTCGCGCAAACGATCCGAGCGCTCGGCAAACTCTGACAACATGGCCGCCTGCGCGTTCAGCAGACGGATGTCGGTGAGGGCCGAAATGCGCTCTGCCAGCATGCCAGTCAACGACCCGAGTTCCGCCATTTGCCGCTCGCTTGCCTCGCGCGCCGCAAGACCGACAAGCGCCATGAAAACCGGGATCAACGGGCCTGCAACCACCAAAACCAGCGCGGCAGCCCAAGACAGGCTCAGCGCCGCCAAAAGCAGCACCACCGGTACCACCGCGACGCGCAACGCTGCAGGGCGGTAGCGGGAGATAAACGGGGCAAACTGCGCAAGCTTATCGACAAGAAGCACCCCGACGGATGCCGACGCCAGCCGCTCGGCGCGCGGGGACAGACGGTCTTGCCCGGTGATCAACGCAGCGCGCTCTCGGGCGATGGCTTGATTGGCTGCACCGTCTAGCCACCCCGTCGCGACCCAATTGAGCCAAACCCGCAACGCGCCTATGGCAAGAAATACCAACGCTGCCCCGAAAAGACCCTGTGTCGTTGCAGTGCCCGCCGCCAAACCTCCAATCGCCACGGAAATGGCACCAGCCATAGGAACCCATAACAGCGACGCGATCACAGTGAGCCATCCTGCACGCGCAATACTCCGTTCAAACGGAGCCATCATTGCGGCTAGACGCTGCGCCGCGCGATCTTTAAGAGGGGCGTCGCAATCACAGGTTCTCGTGGTTGCTTCATGAGGAGGTGTTTGGGACATGGTCGGACCTGCTGCCGATTTGCCGGCCGTCAATGAAGAGGATACCGCATGCGCGTGAACATTAAGACAAACTTGGCCATGCGTGTTCTGATGGCCTGTGCCATAAACCGAGGCCGAACCCTGCGCAAGCATGATCTTGTGGGCACGATCAACGCGTCCGAAGGACATATGGCGGTGGTGGTCAACGAACTTGGGCGTCTTGGTTTCCTCACGACTGTGCGTGGCCGCGCCGGCGGTTTCCGCTTGCATCTCGCCCCAGAGGAGATCTCTGTGGGCAAGGTCTTTCGCCTATTCGAGGGCAACGTGCCCTTGGCAGAGTGCTTTGATCAGGAAGCCGACACATGTCCACTATCATCTTGCTGCCGGCTGCACACGTCCTTGTCCCGCGCCCTGGAGGCCTTCTTTGTCACGCTCGACCCGGTTACGCTGGCTGACCTTGTGCAGGGGAATGCAGGCCTTGCCCGCATTCTCGATCTTTCGCAGCCCGAACAAATCTAACCCGGCTGATCCGTCACTGGCAATAGCTTAGCAATTGCTCCGAACTCCCGCGGCCACCTCTGTCAGCGCTTTTCGCGAGCACCTAGGCTTTGCTTGATAACATCAATCTCGCTTTGAAGATGCGCACCATTGTAGACGATCGACGTTTCGTGGCGCGCATATCGGCCCTTCCGGTCAGCGCTCAGCCAATTGTAGGAACCGATGCAAAGCCGGTTGGCATCAACGATGACAATCTTGCTGTGCAGCTGACGCACTTCGTGGACTCTTACCCCTACATCTTGCAGTGCAGATGTCGCTGCTTCAAGCTGTGTTACGCCATCATCATACTTCAACTGGTTCAACAGAGGATCTGCGAAGACATCGATTTCTGCACCGCGCGCCACAGCATCTTGGAAAGCATCCAGCAACCCTGCACGTTTCATTGTTGAGGCAATTACCCACGGGCTAACAATGGTCATTTCGCGGGCTGTGGAAAGCGCATCTTTTAGGAACCGGTCATGTTCTTCTGCGTCTCTTAATGTCGAAAGCGGACGACTTGAATCCTGAAGATCGGAGCGCGGCTGTGCAGTAAACTCAAGCACCCCATCGCTCTGAGAGAACAGGCACTCAGCCAAGACCGATCTGGGGGTACCCTTCGCAGCCGACGAAAATACGTCCATGTCACCGAAGACGAGGAAGCTGTCTTTTGCACGCGATACGGTCACGTTCAGCATACTTGGCGACATATCGATAAATTGCCCGTCAGCATGTTTGGAATAGACCGGTGAGAACAGGATGATCGGTCGCTCAGCCCCTTGAAGCGAGTGAACCGTGCCGACAGTCATTTTCGCGTCAATGCCTCGTTCGGCACAAGCGCGTTTGATTTCTTGCACCTGCCGTCCGAAGGGGGTGACGACACCGACTATATCTTCCAGTTTTTTGTTGTATTGGCCCTCAAGATCCCGCCGATTTTCCGCGAGCCAGTCTGCAATGGTTGCAGCTTCGGTCGCATTTGCGCGGCTGCCGCCAACACTCAAAGCCATACCGTCAATATGTAGATAACCCATCGAAGGTATAACGCGGCTCGCGGGTGCATTGCCTCGCATCGGTTTTAGCGACCCCTTGTAGCAGAGCCTATTGCTAAAATCGATAATTTCGTCATAGCAGCGTCTATGCTCAAACAGGTAAAGCCCTCGCTCTAACTCCGGGTAAGGCTCGTAGGCGCACGCTTGCTGTGCGAGACGCATTACGCTGCCGTCAACACTGCGCATGCCAGTAGCTGACAGTGTTGCCAAATCATCCTCAGAATAGTTCTCTTTCAGAAAACCCGCGCTTTGCAGGTTGCCAATATCGACTGCTTTGGGCACGGACGAGATCGGCTCAATCTGTTGGGTATCTCCAATGACTAATGCGCGTTTCGCTAGAGCGAACGAGGGTGCCGCAACCTCTGGCAAGACTTGCCCGGCTTCATCAACAATCAGCAAATCGATGAAGTCGAATAAATAGCCGGTGCCCCATTCACCGCCAGACTTTAGACTAAAGCTCATTTTGCCTGGCAAACTCGCAAACGTGGAAACAGCACAGGGCGTCAGCATCATACGGCGATGCCAGCGTGGTTCGATTGTTTTCCGCCCGGTCTTTCGTTGCGAGGCCACGATTTCATCAAGGCTATCGTCCATTTCCAAAAGCCACCGTCCCTCCCAATAATGGCAAGCCAGTCGGAAAAGATGAAAACGGGTGCGGCAATCGGCAACCCTATCGACGTCCAAAGCAGCAGTCACTGGAACAACGGGCGCTTTCAGATTTTCCGTTGCGCGAGCCCATGCTTTCTGTGCCTTATCTAGATTGCCTAACGCAGATCGGGCTGCCTCATATCTGGCACCAGAGGATTGAGCAGCCTCCTGTGCAACACGAACCGTGCCTCGAAGGCTATTTCCAATGTCTTCAACCGAACGGCTATCGGAGAAATCCAGCCTGCAGCCGATGGCTTCCAGTGCGACACGCCCTTTCATCACTCTTTTTCGAGCCACCGATGGAAGAAAGTTGAACATTGCAAGAAGGACAGATTCATCAGCCTGATGTCTGGCCCACCCGGATTCCCAAGCCTTATGACGCTCAAGTTCTGCGGCGTCGTCATGCATAGCTTTTTCCAGCTGCAGCAAAGCTGTCTCGGCATCGTCGCCCAATAGGTTGGCAACCTTTGATGTTGCCTCCTCAACCCGTGTCCGCGAAGTGTCCGCATCAGACAGTTTCGCAACCTCTTCAGCAATCCGCTTGTGTAAGGAAGATACGATCTCTTTCACATCTGGATTTTCAAGGTCAGGAAAGGCCGTTTTCCCTGCCGCCAGAAAAGCGTCTCTGGCGCGGGCAACATAGTCATGGCTTTCGAGTTCATTAAAGAACCGCTCAGTTTGATACCGGCGAGCAGCCTCGGCTTCTTTTGATTTTGCTGGAAGAAACAACCCGTAGCTTTTGAGGTCAGGCAACCAGCGACCCGCGAATGGGCCCTCGCCTTCGGAGAAGTCCTTGCCGAACGCGTCGATAATGTTTGTTACGGCCTGGTTATTGGTGGACGCCGCGACGATAATCGGAGGAGCACTTTCTTGCAGAGCTGCGCGAACCCACGCATCTGCAATGGCCGACAAGAGCATTGTTGTCTTGCCAGTTCCCGGAGGCCCGTTGACAGCAAGCACATCGCTGGGTTGTCCCGTTGAGAGATATGAAAGAACCTGACATTGATGATCTGCGAGCGGAAATTCGTCGCTAGCATGTCCAAGTCGGTTTATGAAGGCCGCTTCTGTCCGAGGAGAAAGCTCCTTTTTGGGTGAAGGTGGTCCGGCCAAATTTTCTAACAGCGGCGCTTTGTGTTTTTCACCAAGCAGCGTGTCATAAAGGCTGATAACTCGCGCAATAGCTGCGCCAGCCTCACCGGAAACCTCCATAAACCCCACGCCGGCAGAGACATAATTGTCATCATCAGATGGCCACCCAGGCGACACAGCATCAAGCATAGCACGGCAGTGTTTTAGATATTGGTCCCAAACAACAGGGGAGTTTTCGTCGGGTGAAAAGGGCGATGTCGAAAGAAAGGTGTCAAAATCTTCAACCCTGCCGAGCGAAAAAACATCGTTGGGGAGTGGCTTTAGAACGTCTCTCGCAATGACGTTTCGAGACGGTCGAATGTTGCCCTCTCTATCGACCATCGCCTCTGTAACGACAGGTGCGACGATTTCTGGAAAACCATTGGATACAGTCGCACCATGAGAAGTTCTCAGGGCCATGACCATCGGCCAGATTTGTACGGCTACCGCCTTGGTATCCGGCTTCTCTCCTTCAAAAACTTTGCGGATCTGGTCTTTAGGCAGCAAACCTTCGCGCAGGGTGTCTTTTGACAGCTCAATGAATTCCTTCCGCTCCCGCTGCCTAAAGCGACCCCGCCCCAATGCACCATCCGCCAAAGATGCACGCCAGTAACCTAAAGTCTCATAGAACTCATTATTCATCACAGTCTACCAAATTCAATGCCCGCACCGTACAACGGGTCGGAGCAAGCCATTTGTTCAATACAACCCTAAGCATAGCCTGATTTCCGGACAAATGACAGGGCCTTCCGGGCGATTTTCCACCGGGCATGCATGCGAGGAAATGCGTATTGTCAAATCACCGCGTGGTAAGCCTCTGGCACCACGCCCGGCCGCATTCATGTGACTGCCTTCAATGTCAGAATGTCGGACACATCTACATCGCGAGAAGCATGCCACACATCATGCCTGAACCGCCCCGGGTTTGGCGTAGGGTAAGACACTCTTTAGGAGAGCCTTATGACGAAGAGAAGACATAGCCCCGCCTATCCTGCGGAACCGTGTGCGCGTGGTGTTCGGTTGTATCGAGAACAGCGCTCAGAATATTCCTGCGATACAGCGGCGGGGGTGGCGCCGCGCGGAGCTTGGTCTTGCAGGACCGCGGTCGAGCTTGACGACCCCCGTCTTTTGTACAACCTGAACGGAGTTCCGAGGGTCCCGCAAATTGAACCTCGTCCCTGTTCCCGGACATCGGGGCAATTTACCCCTTGGGTCCAGACAGGGAGTGCGAGATGGGACAAAAGAGACGGAATTTCACTGAGGAATTCATAGGAGAGGGGCCGGGACGCCATTGGTTCAAATCTGGCTCTGAGCGCCGTTGAGCGGCTGAGCCAGCCCGGTGCGACGCAAGGCGGAGTTGCGAAAGAACTCGGGATCACGAGCACTCAGTTGAAGACGTGGCGGCTTGAGATTGAGGCGCACAGGCCGGCTGAGGCCGTCCGCCGTCAAAAGGCTGATGCGGCGGAGTTGGCACAGCTTCGGCGCGACAATAAGCGGCTGAAAGAGCAGGTTGAGATATACTCCATCACCCCGGAAACCGCGCACCACGGACCGCTGCCCGACAGGCTCTTTGAGCAAGGCAAAGATGCCGAAAGGGGGTAATCATACCCTCACCCCTTCGCCAAACCTGCTAGATCGGGCATTCGATTGCACTATCCTGAACCGGGTTTGGCTCGCCCCCTCTCGGGACATTTCGCGGCGAAATACCCTGCCGGGCAATGCATGGATGATCACATGCGCGCTAAGCTCTGCTGCGACGCTCTCAAGATGGCCCTCGGGCACCGCGGCCCGGTCCCCGGATTGATGCATCACAGCGATAGGGGGAGCCAATATGCAGGTCAGAAATATCGCACCATGCTCGGATCGGCCAAGATCACCCAGTCGATGAGTAGAACCGGTGAGTGCCTGGATAACGCACCAATGGAGAGCTTTTTGTTCGGGCATTCCTTCGGACCAATGGCAGTCATGCCCTCACCTCTGAAAAAGGAGCTGGTCCACCGAACCCGCTTCAAAACCCGAGCCGAGGCCAAGGCCGCAATTTTCGAGTGCATTGAGATTTTCGACAACCGCCAGCGCCGCCACTCAGCCATCGGCTACCTCACACCAGCGCAGTTGTTCGAAAACATGACTTGGCAAGCGTCGGCGTAGGGTCAATAATCAAAATGTTCGGAAAACGGGACGAAGTTAAGTCTTCGGGGCCAACGAAAAAATGACAAAGCACGCAACCTTCGGCGCAATCGACACCCTCACAAGTGTCTTGGACGCGATCAAACGCGCGAAAGACGCAAAGCTGATAGACTGACCACTGCCTGCCATCAAAACAACGTCAAGCCGCAACCGATGGGTGATCAGCCCGCGCTTACCATCTTGAGTGCCCTCGGGCAGCAGATGCGCGCCCTACTCCGCAGTGTGGGTGGCGAATCTTGCTGATTCTCGATCACTCCCCCACCGCGACCACAACCGGAACCAAAACAGCAAACTGCGAAAATTCCCCAAAACGCATCTTGGCCGTGCGTGCGAATTCTCCGTGTTGGGTGGGCCTGGAAAGGACCCGCGTTCGGGAGCAGGGGGCAGGGTTTTAGCAGGGTGCTGAAATAGTCGCCGCTCGGGAATGTTTTTCTGCCTATCGGGTGAATGCGCCCTGCACTCGGCAACAAGGGTTCGTGATTTTCGTCCCCCGTTCAGTCGCCTTCCGCCTTATGCTGCCAGCAATTTGGGCAGTCGCGCAAGATTATTGGCGGTCATCGTCAGGATGAAGCGGGATCGGACCCGCTCGACGCCACGATAGACGGTTTGCGCCATGCCGCCAACAGTCTCGGCCCAGCCAAAGGCTTCCTCAATCCGCTTTCGGTGCTTGATCGACAAGGCATAGCCCTGATGCCGCGTGGTGCGCCCATCTATCGCTGAATATCTCGATTTCTGCGCGACATGCGGGGTGACGCAGGCCTCCCGGAGATCGGAAACGAACCCGGCTGCGCCATACCCCTTGTCCGCCCCAAGTGTCAGCCGCCGGGTCGATCCAGGGGAGTGACGATGCACCATGCCCAAGGCGGCACGCCGTTCGGCATGACCGTCAGCTTGGGTGAGATCTCCCTGAACAATCAGCGCGTGCCGGTTCTCCATCAGCGCATGTCCCATGAAACACAACGCCGCACCAGTGCCGGGCGATTTCTTGTAGAGCCGTGCCTCCGGGTCCGTGGTCGAAGCGCGGGTCGCGTTCGAACGCTTCTCGCCTTTGAAGTCGATCTCGGCGTTTCGGTTGCGGCGGTTGTGGCTGGGCATCGGTTCGGTTTCGGGATGGGATCTTGTGGACTGGTTGTCTGCGGCGGTGTCATGCGCGGGTGGATCATCCGGCCCCTCATCGTCGGGCGGCGTGCCCTCCGCCTTCGGTTGGAAACTTTTCATCGACGCCCAAGCCTTGATCAATGTCCCATCAACCGAGAAATGCTCATCCGATATAGCCAAAGCGTTTTATTTTGATCTAAGTTTTGACGCCCGCTTTGGCTATAAGTCTTTGATTTATCGCGCATGCGGGCGTTAAAACCGCGTATCACTTTTAACTGCCTGCGCTGTATGCGCCCCACGCTCGAAGGCGAAATGCCCACGGCCTCGGCCATCAGGCTGCGGCTCCAGTGAGTGGCATTCGGAGGAGTCTCCTGCACTGTTTTGGTGATCACCTTCAACCTTGTCGCAATCGGCAGCGGCGGCACCCGCGAAGGCCGGGTCTTGTCACGCTTGAGGCCCGCAACACCATCAGCGAGATAGCGCGTCTGCCATCGCCAGACTGTTGGCTTCGACGTGCCTGCCCGCCGCATGATCTCGACCGTGCCGTGACCATCCGCCGTCGCCAGCACGATCTCGGCCCGCCAGACCAGCTTGCGAGGTGTGTTGCGGTTGGCGATCAAGGCTTGAAGTTCAGAACGGTCGGCGGGGCCAAGGTAAAGGCAGATGTCAGCGCGTCTCATGGACCGGGCATGACACACCAATCCGTCGATGGGAATCTCATGTCAGGTGCCGAACACTAGATAGTCATGAGGCAAGCTGAAATGGGCGATAAGCGACGGAAATCCATGGTTGATCTGCGGGAGTTTCCGGCTGCACTTGATCTGGCAAGATCGTTGTATCGAATAACGGCGACCATCTACGCCAAACACGTGAATGTCGTGAGATTGCTAATTATCTAGGCTCAGGACTCATAGCCAAAATATGAAGAGAGCGGCGAGGGCGATTGCGGAGAGGAAAACGGTCGGGCTTCGGTCAAAGCGCACCGCTATTCTGCGCTAATCCTTCAATCTGCCGAACATAATTTCGACTTTGCGGTGCTGTTTGTAGAGGTTCTCGTCATGTGAGATGGGTTCTTTTCGATTTTTGCGCGAAGGAATGCACGGTGAAATACCTTTTTCTTTCAATCCATTACGGAACCAGTCCGCGTCATATCCTCGGTCCGCCAGCAAATGTTTGGCGGGTGGCAGGCCCTCGAGCAAAGCCTGCGCGCCGGTATAGTCCGAGGTCAGACCGGCCGTCATGAACAGCCCGGTAGGGCGCCCCAAAGCATCTGTCGCGGCGTGTAATTTCGTGTTTTGACCTCCCTTTGCCAGGCCAATCATGCGCGGTTTGCCCCCTTTTTTAGCCGCAGGCTGGCGGCGGTCCGGTGGGCTTTGAGCTCGTTCAGGGCCGCGCTTGAACCAATGGCGCTTGACCCTTCACCATCAATCATCAGCGTGTCGGTTTCATCGCCCGGTTTCGCCAATTCGATGAACATTTTCGCAAAAATACCCTTATCGCTCCAACGCTTCCAGCGGTTGTATAGTGTCTTATGCGGACCGTATTCCTTTGTTCGATCATTCACTCGAACCAGTGGCGTTCATGATCTCACCATCCCGCCAACGTAACCCATTGCGATTGATGAAGATTATCCCGCTGAGCACCTTGCGATCATCCACCCGGGGCCTGCCGTGAGATTTCGGAAAAAACGGCTCAAGCCGCGCCATCTATTCATCTGTAAGCCAAAATAGATCGCTCATATCACCACTCCTGTTTTCAGGCAGTGATTCAGAGATGCAGGAGAAAATCAATGGGTCCTGAGCCTAGGTCTTTCAAATATTGCCGTTTGGCATGCCTACAATCGTGGCGACCTTGGCGTTCCATCCCCCAACCCTGCTAGAGCAGAGGCTTGGGCAAAAGGCGAGCATAGCTATGAGGCACCTGACAGGCCATGTCGGCGCTACTGCGGCAATCCGGCGACGATCTTTGCGTGAACTGCGAAGCCAAGTATCGCGACGCCACAAAGGCTGCGCGCTTGACGAATGAACCGCAGAAACTGAACGAGTCGGGCAACTTCAAATCGCGCCTACGATCCAATTGCAAAAATAATTGCAAAACGAGCAAGCCGACACCTCAATATGAGCGCCAAAACGGAACATTATTTTTTGTTTTCAGGGATTTAAATGGTGCCCCACACGGACTCGAACCGCGGACCTACTGATTACAAATCAGTTTTTGACGGTTTCATCTGATTTCATTGAATTTCTTACAGGATCGTAAGGCACTATTAAGTAATAATATTTTGAAATTCGCGTCGCATGGTGTATCAGCTGGTTTCAATAAGCGTGCTCGCCCGATGCTCGCCCAAATCTGCGGGCGAGCACCGTTGGAACAGGAGTTTCGCCCTATGACAAAGATCAGATTGTCTCGTCGAGCGGTTGACGCGCTCACGCCCAAGGCGACAAAATATTACGCGTGGGATGCAGCTATCGCGGGATTCGGGGTCAAAGTCCTTCCGTCCAGAAAAAAGACATTTGTCTTCAAATATCGCGCTGGCGGGGGGCGTGGAGGAAGGTCTCGCGAGCCTGTCATTGGCCAAGATGGCTCGCTATCGCCAGATCAGGCCCGCAAAATCGCAAAAACTTGGGCCGCAGAGGTCGCCATGGGCAAAGACCCCTCGCAGGAGCGGCGCGCGGACCAATCAGAGCCAAAAATGAGCGAGCTGTTTCAAAGATATCTGACGGATCACGCGGAAAAGCACAAAAAGGCGCGCAGTATTTATGAAGATCGCAAGCTGATTGCGGGCCTTCTTGAGCCGAGCTTTGGCAGCATAAAAGTCAAAGAAATCTCACGTGGGGATATCGCGCGCTGGCATGCGAAGCTTTCTGAAACCCCCTACCGCGCCAACCGCGCACTGGCCTGTTTGTCAAAAATTCTGAACCTGGCTGAGGTCTAGGGGCTGCGCGAAACGGGCTCAAACCCTTGCCTTGGCGTGACGAAATTCAAAGAGGAGAAACGCAAACGTTATTTGTCTCGCGAGGAATATACCTCGCTATTCGCGGCACTGGACGCGGCGGAGATGGGCACGTTGCTGACAGAAAAAGGATCGCGCGTTTCGCCCATCGCTTGCGCGGCGATCCGGCTCTTGCTGCTCACGGGTGCGCGTAAATCGGAGATTTTGGGACTGGAGTGGTCATGGATCAATCAAAGCGGCGGTTTTGCCGACCTGCCTGACAGCAAAACGGGTACCCGGCGCCTTTACTTCGATGAGAGTGCGCTGGCTGTTTTGGAAACCACCGCTCAGTTTCGCGACGGCCCCTTTGTCTTTCCAGGGGCAAATCCGGGAAAACCCTTGATGGATATCAAAAAGACCTGGGAAGTCCTGCGGGTCGCCGCGAATATCAAAGACGTGCGCCTGCATGATCTGCGCCATAGCTATGCAAGCGTCGGTGTTTCCGGCGGCATGTCCCTGCCCCAAATCGGCAAACTGCTCGGACACAGCTCGCCCCAAACCACCGCGCGATACGCACATCTCGCGGACGAAGTGCAGCACCAGTCGGCCGCATTGATCGGAGCCCAGCTGACCGCCCGCAAATCGTAAAGATTCAAAAGCGCCACATCCGACCGCGCGCCTGCCGAATGTAGCATTTCAAATCGCGTTATGACCTTTATTGAACACCCCGAACCTGCCGCTGACCCTGGAAAATTTGGCAATTAAGGTTTAGGGGCCCAGTTTGATCTATTCCCCTCAATGCTTTAACTGTTTTTCGAAGCATCTCCTGCCCGCTGTCGTTTAGCCTTGTTGCCAAGAACCGCGTCGAGCTTTTTTGTTCCAAATCTTCGCGAGACAGGAGGTGCATCGAGGCAGAGGTTTCTGACAAGGTTGGCAATAGCAATAATCCTCGGCTATTTGACGTCTTGAGCAAAGCGCATTGTTTTCGTGCAGGCCTGTTGATCTTCGCCACCTATGTGCATACATTATGCGCATAAGGTGCTTATGGAGGGCCTCATGCCAACTGCAACAAAGAAGCCGACGAATTTGTCATTGGATCAAGCTTTGCTGCAAGAAGCCAAGTCCTTTGGCGTCAATCTTTCGCAGGCGGCGGAGCTTGGGTTAAGGCAAGCTGTTACGGCGGCAAAATCTGCGCATTGGAAATCTGAAAACGCACAGGCCTTGGAAAGCTCAAACAAATGGGTTGAGGAAAACGGGCTCCCGCTTCGGCAATATCGCAGCTTTTGATGGCGCGTTTTGATGTGTATCCCAACCCCCAAGGCGATGGGTATTTGCTTGATGTGCAAAGTGATTTGCTGGGGCAGCTCAACACAAAGATCGTGGTGCCGGTGATGCCTTTGGCCGACGCGCCACAGCCTGCTAAACGGCTCAATCCGATTGTGCAGATTGATGGCGATGATCATGTGATCGTGACGCAATTTATGGCTGCTGTGCCCGCATCGATGCTCAAAACGGCGAGCACCAATCTTATTGATCGCGCAGATGACATCACCAATGCTTTGGATATGGTGTTCTTTGGGTTTTGAGCTTCGCTGTGCTTTTTCTGTCAGATAGGCGCGCGGCGGGGCGAAATGGGCCGTTTTCTGGCTTGGCTCCCTGCGCCCGTGAATGGCACGAATGGCCTGGGCTCAACGAAATTCGTCAATAAATGTCTTGCAAGGTTGGCTATACTCGTGTTTTTCTGGGACGTGAGAGATCAAATCCAAGCAACATAGGGCGGCATTACCCGCCAATTGGATTTGGAAATTGCGCAACATGCTGATATAAAGGGGGAAAATGGGATTATTGACGATAAATCGCAACACAAATCATGAGGAGGAGCAAAATAGCAGGGTCAAGTTTGGAAAGGCGGGAAAACTATCCTTGAAAATCAAAATGATCCCGGAGGCGGCTTGAGCGCTCAACACCGCACCAACGCGGATAGAAACTTAAGATACTGAGGCGCAGCAAGCGCGTCTCCTTGAGCGCTCAACACCGCACCAACGCGGATAGAAACAAGCGTCCCGTTTTTCAGCTTCACTGGCGCCTTGAGCGCTCAACACCGCATCAACGCAGACAAAACAAAATCCGGCCGCCTGGGAAAAGGGCGGTCCCGGATCTTTGCGCCTCAGTAATCCAAGCGCTGGCCCTGAAAGGGATGCTTGGCCGGGTCGGTGCAGTGGCGCCCATAGGCGCGGGCCTCTTCCAGCATGATCGCGCGCCATGTGCGTTGCTTGCCGGAATGATCCGAGCGCAGCTTGCGTGACACCGCCTTTTCATAGCCTGCGATCAGCGCGTCGGGGCGCTTACCTCGGCTCAGCCACGCGGTTTTGGCGGGCGGCGCGGAATTCGGGTTTGGAAAAGGTGCAATACACTGATTATGGTCAAAGGTTGGTCATTTTTCTTGCCAGTTTGCGGCTTTAATGCTACGAATCGAGCCAGAAACCGGGCCAATCATGGAAACTTGACCCAAACGCTGTTTGAAATCAAGAGGATATGAGAGGTGAGCTGGCCGGTCAGTACCGCACCAACGCGGAGAGGCGGGGCTGCTGGACGCCTTATCGTCTCTTGGCCCTGCGAAAAGGGGATTAATTGGCGGGCAAAGGGCTTTGCAATTAGCCCGGAGAGCCGGTGAAGGTGACGGATGCATCATATGCCATGACCTTCCCGCTATCTTCGCCTGTCTTGGCATAGAGAAAGACCATATTGCGGTTCAATGATTGGATCGCCGCAGCGATTGAGAAAACCTTCATTCCGGGCGTGACATCAATCGCGACCAGATGCTCAATATCATTGAGCTCTTCTTGCTCGTCTCGGGCAATCATCTGCATCGCGCGGCTGATCGCACCGGTTACATAGTCAAAATCCTCATAATCATGCCGCGGCTTGCCTAAAACGTCTTTGGAATAGGGCACGGATTGATCATGCGCCGAGCTCACAACCTCTACCTCGAGACCGTCGAAATAGGTCTTAATCAGCTTTTTGAACTCTTCTGCCTGAGACATGGAAGGCTCGACAAATAGAACCTTTTTCAAATTGCCCGACGTGTTTGCTGCGTTGATGATGCGCAAATTTTGCTGCCATGGCATGGTATAATTTCCTTTGGGACTCTTGGCGCATGCGATTTCCAAGCTTGGATGCTGGGGAACAAAAGTCGCGACAGCCTCTGCAACATTTTGCGGGCCATCCTTGCGAGGCATAAAAGGAGAATACCCTGTCACCAAATATTTGATCTCTGGATAATCGGGGCGCGATATTTCCTTGGCCTGCGCCGTAGATAACCGGTTAATGCGCGGGGCTAACCAGTACAACCACAAGAACACGAACAACAACATCGCCAAGAAGAAAAGGATGAAGCTGCCAGCCAAGGTCCAGGCGCTTGGATAAAGCCTCTCAAGCGCTTGTTCCAATGAATGAATAGCGATTGCCATAAGAATTGTCAGCGGCACGAGCACAATAAAGATGTTCCACGCTGTTTTGACCCGTAAAGAGGGGTGCTTTTTCATCTCATACCTTTCTGGTCAAATAGCCCTGCAATTTCGCGCCCAGCCCCGCCATAATCTGAATCGTCAGCCGAGAGCCGCGCAAATGCTGGCAGGATGTTCATTTTCGAGCCTTAATATCGCCTATCGGGAGTTCGTCATGCGCTTGATCATCATCATATCGAATTTCAACTACCGCGCCCTTTGCCTCGATCACAATCGCCTCTTCTCCGGCAGCGAACACCCGATCACCAGGCTTAGGCACCCAGTTCTTTTCCGCATCACGTTTTGCCGCATGTGCGGCTTTGGCTTGTGCTAATTTCGCCAACCTCTTTTCCTGTAATGCATGTTCGGAGGCGAACCGTCCCATCCCGATAGCACTCTTGGCGCCGATCCCGATCCAGTCAAGCGCCTCACACAGAAACGCAAAGCCGGTCTCAAGATCGCCTGCTTGGCACATCCGGGTCGGAGCCAGGGCAAATTGAAAGCCTTGGTTCTGCTCCACAGCGAGAAAGGGAACGGGCACAGGCGTTTGCCAATCGGACGGGGCTTTTTGGTCTACGGTTTCGGGGTTATCTCCCGGCCCGGTCAGGCGCCATTTCCCGTGGGGCGTCATGATCTCTCCCACAAGCTGAACCGGTCTACATGGCAGCGCATCGAATAGGATCAATGCGCCGATGGCATTGGGTGCCCCAAACAAGCGCGTTAGAGCGGCTTCGTCTTCGCTCCACTCTTGAACCCAGGCGCGCATCATCCCTTTGATCGCGCTTGCTGGAAGGTAGGGCACTCCAAGGCAATGATGCCACAAAAACCCGTTTTCTAAAGGGCTCGCCAGCCCCAGCCCAGTGACAAACCGCGATGTATTGCGAAACATCTCGACCCGCCCGTTGAGCGCGGCGGCGAGCGCCTGTTGTCGTTTCACAGCGCGCTGAAGTTCTGGCTCAACGCCCACCCGCTTTTTTGCAAAGCGCGCGATCCAGTCACTCTTGGCGCTGCTGGGGGCGAGATCGTCAGGGGTGTTGAAGTTCCATTGATCGAAAAACTTGTCAAATAGCAGCCCGGCATGGAAGGGCGGAACGTGCGGTGGGTTTTCATTGCGGGCACTGGGCAAGGGCAGACCGTTCATTGTTGAGGCCCATTGGCGTCGGCTTCACACGCATCGCGCGGCGGGATCAAGGCTTCGGCAAAGATTTTGAGCCATTTGAGAAAGGCCATCACTTCGACCTGAGCACGGATCATATCGGCCTCACTGCCCGCCATGATGGCCTTTATGAGGTCGATATTTGTGAAATCGCCGCCTGCGCGCAAGTGCGTGCTGTGATAGGGGCTTCGCGCGCCCCAGCCATCCGCAGCAACGAGCCAGCCTGAGACGTGATTGAGCAAATTCGCATGGTATTTGGCCCCCTCATTCGAAGAAGCGGATTGTGCGAGCTCTAACGCAAGGGCTTGGCCCAAACCCGCTCTAATCACGGTTGATGGGAGGCGGCGGGCATAAGCGCGATATTCTTGACACCTGTCGACGTCTTCTAGCGAGTTGATCGCCTTTAGCGCGAAGGCCGCACGGCGTTGATCCAGCGTCATGACCCGGCCCCTGTTTGCGCAAGCTCCGACATGTGCAGCCATCCCTGGCCGATGGTTTCATTGCCACCGACTTGCAGATATGGGCGCGCTTTGATTTCGTTGACGAGGATATCCAGATCGGAAAAGTCCTCTATTTTACTACGATTGATTTGGCGCTCAGACAGGACCATCCACATAAGGGTTTCGCTTGGCAGTGTTTCTTCGGTCCATAAATGCCCGCGCTTGACCCGCTTGGACTCGTCCAGCTCATTTCGTGTGGCTATCGGCAGCCCGAATTGTGCAAACCATGCAAGATCGTCATCGTGGAGAATTACAATTTCACGTGCGACTGAGCTCGGATCGGAAAACCGCTCAGGAAATAGTTGTGCAATGGCTGCGGCCAGGCCCGTCATATCGGCCTTGTCGTCTCGCACGAATTCCCGTTCTTCCAAAGCAAGAAAACCATCCCCATCTCCACAGTAAGACTGTTTTTGCGGAGCTGGAATGTCGAGAGACATATCTTCGACACCGGCCCGCGTCAGATCACGCTGCAAGCGCCGCAATATCCTAGGGCTCGTGACATAGCGATAACTGCCTGACAAGCAGCGAACGGGCAAGAATGCCAGGCGCATTTCACCGCAAAGAATTGATCCCGCGCCGGTGTCATTGCCAAGATCTCCTGCGGATTTGCCGAATAATCGATCAACATGTTTGTTCAACGCGCCGTCCGAGGCCCAGACTTTCATTGCCCCTTTCACGCCAGATCCTGGGACATGCGGAAGATGCGTAGATCTCTCGCGGGCAATCGGTAAATCAATGGCTTCGTTCGCTTGCCCGATCCCCACATGAACGGGTGTTTCGGTCAATATCGAAATGAACTTTGTCATGGCATCAAATCTCCCCACACGCCAACAAAAGCATGGCCAAACCCCCATTCCGTCGCGCGACCGATCTGAACCGTCTGGCCGATCACGGGCGCTGCGGTCTCCGTTTCGTCACATTCCATAAAAAAGGTCGATCCGGCCGGAATAAGCTGCCGCATTGGGATCGCGCGTTTCGCCAGTGAATCCCAGCCCCCGACCCAGATCGGTTTGCCCAAGCAGGCTGAAACCAACTTGCCCGAAAGGCCCTCCTCGCACCAACCTGGCAGAGGGCGTTGATCCAAGAGAATAGGCGATTGAGCGATAAGCGTATACCGATCCGTAGAACCGGGCGTTCTGGTCGGTGTCTCGGTCTTGTGGGGTGTATTTTTGCTCTGATCAGCGGCGCTGAGCAGTGCCATCCTATGTTCACCGCCCAGCACCACTGGGGCGTCTTGAAACTGTTGAGCATCTTCAAGCCCCGATACATCAACAGAAAGGCCCACGCCCTCCATCAGCCGTATATGCGCGGCCGTGTAAAGCTGACCGTCATGAACCATGCGTTTTTCTCTATCAATGCCAATTCCCACATGCGGTTCCAATTGCCAAAGCCTTTGCGCGTCTATGACTGAAGATGGCAGCTTGCCGGACAGGATGCCCTGCATTTCACCTTCGGTCACATATGTGCCTTCACATGTCTTGACGCTAACAAACCCATCCGGCGATGAGGGCAGGCGCACAAGGCCCAGATCCGTTTCCCTTTCCTTGCCTGGCTGAAGAAACAAAAAACTTGTCTTATTCGTATTGTCCTTGCCCGACTGCCCCGTTGCCAGATGCAGGGGAGCTGGAAACAATTTTTGAACTTCGCCGTCTGAGTTTGCGCGAACAACGCAAGGCGGGCCAAAACGCAAAGGCCCCAGTGATGTTTGATCCGACTGCCAATTAACCCCGGTCCCAAGCTCCGATGAAGGCCAGGGTTTTGCCGGAAACCCCTTTTGAGTTGCCATAGCAAATCGAAGGGCCCCAACGATTGTAGGCGGGTATGGTGGAAAAACGCTTTGCGCTGCTTTAGTCCCTTCATCGCCCTGATTGAACGGAAATCCTTCGCGGAACATCAAAGTGTCATTCGGGAAAAAGCGAAAACTCTGTATCATTTTGACCGCTCGCCTACTGCGGTGCTTTCAGTGGGCGGCAGATGGACCTCGCTTGCCAAGAACCTGGCGATCAGGCCCGCGCCAAACGACACCTGCTTTGACGGTCGCACCTTGCCGCATTCATCGCTCTTCAGCGGAAAAAATAATTCTTTCAAACGCTCAATCTTATCGTTGTCGGCGCTCGTTGGTATGTCTCGACCACCAAATTGTTGTCTAAGCTCATGAAGAAGCAAAGGCTCCAAGAACTCTGGTATTGCCGCACCCCCACCTTCTCTTGGCGCTATTGAATTGGACTCTATTTCCAAAAGCGCCCGGTATTTATGTAAAAACTTGTGGAAGAAGCCTTTGGCAAAATCCGGGTCGGTGCCTCCAAAGCCCGAACGTGCCAAATCAGCAAGAAATTTCACGCGCCCGCCATTGGATTCGAAAGTCGAAGCCCAATCGCATGCAACGCCCCCAGGTTTGAGCAAAGCAATCGCAATCGCATTCCGACCGGTTTCATTTTTCGCAACCGCGTCAAGGTAGTGTTCTGACTCCCGAAGAACCATTGATAGTGGGGATCTCTTGAAATGCGCATAGACAATTGACGCGGATATCGTGAATCCCGCCTGTTCTCGATTTCCAGGGATATGGAATTCAAAAGCATCTAGAAATATTTCACGCAGCCTAAGAGCGGCTTCGATCGCGTCTTGAGCGGGCACAATCGCAAGTACATCATCACCGCCCGCGTAAACCAAAACGCCATGGATCGCATTCTCTGCGCGGTGATCAAAGGATTTGGCAACATTGCTGGTAAACGTAAACAACGCCTCTTTAATGACCTCTTTGCGTTCTCGAATCTGCTCCCCAATTCGATCACCATCCATGCGCAAAACGGCATAGAATTCGGATGCTCGACAAGGGCCACTATCCCGTTGCCCGAGAGACTTACAGATTTTGTCAAGACCCGAATTTAGATTACTCGTGGCGGCCCTCAATTGATCGCTTTTCAAGGCCTCTTTGACCAGTGTTTGAATCCCATCTGCGTGCAACAAATGACCGTCAAGTTTAGCCACGCTGCGCATATGATCCTGCCCTGGCAGCCCAAATAGTTTTGGACTTTCCCACTCACCAAAAGTTTGGCTGCGAAAGGTTTCTGATATAGTTTTTAGATAAGCGTGGCAGCTTGCTTCAACATCTGCCCGCTCTTGCTCAAGCCTTTTCAACCACGGGGCTGCGGCTATATAGCTTGTCGATGGCCAATGACGAATGTTCAGAATATCTTTCCCAGGCGTGAAAGGTACTGCCGCTCCAATCCTTCCTTTTTTCGAAAGCTCGACAGGGAAAAAGCGTTTGATCAGAGCAATCGCACTAAGGCGCTCATCTTGCTGTACGTCTAGGTTATCTTTACCTAATCTGTCGCGGAGCTGAGACCAAAATTCCGCTTGTTGCTCTTTCTCGCCTATCCTGTGAAACCCCGAAATTTCTTGAAATTGCCCCATTAGACGGCAATGATCACCGCCCTCGCCAGCCAATTGTAAATGGGCTCGCCAATTCTTTCTTTGGTCAAGCCAGTTATCATCTCTTATTTCATCACCAGATTCGCCGGTAACCCACGAAATATCCCAGAACGAATTTACCTGCCTATCCCAAATCTCCTTCGCGGCACCGCCGCCCCCGGCGCTATAGCTTGCCGCGTCCTGAACATAATTATTCCAAATCGCATTTGAGATTTCCATCCAGGCATCCGTTATCGCTGTTGCACAATGAGCGCCGATATTCTGTGCTTGATCCTTCGGAATCGTGGCGCGGAAACGGTTGGGCAGCGATCCTATATATGGGCCAGGATCTGCCGAAGCCGTGCGCAATGCCTCAAAAAGCGCATCGCCATCCACCTTTGGAAAGTCGATTGTCGCACCTGCATTTACAGCCGCTTTCATGGCGTGCCCTGAGAGAAGGGATAACAAAAAAGAGCCGGCCCAAAAATCGCGCAACCGTCTGGCATCATTTATAAACCCCTGCACGGGGCCAAATGTAAAATGAAGGATGCGCTCTGTCATGATTGAGAAAATACTTTATGAGTTGCGAATGGTTTTTTCTCCGAGCCAGTTGAATTAGCTTGACCTGAGGCTGCTCGGACACTTCCATCAAGGAAGTCGCGAATGACGCCTGAGTTGGCCTGAAATGGAAAATCGGTCCTGCCTTGAACGCGGTGCAAACGGGCACGACTAGGCAAGAACTTATTCGCGAAGTGAATAGCGACGGGCACAAATTTGTTACCGATTTTGGTGATATGGAACAGCAAAGGACTTGCGCGCCGCTCCCAATCCGCGTTCGGCTTTATTTCCAGTTTCAAATTCTTACCGCCAGGGTGGCTCTTAAAATAGTTATGCGGCAAGCCGAAGTTCGCGCGCTCAGGAATTCGAGCGTTCCTTTGATTCCAATTATCCGGATTGTGACCCCCGTTCGCCGCCGAACAATATGCCCTTTTGAACCAATCATGATCTGACTCGAAGTTCTTTCGGCTTTGCCGACCTGCAACCATTCCACCGCTTCCCCAGCTTCGGTACATCAAAAATTCGTCCCCCAATGCGTTCAATGCGTCGCGCCAGTTAGGAAAATCCCCCGCCCAAATTCGGATATCGGTTTCCGCTGCAATCGCACTCAGAGGAAAATCTCTCCCTGAAACCACTCGTTTCCCAGCGGCATCCCGGATCTGCTTTTGATATTGCTCTATGGATGACGGCGGCGCGAAGTCATGGCCACCGGGGCTTCCGGTCAAGGATATTAGGCGAATTGATCCGAAACCACGTCTTTTCCGCGCGCCCAACCCACCCAGCAGACCAAAGATCCTCATAGCGCGGCAGATCTCTGCCACCGAAGTCTCGGGGGCTTTCTTGCGAAATTTTATCGCGACCGAGAATTCACCTTGTTCAAAGCAGCTGCGCTTCCCTTCAATACCGTAGCCAAGATACTTTGCCCCTATGTTAAGTTTGTTCAACTTCTGAAAGTCGGTTTTACGGTCGATATTGCAGTCAACCAACTTCAGCAGGAATTGCCCTTGCCCATCACGCGCGGATCCAAATAGCGCGCACTCGTCTTGATGAAGCCGATCCAGAGCAGTATGCATCTCGACCGGTGTTATTTCTTGACCTGCGCTGAAATAGGATTGGAACTTGATCGCCCGCCACCAAAAAGCGATCTCAGACTTAATCGAAGCCAGCCTTAATTCAGGAACAGATTGGTCAAATCCCGACATAAACAACGGGGTGACAATCTCGAACCGGGCAATAATCTCTGTCAAAAATTTCTCCGTTAACGATTCATTAACGAATATGGCGATACAATCCTCCGTTGCAACAAAAATCTTCTCAATTGAAACTCGTCACAGATCCGGGCTAGCGCTGACCATCTCAAATCGACCGCAGCCAATGGCCGCCTTACCCCCTGCGTGAACGACTTCGCCGAGCTTAAAAAACGGCGCAAGATCACCGCAGTGGGCATTCAAATTCAGCAGGCCAACCAGTCCCCGCTCAGGAAAGATTTGCCGCTGCCGGGCAGTCGGATGTTTCCACGCATCACGTGCCGCGCCGCGCGCCCAATATGCGCCCGAAAAGCGATCGGCCAAAATTTGGTGCATCTCAGAAACCGACAAGGGCAACCCGATGCCATACCAAGCCAGAATACCGGAGAGGCGCCGATGTATCCCCCGAAGAACCGACAGCGGCGCGTCTTGCCCGACTTTGTGATGGCGCATCGAAAGCGGCGTTAAAAACCAAAGCGCCAGGTTTTCCCCGTCAGAAAGATCACCAGGCGCGATTTGCCCCACGAAAACACGTCGGGCCACAACAGAATAGGCGCGACCCAGGGGCAGCCGTTCATTGCGCGTCAAAGCGCGCGTTAGCGCCTCACTCACCTCCGAGGCATGTGCCATCAACGGTCCGAAAAGTCGGATGCGAACGGTTGCGCCGCCTTGCTCGACCTGCAACAGGAACGGCTTGGGGTAGGGGAGCCCCTTGGCCATCTCCGTTTCCCAATTGCGAAACATTAAGAAATTCGCGCCAGGGATATCGAGCGGATCACTTACAGGATGTATGAAGCGGGCCCCAAGCGCCTCCCCCACCGCGCCGCGCAGCGCTACAAAATGCGACATCTGCCATTGGAAACTGCCCGGCACATCCAGATCAATCTCCACATCAACCCAGCGGAAATGATCGATAACATCCCCCCAAGAACCCGAGAGCGCCCCCGCCCCAGCAATCTTGCGCCGGATCGCGCAAAGATTAGGCGGCAGGGCGATCATAAAAGCCAATACCCCTCGGCCCGGTCCATCGCAACGCCCGCGCCCACAACCTGAGATCGCTTCAACCCATTCGCCCCAATCGCATAGACACGCAGGCTGTCACCAGATCCCAGAAATCTTTCCACATGGGCGGCGATGGCATCGGCGCGCTTGCGGCTCATGCGCGCCTCAAACACCGAATATTGAACGCGCGTGGCATGTTCTTCCAGCGTGCGAGCAACTTTGCGCCGCCGCTTGGATGAAGAAACGTCATAAGTGAAAACCATCAGCATTTCCGCGCTAGCCATGGACCCTCTCTTTGTGCAATATGCCCCCCGCATCTGACGATGCCATCGCGCGCCTGTCAACCAAATCGGGCTTGGAAATCAGGCAAGAACATGAAGATAAAGGAAAAAATGCGAAAATGACCCGCCGAAATCCGACCCAGCCCAGAAGCAAGCATCGCAAAAGCGCCTCAACCATGGAAACCTACCTTGAAAGGCACATAGACTCAGCATATTCCTGGAACTGAGTTGGCCAACCACCACCGCACTAACGCGGATAGAAACTTGTTATCTGTTTCCAGCAGTTTGCACCCATTTTCGTTGGCCAACCACCACCGCACTAACGCGGATAGAAACGGGTTTGGGGGACGAAGGAGATCCAGAGAGCTGGTTGGCCAACCACCACCGCACCAACGCGGATAGAAACGCTCGACTAGGATTGTTTGCGGGATTATGCGCGTTGGCCAACCACCACCGCACCAACGCGGATAGAAACTAAGGTGAAAATCGCCGTCGCTATCTTTGTTTTCGTTGGCCAACCACCACCGCACCAACGCGGATAGAAACAGTTGATTTGATTCAGTTTGGCTGTTCTCATAAGTTGGCCAACCACCACCGCTCCAATGCGGATAGATGCTGGCTCAGGGACGGGGCTGCCCCAAAATTCCCTGGCGAGCAACTTGCTCTCGAAACCGTCTGAAACAATATGCGGGGCATCCCAGCCAGAAAGGGAGCCACAACCACAACCCAAACAGCAAGCTGCGAGAAATCCGAAAAACGCATCATGGGCGTGCGTGCGAATTCCCCACGTGGGAGGGGCCAGAAAGAACCTATGGGGTGGTTGTCGAGCCTTTGGTTGGCAAGGCGTGTTGTGCTGATGTTTTTGTTTCAGCTTTTGCAAGGCATGATCTGCAAAACAGGCACCGGCCTTGTGGGGTGCCCGTTTCGGCTTTATTCACCGCCCGCGTTTGCGGCTTTGAAGGATGCGGTGTTTGGCAAGGGCTTCTGCCTTTGCGGGCGGCAGGTCTTCGTCATATTCGAGGGTCGCGGCGCGTTCCTCGAAGAGGTCTTGTTCAAGCAGCGTAAAGGGGGCGGTGAAGGTGGTGATTGCCGCCTTTTGCGTTTCACCGCCGTTCCGAGGTGGGACATCCGCGCCCTGCGACTTTTGCGACATATGCGACACGGGCTGCTGGCCATGCTGTTGGCGCGCCGCCTCAAAGATCGCCTCGATATCGAAGTTTGCAAAGACGCTCATACCCGGATCACGTGCCAATTTGACAGAGAGCGGTTCCCCTTTATGATCGCGGCATCCTTGGCTCTTATCAGCCAGCCATTCTCGGTTAAGATCCGCACCAGGGCGCGCGCTTTTTCTGTTTCGCGCAGCTCGGGCGGGCCGAAACGGACGATGGAGCGCACATCTATCCGCGCGCCTGTCCAGTGATCCATGAGCCAGCAGCGCAGTTTTTCGGCATTGAGCAAGGGTTCAGATACGGCGGAGATTTCAAACAGGCGTTTGGCCTCCTCCACATACCAACACATCAAAGTGATCGCCATTTGCATGGTTTGCGCCGAGACCTGGATTGCAGTCTCATCCTGAAAGATCTGCAAGATCCCGGCCAGCCGCGCCGTTTGCTCTACCGCTTTGGAGGCAAAGCCCCGGATGCGCGACAGCTGGGCATTGCTTGCCTGCTCGCTTTCGATCTTGTTGTAAAACGCGATCAAAGCGGTGCGCGCGATGGGGCAGAGGGCAAGTGTTTTGCGCTCCACCTGCCCCCCGCTCTCAGGCAATCCAAGTTCAAGCAATTGCTCGATGCGGCGGTGAAAAGCAGGGAGCGCAATGGCCTCTTTTGGGGGATCATCGGGAATAATCAGCCGCGTGCCAATGGTGCTCTCGGGCCAGGCCACCAGCACACGCGACAAAAGCCCCTGGCTGCGCATATCTTGATCTGACAGAACCCGCTCGGCAATGCGGATCTGGATCATCAAATGGCAGGTCAAGCGCTTGCCCCAATAGGTGCGCGACGGCCCCGTTCCCGCCCGCGTGCGATTGATCGCGCTGCCACCCCAAAGTTTGGAGAGCGCGGAGGCGGTCTTGACCTTGTTATCGCTCGACATGCCAAAGCCCGAGAAAAACTGCCCACCCTCATCCGAAAACAGTCCAAGCGAGGGCTGCGAGATCTCGTAGTGCTTGAAAAGCCCTTCGATCGTTGGGTCTGTCAGCAAAAGTTCAGGTGCGGCAGGCGCGATGGGTGGCGAACCAAGAGCTTGTAAATCCGCTTGTTTTTCAGCCATATCCGATCTTTGGGACAATATGCTGCGGCGTTTATGCTCATAGATTTCCAGCCGGTTTTGGTAGTCTTGATAGGCCACGCGATAGGCGCTTTCGCGCGCCAGCTCAAACTGGCGTACCCCCTGCAAGGCCATGTGATCACAAGCAGATTTGCGCTCGCCCGACTCTGCGACAGTCAAGAAAAACAGCGAAACGGGCTTTGGCGCATGCAGCGTTTCCACATCCGCCAAAGCCTGCGCTGCAAAACTGACCGCGGCCAAAACGCTCTGCGCGGCCAAGGCTGCGGGAGCAGAGGTTGTGTCGATGATCTCCTGCACAGCTGCGGCAAGTGGGCCAAGGGAGGCAACTGGAAATGGCACCGCTGCGCCGCGCGGCCCAAAGAGCGGGATCGGCGGTGAAGGCAACGCCCGCCTCACGCTTTAAATCAAAGGGTTACAGCCAAAATGCGCCGTTGAAACCAGATCAAAACAGGGCGTTTTGGCTATGTGTGAAAGTGTAGGCCTCTTTTAAAAACCGCTCGGCTCTACCCGGTTTTGCTGGAGCCAGGCTTCGATGTCAGCTGCCAAATACCGGACCCGCCGCCCGATCCGGACAAAAGCAGGCCCATCCCCGCGCATCCCGGCCATCTCCAAATAGCGTTTGGGGATCCCAAACCGCGCCTCAACTTCGCTACGATCCAACAATTTCGATGTGCTGGCCATGCTGACTCTCCGTATACAAATTGACCGCGAGAAAATTCTCACGGGAAAAATCTGTCACCAAAAGGTTAACATCAAAAAAGCGAGCAGTACGCTTCTCTACATCGAATCTCTGAGATTAAGCGCAGACCACTTTCCAAGCCGAAAAACGAGCGCACGGCCCAGCTCTGGAATTCGGCAACACCAAAAAACTAACCGTGCTCGCCCGGCGCTCGCCGGGCCTTCCATCATTTGCACATTTTCAGGGTAAGTCTTTGATTTTGTGGTGCCCCCACACGGACTCGAACCGCGGACCTACTGATTACAAATCAGTTGCTCTACCAGCTGAGCTATAGGGGCATCTGGTATGCGTTGTGTGCTTTGGCGCTATAGCAATATCGCTAAAGTCTTGGCAAGTCGGTTATTGGCTTTTTTGTTAGAATTTTACCCAGCGGCTGTCACCATGCGCCTGACCATCTCGCAATTGAGCTCTTGCACTTCGCTTAGGGACAGAGCCCCGCCTTGCCGGAACCATGTGTTCACGCCGTTCAGCATGGCGATGATGGCGCGGGTCATGATTTTGATATCGTTTACATCAAAGCACCCCTCAGCCCGCCCGGCCTGCAAGATCTCTTCTAGGGTGCGTTCATATTGCTGGCGCAGCGCTTCGACCTCAGCAAAATTTTCCGGGGTGAGGTTGCGCAGCTCCATATAGGCGATGAAGACCGACTCGGCGCGTTCATAATTCTGGGCGATATGAAAGCGTACAAAGGCATCCAGGCGCTCTTGGGGCGTTCCTTGGGGCAGGCTCTGGGTTGCCTCCAGCAGATCTTGCATATGGGTAAGCATCAGACGCGCCAAGAGCGATTGTTTATCTGGCACATAGTTATAGAGCGCGCCCGCTTGCAGCCCGACCTCGCGTGCGATCTGGCGCATTGAGACGGCGGCAAAGCCATAGCTTGCGATCAAGCGCCGCGCGGCCGCTTCGATTTTCGGGCCGGTGAGTTCAGAGTAAGAGCCAGTTGTGCGTGCCATTAGCGCAGTTAACTGAACCTGCGTTCAATTGCCAAGGCCCTGCCGCCGCTTTCCATTCTTTTGTTGCGCTGAGCTCGCAACTCATGTCACTTGGGGTCATGATACATCGTCTTCTGTTTTGCTGTCTTCTGTCTGCCTGCTCGCAATTTCCCGCGCTTGAAGGGACTATTAGCCCCGAACTTGAGGCCGCGCCCTTTCCCCAACTGCGCCCGTTGCAAGACTTGGTGCAAAGCGGGCCAATCGTTCCGCAGGCGGAGGCGGATCTTTTGGCGCGAGCGGCCGCGCTAAGGGTCAAGGCAAATCGCCTCCGGCGGCGCTGAGATGCACAATTTGGGCGCATTGCAAAAGCAGGGCGTTGCACAGGCAGGCGTCACAGAGTAAGGCGCAGCACATAAACTGCGCGGCAAAGAGGATATTTCTATGACACACCGTATAAGGCTTGCGATTGCTGGCTTGGGCACGGTTGGGGTTGGGGTTGTAAAGATCCTGCAAAACCATGCTGATTTGCTGCGCATGCGCACGGGTGTTTCCCTTGAGCTGGTTGCTGTTTGTGCGCGCGATGCGGGCAAGGATCGGGGCGTTGATCTCTCCGCCTATGACTGGGAGCAAGACCCGGTCGCGCTTGCGGGCCGCGAGGATGTGGATCTGTTTGTCGAGCTGATGGGTGGTGCAGCAGGGCCAGCCAAAGCGGCAACCGAGGCAGCATTGAACGCGGGCAAAGATGTTGTGACCGCCAATAAGGCAATGCTGGCGCTGCATGGTCAAGAATTGGCTGAGCTGGCCGAGGCCAAAGGGGTTTCCTTGCGTTATGAGGCGGGCGTTGCGGGCGGCATTCCTGTAATCAAAGCCCTGACCGAGGGGCTTGCGGGCAATGAAATCACCCGCGTCATGGGCGTGATGAACGGCACCTGCAACTATATTCTGACCCGGATGCAGGATGCCGGGCTACCCTATGAGACTGTGTTCAAAGAGGCCGATGATCTGGGCTATCTCGAAGCGGACCCAACCCTAGATGTGGGCGGGATTGATGCGGCGCATAAGCTGGCGATTCTGTCCTCAATTGCCTTTGGGGCCCAGGTGGATTTTGACGGCATCACCATTGAGGGGATCCAGCGCGTCACCATCGACGATATCAATCACGCCGCTGAGATGGGCTATCGCATCAAACTGCTTGGCGCGGCACAAAGAACTCAGGCCGGCCTTGAACAACGCATGATGCCCTGTTTGGTGCCCGCGACCTCTCCGCTTGGCACGCTGCAAGGGGGCACCAATATGGTGGTGATCGAGGGCGATGCGGTTGAACAAGTGGTGCTGCGTGGCCCCGGCGCGGGCATGGGCCCTACTGCAAGCGCGGTGATGGGGGATATTTGTGACATTGCGCGAGGCACGAAATTGCCCGTCTTTGGCCAACCTGCCACAACGCTTGAAAAGCTTCCCGCCAGCCAAGGCGGCTCGCCTGCGCCCTATTATATCCGCCTCGGTCTCACCGACCGGCCCGGCGCGCTTTCCAAAGTAGCGGCCATGCTGGGTGAGGCAAATGTCTCCATCGACCGTATGCGCCAAAAGCAGCATGAGGGCGATGTCGCCACCGTAATCATCGTCACCCATGCCACCACACGCGCCGCGCTCGATAGCGCTGTTGCCGCCATGCACAGCTCCGATGTGGTGAAAGTTGCCCCCGTGCTTTTGCGCATCGAACACGTTTAATATGTAAGACCCAAAGGACATCCCCATGACCAGCCCCGCAGAATTTCATGATCGTATGCTCTCCCTGGGCTTGGCCCGCGTTGCCGAGCAAGCCGCCATTGCCAGCGCCGAATGGATTGGCCGGGGCGATGAGAAAGCCGCCGACCAAGCCGCTGTGAACGCGATGCGTAACCAGCTTAACCAGCTTGATATTGCAGGGGTTGTGGTGATTGGCGAGGGCGAGCGCGACGAAGCCCCCATGCTCTATATCGGCGAAGAGGTAGGCACCGGCAACGGCCCTGGCGTGGATATTGCCCTGGACCCGCTTGAAGGCACCACGCTCACTGCCAAAGACATGCCCAATGCGCTGACGGTGATTGCGATGGGCCCGCGCGGCTCTATGCTGCATGCACCGGATGTTTATATGGACAAGCTCGCCATCGGCCCCGGCTATCCCGAGGGCCTTGTCACCATGGATATGCCCCCCGCAACGCGCGTTTCCGCCCTGGCCACCGCGAAAGGCTGCATGCCCAAAGACATCACCGTCTGCGTGCTAGAGCGCCCGCGCCATGATGCCATCGTTGACGAGCTGCGCTCCACCGGGGCCTCCATCCGCCTGATCACCGATGGGGATGTGGCCGGGGTCATGCATTGCGCCGATCCCAATACTGGCATTGACATGTATATGGGCTCTGGTGGCGCACCCGAGGGGGTTCTAGCCGCTGCCGCGCTCAAATGCATGGGCGGGCAGATCTATGGCAGATTGCTGTTTCGCAATGATGACGAGCGCTCCCGCGCTGCAAAAGCAGGCATCACCGATCTGGACAAAATCTATTCCCGCGATGAGATGTGCAAATCCGATGTGATTTTTGCCGCGACCGGCGTGACCGGGGGCACTTTGCTGCCCGGCATCAAACGTGAGCCCAGCTATATCGAAACCGAAACCATCCTGATGCGCTCTAAAACCGGCTCTGTGCGCCGGATGAGCTATCGCAACCCACGCTAAAGGTGGATCATGCGCTCCCCTGCCCTGCTGCTTATTGATTTCCAAATCGCCTTTGACAGCCCGGTTTGGGGCGCGCGCAATAATCCTGAGGCGGAAAAGGTAGCAGGCAGGCTCCTGGCCCATTGGCGCGCGCGAGGCTGGCCGATCATTCATATCCAGCATGTCTCAACTGAACCCGGCAGCCCGCTGGGCCCTGAGGCAGGAATGCTGGATTTCAAACCCGAAGTCACCCCCCTGCCCGGTGAGCCGACCCTGCAGAAACACGTCAATTCCGGCTTTATCGGCACAGATCTTGAAGACAGGCTGCGCAAGGCCGGGGTCACGGATGTGGTGATTTGCGGGCTCACCACGCCCCATTGTGTCTCGACCACGGCGCGGATGGCGGCAAATCTCGGCTTTAACGTGCAGATCATGCATGACGCCTGCGCTGCCACGGCGGCGAATGGCGATGCCTCTTGGAATGCGGGGCTAGAGCCCCCAAGCCCGCAAGCCATCCATGATGCCGCGCTCACCCATCTGCATGGCGAATTCGCGCAGGTCCGGGGTTCAGAGCATTTTTTGGAAAGCTAGCGCCCAAACGCTCCGGGTTCAGCGGCGTTTGCACGTAAAGAGCTGGTATCACACGAGACCCCAATTCCGCACCGTGGGGGTTTTGCACCCCCACCCCCCCGCAAGTTATTTTCGGCCAAATGAAGGGGCGGCTTGGAACCCGCGGCAAACTGCCCTAGGTTTTAAACCAAACAGATAGAAAGCCCAGGATACAATGCCTCACAACCTCCCGACCCGTAAATTCGATCCGCAACAGATCCGGCAGATCTAAGCCATGGGCGAGCTTTACACAGGGCCAGATGGGCAGGCGCGCTGCACATGGGCGGGCGCGGCGCCGGATTTTCTCGACTATCACGACAATGAATGGGGCTTTCCGGTCGCCGATGATACCAGGCTGTTTGAGAAGCTGTGTCTTGAGAGCTTTCAATCTGGCCTGAGCTGGCGCACGATTTTGGCCAAGCGGGAGAATTTCAGGGCGGCTTTTGCCGGGTTTGATCACACGAAGATTGCCAAGTTCGACGATGCCGATCGCGCGCGATTGATGGCCGATACTGGGATTGTGCGCAACAAGGCCAAGATCGAGGCGGTTATCAATAATGCCCAGCGTATGGGTGAACTGGTTGCGGCGGAGGGCTCGCTGGCAGCGTTCGTGTGGAGCTTTGAGCCCGCGCCCGAAACGCTGGATCCGCCGCAAACGGTTTCGACTTCGCCCGCTTCACATGCGCTGTCCAAAGAGTTTAAAAAACGGGGCTGGAAATTTCTCGGGCCGACCACGGTTTTTGCCTTCATGCAGGCCATGGGGCTGATCAATGATCATGCGATAGGGTGCGTAGTCAGAGAGCGCGCGGAGAAAGCGCGCGCCGATTTTATACGTCCAAAGCGAAAATCCGGGTGAGCAGGCAGCACAAAACGCCCCGCATGGAGCCATTCCACCGGAGTTGCACATCAATATAAGGGAAAAGTGAGTTCGGACAGGGAACGGGCCCGCCAGACATCGATGATCACCGCGTGTCAATAGCGGAGAAACAGCGTTTGCTCATCATTTCCTATCCGCGCCATCGTGACGAAAGAGAACTTAGCCAGGCTCCACATGCCCATGCTCCAGCCACATTGACAGCGCGCGTCTTAGAAGCTTCGTGCGAGGAGTTCTACGCGGGATTGGTTAAGATTGCGTGAGGGGTGCGTGCGGTGGCACCTGGAAACCCAGTCCAGCAAAGTGGGGGTTTTGCACCCCCACACCCCCGCAAGGTATTTTTAGCCAAATGAAGGGGTGCGGGTGAGGGATTTGCGGGTATCGTTTTGCAAAAGCCCCCAAGCAGACCTCACTCCTTAAATGCAACCTGGCTCTGGCGCTGTCTTGATACCTCTAGGCGCAGCACGTCGGGCCTTGAATAATGGCCGGCCTGATCGAGATTTTGCCGCTCGCCGCGCACAAAGCCCGCATCGATCTGAGCAACGATCAAGGCTTCTTCATCCAACACCGGCTCAATCATAAAGCTGCCATCAGGGGCAACGATGGTTGAGCCGCCATTGGCGATGATATTGGCCCCATCCGCCAAGATCATATCCAGATCGGGGGTGTCTGGCGGGAAATCCTCAGCCCGCATCAAGCCCGAACAGGCGATCACATAGCTGCGGCTTTCCTTGGCGATGAAGGCGGGCAGATCACATGTATTGTGCAAGCCCCCAGGCCAAACCGAGACATGCAGGCTCTCACCCTGGGCATAAAGCGCCGCGCGCGCCAGAGGCAGCCAGTTTTCGTAGCAATTGAGGCCCCCCACGCGAAAAGGGCCAAGGTCATGAACACGCAAGCCATGCCCATCCCCTTGAGCCCAAGCGAGGCGTTCTTCATAAGTGGGGTGCAGTTTGCGGTGAATTGACTGAATGATCCCCTGGCTGTCGATATAGACCAGCGTGCAATAAAGGCTGTGCCCCCCGCGATCCGGCGCGCGCTCCATAATGCCTAGGTAAACAGCGATTTGGTGCTTTGCTGCGGCGGCTGTGATCACATCGAGATCCCCACGCTCGATCATCACGCCTTGATCGAGATAGCGCGCATAGTGCTTCTTTTGACGCGCATCATTGAAGCGCGCGCCATCCGTGCGCTCGATCCAAAACGGGTATCCGGGCACCAGCGCTTCGCCAAATGTGACCAGCTCGCAATTTTGCGCGCTCGCCTGTTCGATCGCCGCCTCAACCTTTGCCAGCGTGGCGGCGCGATCAAGCCAGACCGGCGCGATTTGCGCGACGCCAACGGTTAAAAGGTCTTCAGCGCGTGCCTCAGATCTTGGGGATGTGTGTAGGATTTTCATAGGCTTTCTCCGGTTGCAAATAGGGCTGCGCGTTTCGCGAAGCCTTTAAATTCAAGCGCATTACCCGAGGGGTCGCGTACGAACAGTGTCATCTGCTCACCGGCCTCTCCACGCATGCGGGTTTTGGGGCGCAAGATCCAATCGGTTTTGGGATCCGCGCTCAGCTTTTCGGCGAGGGCTTCAAAGGCGGGGAGATCTAGGACCACGCCGAAATGGGGAACGGGAACGCTGTCCCCCGCAACAGCGCCTGAATTTGGTTTTGGCAGCGTTTGTGAGGCGGCTAAATGGGCGGAGATTTGATGGCCGAAGAGATCGAAGTCGAACCAGCACCCAGGGCTCTCACGCCCCGCAGCGCAGCCAAGCGTGCCCAGATAGAACGCCTTAGCAGCTCCAAGATCTGTGACCGGAAAAGCCAGGTGAAACGGGTACATGCGGCGGCTCCCTATCAGGTTTGATGTTGCAGGCCATCCAATTGCATGCGTAATGCGAGGATAAAACCTAAAATGCACATGAGGAAAACGCATGCAAAGTGATCCGCGCACTCTGGCCATCTTTAGCGCCCTGCCCGTTCTTGAGGCCGCTGTGCGCCATGGCTCCTTTACCAAGGCTGCGCGCGAGTTCGGGATTTCACAAAGCGCCCTCTCGCGCCGCATTCAGGGCCTTGAACAAGATCTGGGCATTACGCTCTTTGCGCGCAGGGGGCGTTCGATTTCACTCACCCATGATGGGGCGCGGCTGGCAGATGCGGCGCGCGCAGCGCTTGATTTGCTCGAAGCGGCGCGCGATCAGGCCGACATTGCCCTGGCAGGCACATTGACAATCGGGGTGTTGCCGTCCTTGGGAACCTGCTGGCTAACACCGAAGCTGGCAGAGTTTCGCGCCGCCTATCCAGATATTTACCTGCGCCTAGAGACTATCGACGCGGATTTTCGCGAAGGGCATAAAGACCCGGTAACCTGGGATCCCTCGGTTTTAGATGTGGTGATCACGCGCGGACATGGCGGCTGGCCTACGCTTGTCGCAACCAAGCTTTTTGACGAACAGATGATTGCTGCGTCTGCGCAAGCTCCCCGCGAGAACCGGCGGCTGGGTCATTCGAGCAGAACAGGCGCGTGGCAGGCCTATCTTGAAAAAGCCGGTGATGTGGTGAAGATGGACCGGCCAGGGCTGGTGTTTGAACATCATTACATGGTGCTAGAAGCCGCGCGCACAGGTGCTGGTATCGGGCTATTGCCCTTGGAGATTGCGGCACATGATCTGGAAAACGGCACCCTGATAGAATGCGGGCCAGCAGTGCCAACGGGCGCGGCCTATTATGCGCTCACGACGCACCGAAATGCGGAGCGCGCGGCGCCAGCGGCGTTCGTGGACTGGCTATGCACGCATAGTTTGAGGCAAGGCAGCTTAGAGTAGAAAACGATCAAATTGAGCCAATCTTCGCTGCCTCTCGCTTCGCTCGAACGCGAATACCGGCACGGCTTGATGCAACTTGATCTGTTTTCACTCTAGTCTAAACGTCTTGCCGCCTCCTCGCAAAAGGGGGCGTTATTTGCCCTTCCACACAGGATCGCGTTTTTCGGCAAAGGCGCGCGCTCCTTCTAGTTGGTCTTCGGAGCGATAGAGCACCTCAACCGTTTCGAACTGTGATTTGGTGATCTTGTTCATCGCGTCTTGGAACTTCATATCTTCTGCCTCGCGCACGACCTCTTTGATTGCTGCGTAAACCAGCGGGGGGCCAGAGGCGAGAAGATCCGCCAGTTTGCGCGCCTGCTCCATCAAATCACCGGCAGGGTGAATGTGATTGATCAGCCCCCAACGCGCCGCTTCCTGCGCATCAACCCAGCGCCCGGTCAGCAGCATTTCCATGGCGATATGATAGGGAATGCGCTTGGGCAATTTGCACGAGGCCGCATCGGCCACGGTGCCAGAACGGATTTCCGGCAAAGCAAATGTGGCATGTTCCGCCGCCAGGATCATATCGCAAGACAGAGCCAGCTCTAGCCCGCCGCCACAGCAAATCCCATTTACCGCGGCAATCACCGGCTTGTTCAGCCCGCGCAGCTCTTGCAAACCGCCAAACCCGCCAACCCCGTAATCGCCATCCACCGCATCGCCATCGGCCGCCGCCTTTAGATCCCAGCCAGGGCAGAAAAATTTCTCGCCCGCCGCTGTCATGATCGCAACGCGCAGCTCTGGGTCATCGCGAAACTCGGTAAAGACCTCGCCCATGATGCGGCTTGTGGCCAGATCAATCGCATTGGCTTTGGGGCGGTCCAAAGTGACTTCCAGCACATGGCCACGGCGCTCGGTTTTTATAGGGCTCTCGCTCATTTCGTCTCTCCAATCTTGATCAAAGCATCAGCGGCCACCGCGCGGGTGGGGCCACAAAGCAGCGGGTTAATCTCCACCTCATCAGGCAGGGCCGCTGTCACATAGGCTTGCACGGATTGCACCGCCGCCACAATGGCGTCCAAATCCGCCGCCGGTTTGCCGCGATAGCCCGCAAGCAGCTTGTGCAGTTTCAAACCCGTGAGCGCGGCGCGAATATCCTCCTCAGAGGCAGGCACAAGCAGCGAGGCACTATCTTCCAACAGCTCAGTCAGAACGCCCCCCGCAGCCAATGTCAGCACATAGCCATGGGCCGGATCACAGGTCACCCCAACAAGCAGCTCGGCCACCGTGTCAAGGATCATTTCCTCCACATAAAACTGGCCCGTGGGCATCGCCTCCCCCGCCTCTTGCACAGCCTGCGGCGTTGTCAGGTTCAGCGCCACCGCGCCTGCCTCGGTTTTATGGGCAATGCCGCTGCCCTTTAGCGCAACCGATGTCTGCATATCTTGCGCCAAACGCGCCGCCTCAGACACGCTGGTGGCAAACCCGCCCTTGGGGATGCAGACACCAAATTCAGCCAAAGCCGCTTTGCTCTCAGCCTCGCTCAAAATAACAGCATCACTGCTTGCGCGCGGCAATAGAACCGGTGCGGCTTGGGGCGCAGCAAGGCTTGCCGCAACCCCAATCGCCTCCATCGCTGCAGGGATGCCGCAAAGGGGCAGAATACCCATCTCAATCAACTCAAATGCCGTCTCTTCAGGCAAGGTTTCCGGCAAGGACGACAGGATCGCAATCGGTTTGCCCGATGCCTCTTGCGCCCGCTTCACCGCGCGAATTGCGGGAAACCAAGCGGCAGGATCGCAGCGGTCAGAGCGCGGAAAATCCAGCACAACCAAGCCAAGCGCCAAATCCCCAGCCATCATCGCGGCAAACGTCGCCGCCATGGCCTCCTCATCGCCCCATATATAGGTGTGATAATCCAGCGGATTGGCCAAAGCCACTTTGGGCCCAAGCGCCGCGCGCAGCCCGGCGGTTTGCGCATCATTCAGCGGCGGAAAGCTCAGCGCCGTGCCAAGCGCGCTATCAGCCATCACACTGGCCTCCCCGCCAGAGCAAGACATCGAGGCGATCTGCCTTGAGGCCAAAGGACCAACAACATGCAAGATCTTAAGCGCTTCCAGAAACCCCTCCAAACTGCGCGCCTGCCCGATCCCAAGACGGCTGAGAAAGGCACGCGCCCCCGCATCACTGCCCGCAAGCGAGGCGGTATGGGAAATCGTTGCCGCCTGCGCCTGCTCAGATCTGCCGACTTTCAGCGCAATGATGGGCACACCCTTGGCAGAGGCTTTCGCCGCAAGCGCCTCAAAGGCGCGCAAATCACCAATGCCCTCAATATGCAGCCCAATCGCGGTGACACGATCATCATCCAAAAGCCCCGCAGCAATCTCAGCCAGCCCCATCTGCGCCTGATTGCCCGCCGTGATCACATAAGAGAGCGGCAAGGCGCGCGCCTGCATGGTCAGGTTAATCGCGATATTGGAGGATTGCGTGATCAAAGCCACACCGCGCGCAGCGCGCATAGCGCCATGCTGATCGGGCCAAAGCGCGGCCCCGTCCAAACAATTGATCATCCCATAACAATTGGGCCCAAGAATGGGCATATCGCCCGCCGCATCCAGCAAAGCGGTCTGCAGATCCTCCCCATCCACAAGCTCGCTTGACGCCTCCTTAAAGCCCGAGGCAAAACACACAGCCCCGCCCGCGCCAGCCTTGCTTAAAGCCGCGACGACATCCACCGTCGCCACTCGGTTCACCCCGATAAAGCTGGCATCCGGCGCGCTTGGCAGATCATTGACACTGGCATAGACCCTGCGCCCGGCCAGCTGATCACGCTTGGGATGCACGGGCCAAATCTCCCCCGTGAAACCGATCTTTTGACATTGTTCAATCACATTGGCACACCAGGTTCCGCCGCCGATAACAGCAATGGATTTCGGGCGTAGCAGACGGGCTAGATCGCGCATAGCTGATTGACCTTCTGAGATGACCATAGGACGGGACGCTCCGCGGGAGGTATTTTTAGCCAAATGAAGTTATTATTTCTTAAGGATGATGTGTCATCACGATGGCGCGGTACAGGCTGAGGAGCCGATGACCGCGCCAAGTGAAGCCCCCTGTTCTTATGGAGCAGGGGGTATTCTTTTGCTCGAACGGGCCGCCCCTTCATTTGGCTAAAAATACCTCGGGGTCTGGGGCAGAGCCCCAGCTTGGATCTCGCAATCATGCGCCAAGCGGGCGTAGCAGATCGCGGCTGATGATATGGCGCTGGATCTCTGAGGTGCCATCCCAAATCCGCTCCACTCGCGCATCGCGCCAAAAGCGCTCAATGGGAAAGTCATCCATCAGCCCCATGCCGCCAAAGACTTGCAGGGTGGTATCCGTCACGCGCGCCAGCATTTCGGAGGCATGCAGCTTGGCCGAGGCGATTTCGCGATTGGCGGGCAGCCCTTCGTCCAGGCGCCAGGCGGCGGCCAGGGTGAGCCAGTCGGAGGCGTCAATCTCGGTGATCATATCCGCGATTTGAAAGCTGACCCCTTGGAATTTACCGATTTGTTGGCCGAATTGTTTGCGCTCAGCCGCATAATTCAGCGCATAGTCAAAGCAGCGCCGCGCGCGTCCCACGCAGAAGGCGGCGACGGTTAGGCGGGTGGCGTAGAGCCATTCATTCATCACCGCAAAGCCGCCATCGACCTCGCCCAGCACCTGCGCGTCCGATAAGCGACACTCATCGAAGGTGAGAATGCAGTTCTTGTAGCCTTTGTGGCTGACCGAGTTATACCCGTCCCGCACCTCAAATCCGGGCGTGCCACGATCCACCAGGAAGGTTGTGATGCGCTTTTTGGGGCCCTTTGGCGTATCGTCCTCGCCGGTGGCGATGAAGACGATGAAAAAATCCGCATGCTCAGCGCCAGAGATAAAGTGCTTGGAGCCATTCACCACCCAATCCCCGCCATCGCGCGTGGCCTGACATTTCATGCCGCGCACATCGGAGCCTGCATCCGGTTCGGTCATGGCCAGCGCATCCATGCGCTCGCCGCGCACGGCTGGCAGCAGGTAGCGTTCGCGTTGCTCAGGATTGCAGGCCATGAGGATATTTTGCGGGCGGCCAAAGAAATGCGTCAGCGCCATCGAGCCGCGCCCCAGCTCGCGTTCTACCAGGGTGAAATCAAGATGGCTGAGCCCCGCGCCGCCCACCTCTTGCGGGAAGTTGCAGGCATAAAAGCCCAGATCAATGCATTTCTGTTTGATCTCCAAGCCTAGCTCTAGGGGCACATGGCCGCTGCGTTCGACCTCGGCCTCATGGGGGTAAATCTCGTTTTCCACAAAGGCGCGCACCGTGGAGACGATCATCTCCTGTTCTTCGCTCAAACCAAATTGCATCTCACTGCCTCCCTCAATGCTTTTGACCAGATGCGTGAGAATCGCAGCGCCCCGCTTGACGAAAACCGCAGCCTCATGTCGCATTTGCGGCAAGTTTTGCTTTGGGCGAAGATCCGCAGCTTTTTGTGGATAAGTTTGTCGCGGCTCTTGTTAGAATTATTCTAATACTACATTCTCAAGCTGGGAAATAATCCAACATCGGAGACAGACATGGACGGGAATCCAGTGGAAGGTGCGGGCAAATGCCCTGTGATGCATGGCGGCGGTGCGCGGCCAACCGGAACTGTGGCGAACACCAAGTGGTGGCCTAATCAGCTGAACCTCAAGGTGCTAAGCCAGAACGCACCGCAGATCGACCCGATGGGGGGCGCGTTCAACTATGCTGAGGCGTTTAAGCAGCTCGATCTGGAGGCGGTAAAGCAAGATCTTTATGCTTTGATGACCGATAGCCAGGATTGGTGGCCGGCTGATTATGGGCATTACGGACCGTTCTTTATTCGTATGGCGTGGCACAGCGCGGGCACCTATCGCATTCATGATGGGCGCGGGGGGGCTGGCTCGGGTTCACAACGCTTTGCGCCGCTGAACTCCTGGCCCGATAACGGAAATTTGGACAAGGCGCGCCGCTTGCTCTGGCCGATCAAAGAGAAATATGGCGCGGCTCTATCTTGGGCCGATTTGATGATCCTGGCGGGCAATTGCGCGATCGAGAGCATGGGTGGCAAGACCTTTGGGTTTGCTGGCGGGCGCGCCGATATTTGGGAGCCGGAAGAGGATATTTACTGGGGGCCAGAGGCCGATTGGCTACTCACCTCCGACAATCCCAATAGCCGCTATGAGGGCGCAACGCGCGATGTGAAATCGTCCGATGCGGATGCGGCCAAGCTGGATGATCCGCTGGGCGCGGTGATGATGGGGCTCATCTATGTGAACCCGCAAGGGCCGGATGCTGTGCCTGATCCGCTGGGCTCGGCCCATGATGTGCGGGTGACATTCGCGCGTATGGCGATGAATGATGAAGAGACCGTAGCGCTTGTGGCCGGTGGCCACACATTTGGCAAATCCCATGGTGCAGGCCCAGAGGAGCATGTGGGGCCAGAGCCCGAGGGCGCAGAGCTGACTGCGCAGGGGCTGGGCTGGCTGTCTACTTATGAAAGCGGTAAGGGTGCGCATACCATCACCTCGGGCATCGAGGGGCCTTGGACCGCCAATCCAATTCAATGGGATAATGGCTATTTTGATCTGCTCTTTGGCTATGAGTGGGAGCTGGTGAAATCTCCTGCCGGGGCCTGGCAATGGCATCCCAAAGACCTGAAAGACGAGGATCACGCACCGCAAGTCGATGGCTCTGGGGCGAAAGTCACGCCGATGATGACCACTGCGGATATGGCGATGCGTATGGATCCGGCCTATGAGAAAATCTCGCGTCGCTTCCATGAGAACCCGGAAGAGTTCGCAGATGCTTTCGCGCGCGCTTGGTTCAAGCTGACGCATCGGGATATGGGGCCGCGCTCACGCTATCTGGGCGCTGAGGTGCCTGAAGAGGTGTTGATCTGGCAAGATCCCGTTCCCGCGCCATCAGGTGAAACCCTGTCGGCTGCGGATATCGCCAAGCTGAAAGAGGCGGTTTTGGCCTCTGATCTAACCGTCTCTGAACTGGTCAAAGCTGCCTGGGCTTCGGCCTCAACCTTCCGTGGTTCAGATATGCGCGGCGGGGCGAATGGCGCGCGTGTGCGCTTGGCACCGCAAAAAGACTGGGCGGCCAATGATCCGGCAGAGCTGGACCGTGTGCTTTCCACCCTCGAAGGGATCAAAGATGCCTCTGGCACCTCTGTTTCCATGGCGGATTTGATCGTTCTGGCAGGCAATGCAGCGGTCGAAAAAGCAGCAGCGGCGGCGGGCACAGCACTTGAGGTTTCCTTCACCCAAGGGCGCACGGATGCCAGCGATGAGATGACGGATGTTGAGAGCTTTGCGGTGCTTGAGCCCAAAGCCGATGCGTTCCGCAATTTCTACAGCGATGGCTATCATCTATCCGAGGGCGAGGCGCTGATCGACAAAGCCCAACTGCTTGGCCTGACCGCCCCTGAAATGACCGTGCTGATCGGTGGTTTGCGGGTGCTGGGCGCCAATGCGGGCGGCTCTGCTCAGGGTGTGTTCACCGAGACTGTGGGCGTGCTGTCAACCGATTATTTCAAAACACTTATGGATATGAGCCTAGAGTGGTCCTTGGGCGAGACCGGTTATGAGGGCAAAACCCGCGCCAGCAGAGAGGTGAAGTGGACCGCCTCGGCGGCGGATCTGGTCTTTGGCTCAAATTCTCAGTTGCGCGCGATTGCGGAGGTCTATGCCTCCTCTGATGCATCTGCCAAATTCGCCCGTGATTTTGCCGCCGCTTGGAGCAAAGTGATGAACGCGGATCGCTTCGATATACAGTAAGCCGGTCCAAGCGAATCAAAAACACCGGAGGGGCGTGTGCACATGCCCCTCACGGTCATTTTTTATTAACCATGTTGCCGCAAACGCACAGGTTTCTGTGGCGTGCTGCGCTTAGCCTGCAGACAATTGACGCTAGAGACCCAGCTTATATGGTGCATTTTATGAGTTAACCCTGGGGGAATCATTGTGTTGAAACGTCATTTTGTGTCGGCTGTTTGTATGTGTTTGGCAGTTTCGGCTTGTAGCTTGCCGCGTGGGGCCGCGCTGCAAGGTGAGATCTTAAGCGGGCAGGAAACAGACCAAGAGGGTCTCGCCAGCAACTTCGCTGTGCATATGGTCGATGGAAATTTCCTGACCGAAATGTCCGATTGGCCGAGCCTTACCAAAAAACGCGCCTGGCTGCGGCACAAGCATGAAAGCCGCACGCCCCTGATCGCTTCTGGGGATCGCATCTCTGTGCAGATCTGGGATAGTTCAGAAAATTCGCTGCTTACCGGAGAAGGTCAGCGCGTCGTGGCGATGAATGATATTCAGGTCTCGCCCGTCGGCACGATTTTCTTGCCCTATGTCGGCAATGTAAAAGTGGCCGGGATGAGCCAGGAAGCTGCGCGCAATCGCATCCAGTCCCAGGCTGAGGACACTATTCCGCTGGCGCAGGTGGTTCTGCAAGTCCGTTCAGGCATGGAGCGCTCCGCAAATCTGGTGGGCGGTGTCGCAGGTCCGGGCGTTATTCCGATCCCTGATCCACATACGACTGTGCTGAACCTCGTCTCAATTGGTGGCGGCGTGTCACCAGGGATGCGCAACCCACAGGTCTCTTTGGTGCGCAACGGGAGAACCTATGTAACATCGCTTGAGAATATCTATGAAAACCCAAGCATGGATACGATCGTCAAGGGTGGCGACAAGGTCATTGTGCAGCAGGATGACCGCTATTTCCGCGCGCTTGGCGCAACCCGCGGCGATGCGTTGCATTACTTCACCAAAGAGAGCGTCTCGGCCCTGGATGCGCTGGCGATGATCGGCGGCGTTGAATCGAGCCAAGCAGATCTGAAAGGTATTCTTATCTTCCGCAACTATGAGGCATCCCATGTGCGCGCCGGTGGGCCAGAGCATGAGAGAACTGTGTTTGTGATTGATCTGACCAGTGCGGATGGCACGTTCAGCGCGGGCGAGTTCCAGATCGAGCCTGAGGATACTGTGATGGTCACCGAAAGCCCTGTGAACACAGCACGCACGATCCTGTCTCTGGTTGGATCCGTTTTCGGCTTCGCCAATACAGTCAGCAACTCGACCCTCTAACAAACGGGGGCGCGCCTCATAGGATCACATGACGGGTTATTCGCTCTCTAAGCGCATCTTTGATGTCTCGCTTGTGCTCCTCACCGCGCCTCTTACGCTTCCACTGGGATTGGTGGTATCTGGGCTGGTGCTCCTCAAAGAGGGGCGCCCGCTTTTTTTTGCGGCACGGCGAGCTGGCCATCACTGCGTCGAGTTCAAAGCGCTGAAGTTTCGCACTATGCGCACAGGGCATGGCGAAATAGGCGGGGTCTCGGGTGGCCATAAGTCTGACCTAATTTCCCCCTTCTCAGCCCGGTTGCGCAAACTCCGCCTCGATGAATTGCCGCAGCTTTTGAATGTTCTGCGCGGGGAGATGAGCCTAATCGGCCCGCGCCCAACCGACCCTCGCTATGTGGCGCTATTCCCAGAGCTATATGCAAAGATCTATGAAACCAAGCCGGGCCTCACGGGGCTTGCAACGCTGCATATGCACCGGTTTGAAGATCGAATCCTTGGCGCGTGCCGCACGGCTGAGGAAACAGAACAGGTCTATTGCCGCCGCTGCATCCCTCGAAAAGCACGATTTGACCTAATTTATAGCGATTACATCCGCAAGAACGGCGCCTTTTGTTTCGATATCGCAATTTTGTTTAGAACGCTCCGTTTCATTATTGGGGCAAAAACAAAGAGTTAAATAACTCCTCTGTCTGCAATGCAGCTTAGGGTTTTGTTTACCTCAATTTACACAATCCTAATGACATGCACGCCTTCCTGCGCTACCCTTAGGGTTGTATTGTGGAGAAAGTCATATGTGTACAACCTGTCAGCAGATCAATCCATTTGCCAGTGAATGCACCGTTGCCAAAAACGCGCTGTACCAAGCGGTGGTTGAAACAGGGGATGCACCGGATTTCAGAAGCTCAGGCCCCGTGCAAGAGATTAGCGTTGGGGATGTGTTCACCGGGTATTTGTCCGAAGGTGATCGAGATTTCTTAACCGTCACTTTGACAGAAGGCGGGCGCTATACCGTCGATTTGGGCGCGTCAGCAAGCCAGTCCGAGGATGTGCAAGACACATATCTGCGCATCTATGACAGCTCTGGCGAGGTTGTCGCTTCTAATGATGATATCAATTACTTTGGCGGGAACTACTATTCGTCAGCAACCTTTACGGCCCTAAGCTCGGGAACCTACTATATTGAAGCGACGACCTATCTCACGGCTGCCGGCCTCACCAATTACACAGATACTGGCTTTTACGATCTTGAGATTGCCCAAACCCCCGAGACCCGCAGGATGTTCACCCCTGATGAAATCGCCGATCAGCTTAAGGATTGGGGGGGCGGCACGGGTTATTCGTGGAATATTGCTCCCGGCGCTACGCTCACGGTCAATCTGAACGCGCTCACCGCTGCCGGGCGCGAACTGGCGCGAAATGCGCTTGAGGCCTGGGAGGGCGTGATTGATATCTCGTTCCAAGAGGTAAGCGGCAGCGCGCACATAACCTTCGATGACACCGAAGCGGGTGCCTTTGTAACGTTTGACGATCCGGGGCCGTATTTCACACAAGTGGAGGTGAATATTTCCGCCGCGTGGCTCCGAGACTATGCTGTAAATGGTGATCAAACTGCGCTGAATAGCTATAGTTTCCACACGTATATCCATGAGATTGGGCACGCCTTAGGGTTAAACCATGCGGGAGATTATAACGGATATGCGAGCTATGAGAATGATGCCGAGTTTCTGAATGATAGCTGGCAGATGACAATCATGTCGTATTTCGATCAAGAAGAAAACCCGCATGTTGACGCGTCTTTCGCCTTTGCCATAACGCCGCAAATGGCGGATATATTTGCGGCTCAAGAGCTTTATGGCGCTGCTAGCAATGTCCGCAGCGGGGATACGATCTATGGATTTAACTCTACCGCGGGGGGGTATCTAGACGATATATGCTCCCTCAAGGGGGTTGCTTTCACATTGATGGATAGCGGGGGCATCGATACGCTGGACCTGTCTGGATATACAAGCTTCCAACGCGTTGACCTTAATGATGGGGAGTTTTCCAATCTGCGGGGCGGCAAAGGAAATATGGGGATAAGCATCGGCACCATCATCGAGAATTATGAAGGCAGCAGCGGCAGGGACGTTGTTTTTGGGAATGAGGCTGCGAATGCGATCAGTGGAAATGATGGGGATGACGCCATCTATGGGCATGCCGGGGATGATGTGATCGCGGGCGGCGCGGGCAATGACCGGCTTATTGGCAACGCTGGGAACGACACGCTGAGCGGTGATGCGGGCAATGACATCCTCAAAGCCAAAGGCGGCGATGAGAATTCCCTTTACGGCGGCGCGGGCAATGACCGGGTTGTAGGGGCCAATAGCGCTGATGATTTTCTCTCGGGGGGAAATGGCTCTGATACGGTGGTTGGTCTTGGCGGATCGGATATCGTGCAGGGCCAGAATGATGACGACTTCCTGTATGGGGGGCGCGGTGATGACACGGTGCAGGGCGGCGCGGGCGATGATATGCTGCGCGGCAATCGCAATGATGATCTTTTACAGGGCGGCGATGGCAGCGATAGTCTCTATGGCGGCGGCGGCGATGATCACTTGCAAGGGGACGAAGGGCGCGACTATCTGCTGGGCGAGAATGGAAATGACACGCTTGATGGCGGCGCAGGAGATGACAACCTAACCGGCGGGGCCAAAGCGGATGTGTTCATCTATGCTTCGGATGCTGAGGGCTATGATACCATCTTGGATTTTGAACTTGACATTGATCGCATTGATCTCTCGGGCACGAGCCTGACCGATATGAGCGCGCTCTATGCGGCTGCCTCTGATACCGCCTCAGGCCTCAGGGTTGACTTTGATGGGAGCGACAACCGGCTGCTTATCAAGGACATAACAGAGGCGGAAATCGGAGCCTCTGACTTTATTTTTGTATGATTTGCTTATAAAGCCCCAAGACCTGCCGATTATAAATATCGGGGTAGGACCAAGTTTCGGCGTCCTGCCAAAGCGGCTCTAACCCCTTATAAGCCATTGCCATTTCGATGATCGCATCGGCCCAGGCCTCGACCTCTTCGGGCGCAAAGCGGACATTGGGCATATTCATGCGCTCTGCTTGGGTTTTCAGCCCGATCGTGTCAGAGGCGATGATCCCATAGCGCATGATCGCATATTCAGCGAATTTCAGCGATGGGGCGTATTCATGATATTCATGGTTCATATAGGCCAGCCCCAGCCCCGGTTTTTCGCGCAACAGCTCATAAAGCTCATGGCGCGGTAATTTCCCGTGATAGAACACATGCGGATTGGCATGCAGCCGGGTGGCCTGCCCGCGCCGTGTTGGGCCTGCCACATGCATCATGATGCGCGGCGCGCCGTTTAAGAAAGCCTCTTCGTGCTTTTCGGCAACCCGGTCAAAGACATCAAACAGAAACACGGATTTTCGGTTGCGTGGCTTTAACGAGCCAATGAACCAAACATTCACCCGGTTTTCGATATCATCTGGTTCACGCGCCTCTCCCTCGGGCAGTTGATCATAGCCAAGGTCGATAATATGCGCAGGCTTGTGGATCTTATAATGATTGGTCTCTACCGCCCAAGGGTTGCCTGCCAAGTGATGGGTAAAGCGCTGCATCACTTGATTGATCCGCATCTTCTGCTTGAGCTTTACCCCCTTGGCCAGATTGACCGAGCGATGATCCATAATCAGCTTCGCCCGCACACGGAGCACGCTCATGGCCATCCGCAATAAGATCAGCAGCACCGCGTTTTGTTGACGATAAAACACATGGATAATGTCGATCTGCTCTTGCTTGGCTTTGCGCGCAATGCGCAGCGCGTGAAAAAGCATGCCACGGCGGCGTAGAAGCTTGAGAAACTCCGCTCCGGTCTTGTCCTGAATACGGGATTTGTTCTTGGGGAAATCCGCAACAATGACTTTTTCAACCTCAGGAGATTGCATCGAAAGCCGCGGGAAAATCTCGGCCGCATTGGCACCGGAATCCCCCATGACCCAGCTTGTTACATACATCACACGCATGTGGCGCTACCGATGTGAGAGGCGCAGGGCCGTAATGCGATCATCATGCGCCAGGATGATCTCACTGCCCACGCGGAAATCTTTGGTGTTTTCGGTCTTTCGCTTTGGTCCACGCATCACGCAGAACTGCACCGAAATATCACGCGGGGCGGCCACGATTTTGATCCTTTCAAGATCGGCCAAATCAAGCTCTTGTTGCGCAAGGTCAATCTCTTCTACCTGTCCATTTCGGCGCGTGATTTCCCAGATCATCTTAAACCCCGCCGGAGCGGCCAAGCGTGCATGGGTCAGCTCTTCTTTCTTGTGCAGACCCCATGACCAACTGGCTGCTATGTTCTGACGCGTTTTGCCGCCATGGCTCACGGACAGCTTAACCCCCCTAAGATGCGGGAAGGCGGCATTAATCGCGTCAGCAATGCGCGTATCGTCCTCATGGGTAAAGGCCCAAACCCGCCCAATCACAAAGAGCGTAAGCTCGGCCTCTTCGGTGATCTTATAGACATTGGCAACAATATGCGGCCAACCGCCCGCAAAATCATCCCCGCAAATGATGGCGTCTTTGGTGAAATAGGGGCTGAAGAACTGATAATTGTCGGTCCACCCCGGATCGCCGTGCGTGGCATCATCAAAGTAAAAGCCGATTTGTTCCTGCCAGGTGTCTTTCACCACATCGGGCGCATAGCCTTCATGGATATGCAGGTTTTCAATGCCCGTGGTAAACCGCTCAAAAGCTCGGCGGCTCAGATCAATTCCCAGACGCTTTTTCACCCAAGGCGCGGCCTCAAAGGTGTCAATCGTGTGGATCGGCGCGGTTTCATCTTTGCGCCCGGCATCAATTGCATTGGTGGAAGAGCCAAAGAGTGGGCCGACCTCAAGATAACAGCCCGATTTTCGCTTGGCGGCCAAGGCTTGCAAGAATTGCAGCCCCGCCAGGGTCATTGTACGCGGTGCATCATTTTTCATACCAAAAGCTCCAAGAACGCGCTTTACTGTGTGTTTTGAAACCATACCAATGTCTCATCCACACCGCGCTTTAGGTCATATTGCGGGGCAAATCCTAGGGTGTTTCGCGCGCGGGTGATATCACAAACATTATGCTTCACCTCGCCGCCCAAGGCTGGACCATGGCTGATCTCTAGCGCTTTGCTGGGATCTACCGCCTTAAGAATGTCCACCAGTTCCAGGATTGACGTGCCAATGCCGGTGCCCAGTTGAAAAGCCCCGGTGCCGCGCTTTTGGATGGTGAGCCAGAGCGCTTGGCAGATATCGTCAATATAGATGTAATCGCGCGTTTGCAGCCCATCCCCGTTGATCGTGAGATGGCCCGTCTGCATATAGTTCTTACAAAACTGCGCCACGACTGAGGATTTGCGCTCTGAATTGGGCCCATAGACATTGGAAAAACGCATCGCCGCTGTGGGCATGCCAAACGAGCCGGTATAGGCGGTAAGCAACCCTTCAACCGCAAGCTTGGTAGCCCCGTAGGGCGAGAGCGGGCGCGGGGGAATGTCTTCGTTGATGGGGCCGTCATACTCTCCGATGATCGCACCGCCCGTTGAGGCGAAAACGAAATGCGCCTTGGGGGCGACAGCGCGCAGATGGTCAAGCAGGGCCTGGGTTTTGATCACATTATTGTTAAAGCTGCGAAAGGGGTCTTGGATGCTCTCTTGCACGGTTGTTGTCGCCGCCAGATGCAGCACAACATCCGCGCCCCCATAGGCGGCTTTGGCCTCATCTGAGGCAAAACAGGCGGTTATGGAGCTATCATAGAGATCATGATCGGCGGCAGGCGCGTTGTCATACCAGTCAATCGAGACCAGCTCATGCTGATCTGCCATGCGCCGCAAATAAAGAGCAAAGTTCTTGCCCACAAATCCCAAACCGCCCGTGATGACCAGTTTCATGGGTTACCAACGTGCTTTCGAGAGAATCGCAGATTTATCGAGCCGGTCTGCATAGCGCCCAACGGTCTCTTCGATCTCGACCACCAAACCTTCATCCAGCTTAATCGGCTCAAATCCGAGCGAGCGCAGCCCTTGGTTCGACACAATCAGCTTATTTTCGGCAAGCTCTTTGCGCGGATTGTCCAGATACCCGATCTCTGTTCCCGTCTTGGCGGAAATCATCTCGGCCAGATCGCGCACGGTATGAACCTCGGCAACCTGGTTAAAGACTTGTGGGCGGGTGCCGGCCTCTGGCGGATTGGCGCAAGCCAGCGCGATGCAGCGCGCGGTGTCCTCAATATGGATGAAGGCACGAGATTGCCCGCCGGTGCCATAGACTGTCAAGGGAAAGCCCACCTGCCCCTGGCTGAGCATGCGGTTCAGAACGGTGCCATATTCGCCATCATAATCAAACCGGTTCATCAAAGCAGGGTCGGTGCGTGTCAACGCCGTTTCCGTGCCCCAGACAATGCCCTGGTGCAAATCGGTGATCTGGAAGCCCCAGTTTTTCGCGTAAAACTGCATCATCTGGTGATCGAGCACCTTGGTCAAATGATAGATGGAACCGGGAAAGCCAGGATAAACGATAGAGACATCCTTGCCAGTGGATTTCACCGTAACGTCAAGATAGCCCTCGGGGATTTCGCCGAAATCGTCATTATAGCCATAGACCCCCATCGTGCCCAAATGCACGATTTGCGGGCGCTGGTTCAGCTCAACGAGAATCGAAAATAGGTTATTGGTGCCGCTCACATTGTTGTCGATTGTGTAGCGCCGCTCTAGATCGCCAAGCATGGAATAAGGGGCAGAGCGCTGCTCGGCAAAATGCACAACCACATCGGGTTTCAGCTCGGCCAATATGTCTTTGAAACGGCCCGGATCGGTCGCAATATCGCAGTAGGCAAACGCCATTTCCCCAATTTTTTGAGCGGCTTGCACGCGCTCGCTTATGGTGCTGATCGGGGTTAGGGAGGGGGCGGAAATTTTCTCACCAATCGCGCGGCGAGAGAGGTTATCAATAATGGTTACGGAATGCCCCTCGGAGGCGAGATGAAGTGCGGAGGGCCATCCACAAAACCCGTCTCCGCCAAGTACTGCGATTTTCATGAATGCAATGTCCTGTTTAGCTTTGGATGCTCTCTAATGTATTGCTAAGCAGAGAAAAAGCCGAAAATTATCGTTAAGAATGCGGAATATGGCCTCAGAGACCGGTCGCCGTGTCGGTTGAGCGCAGCAGGGCGGTTTTGCGGCGCTGTATCAGGTGGCGCAATGCGCGCATGCGGTGCGAGCCCAAGAGCACATGGAACAAGAACAGCGTGCAGGCATAGGGCATCAAATGGAACGCTTTTGCCGCGCTTAGAAATCGTAGATTGAGCTTAAAGCCGAGCCATTTTTGCACAAATTTCCCCCGTGAGGCGCGCGTGACATTATACCCGCCTGCAACCACAGGCAAGTTCATGATGCGCAGCCCCTTTTTATAGGCTTGCAAGAGCAGGGCTTTATCTTCGATTCGGTTGGTCCAATAGCGCAGCCCGGCCGCCTCAATCGCAGAGAGGCGCATCGCCATGGAGGGGTGCAGCAGGAATTTATTTTCCAGATAATCGCGCGGGCCAGGATGGGCTTTGGGCAAGAGAACAAAAGGCGCGCCATCATCCGGCTTATAGCGCAAGCCCGCGCCGCATATATCGCAGGCCCCGCTCTCTAGCGCCTCTGCCTGCCGGATAAAGCGTTGGGCCGTAACCGTATCATCCGCATCGACGCGGAAGAACGTATCGAACTTATGCTCTAACGCAAACTCAATCTGCCGGTTCAGGTTTTGGCCATTGCTCTGATGCGGCCAATGGGTGACGTCAAAGCCAAAAGACATCACATCGTCCAAAATATCCTCGGGCGCTTTCTTGTCACTATGCCAGAAAACGCGAACCTGGATGATATCACCGCAGCGCTGGCGGAACACACCAATCGCTTTTGCCAGGCTATGCAAGCCAGCGCGGATATCGTCCAAAGGGTGAAACGGATGACAATTTACTGCAACAAAATGAGAAAGGACCATAGATTGCTACCGTTTATTGCCTAAAGGAATATAAATAACTCTCTTCAAGATACCCATCATGTATCGATAGAAGGTTACTAACGCAAAATATTTCTGAAGATCGAGCGCTTTAGGGCATGTTTTCCAGGGCTCATGAGGTGTTTTTGCACACGATGGCTCCAGCTGAGGGGCAATGTGTCGTTTATGGTCACGGGCGCAGCATCCAGTAAAGACACGGTGATCGCGCAGATCGGAGCCTTTTCGAAAGGCAGCCGCGCCCAGTCTCCGTTCATGGCCCAGCCTGAAATCCCCGTTTCGCTATATCGCCCGCGCGCCGCCACGCGATAGGCGAGTATGCGCCCCTTCACATCGGAGCCGGGGCGCAAGCGAATAGCCAGCCGGGTAAAGGGCTGATCTCTTTGATCCTGCAAAAGCCGTGCTTTTTGCCCCATCGGAACCCAATCGCAGGTCCCATGGATCGGGTGCCCCAGCCGATATTCAAGCTGCAAATCATAGCTTGGATCTTGCGGGCGTAGCATGATCCAGTGCAGCGGATCTTTGTCCAAGAGCGGACCCGCCCAATAGTCGCTTTGCGCGCGAAACGGCCCGGATTTGCGCGCCATCCCGTTCACGATCACAGTTGGCTGATGGGTGAGGACAGGGGACAGCCCCGCCCAGCTCAGCGCTGGATCTTCGCCGGGGATAGGTTTGCGCATAGCCCAAAGCGAGCCAACAATACGCACCTGTGTCCCCCATAGCTTCGCCCAGCCATCAATCTCTGATTTGATATCACAAAAACGATGCGCGTAATCATGGCCGCACACAATGCCGCCCGGCTTCACCTTATCAAACCAGAAATCCAAGTTATGCTTGAGGCCCGGATTGCCGTGGATCGCATCCTCAAAATACATATCAACCGGCTCAGACCAATCCTGCACCACATCCGGGGAAAAGCCTGCAATCGCCTCCACATTGGGCAAATCTGCGGTGTAATGCTCAAAGGCGGATTGTGAAAATACCGGCACATCTTTGAACCGCCGTTGATAGCGCCGTGTCCATTCCACATCTTCGAATGTGTCAATCGAGGTGATGCACGCGCCCGGATTTGCCCGCGCCATCGCATTGGTGGAGCGGCCATAAAAGCAACCCACCTCCACAATGCGCCCCCCCTTTGGCACGCGCCGGGCAAGCGCGGCGAGAAAAGCCATCTCGTCCAGTGCCATTTTGCCGGGCACAGCCAGCAGATCTTGGGAGGCGAATTTATAACTCATTGGGGGTGCAATCGGCTATTACAGATACAGAAAGTCTTTGTGCCAGCGCCGCAAAAAGAACAACCCCACAACCATGCAAATCAACCCAAAGGCAAACACATAGGTCACAGACACATAAGAGGCATCATAGGTCGGAAAGAAAGCATGACGCATCAGCCCAATGATATGGATCAGCGGGTTCCACCACAGGATTGATCGGTAGGGCTCGGGGATCGACTCAAAGACAAAGAAAATCCCAGAGATGATGAACATCGGCTTATGCAAAATATTCCAAATCCGCTGCCAGACGGGCGCAACGGAATAGAGCAAGCAGTTCAATATCCCCACACCGGCGCCAATCACAAAGGCCATGGACAGCGACAGGGCAATCATCTCAGCGCGGATGGTGACTTGCGGATCGTACAGCGCGATAATCACCGAGATCACGATATAAAACACCAAAATCTGGGTCATGATGGTTAGGATGAGACGGCTAAGGATCGCGTCGATATAGCTGACGGCAGGATATTGCAGCAGCGGCTTGGAAAACCAGATCGAGGCCATGAGCTTAACATTGAGCTGCACATAGATGGTGTAGGGCAGAATGCCGGTCGCATAGAACATCGGGAAATTATCCCCAATGGGGGGCGAGCGGAAAGCCAGCGAAAACACAAAAGTCAGCAGCGCAATGCCCGCTGCAGGTTCAAGCACCGCCCAAAGATACCCCCCCGGAGAGCGGCCATAGGTCGTTGCCATTTCCCGCAATAAAAGCGCAGAAATGGAGCGCAGGCTTTTCTTTAGCCATCCGATATCTGTGCTGCTGTGCTCATCCATAGCGCGAAAAACTCAGGTTGTTCTTGTAACTTGGCCGTAATCTGGCGCAATAAGGACCAAATGAAAAGCTGCAACCTAAAGGCGTGAGCAGATATCGTGACGAACACATCCCCCGATGAGGGCGAAAAGCCTGCCCCGGAAAAAGTCCTGGGAAAAGCGCCAGTAAAAGCGCCGCGCCCGCGCCAAGCCAAACCCGTGCGTCGAGCTCGCCCAAAAAAGCGGCATTTTGGCCTGCTCTTCAGCTTTTTCTTGGTGGTGCTCGCGCCGATCTTTGCCAGCGGGTGGTATCTTTATGAGAGGGCCGCGGATCAATATGCCTCGCGCGTTGGGTTTTCGGTGCGCGTGCAAGACAAGTCCGCGCCGGTAGATTTTCTGAACGGGATTGGCTCGCTGCAAACCAATACCACAACCGACACGGATATTCTCTATGAGTTCATTCAAAGCCAAGAAATGGTGGAACTTGTGGATGCAAACCTTGATCTGCGAACCCTCTATTCGCGGCATCTTGAGACGGATCCAGTGTTTGCCTTTGACCCTAAGAACCCGGTTGAGGATTTGCTGAAATATTGGCGTCGTATGGTGGCGGTCTATTATGATAGCGGCACCGGGCTGATTGAGCTGCGCGTGCTGGCCTTTTCCGCAGAGGACAGTGTGGCGATTGCGCAAGAGATCCTAGCCCAATCCAGCGTGATGATTAACCGCCTCTCCGCCATCGCCCGCGAGGATACCACCCGCTATGCCCGCGAAGAGCTGGATGTCTCGCTCGCACGTCTCAAGGGCGCGCGGCGCGAATTGACCATGTTTCGCGCGCAAAACGAAATCGTAGACCCCACAGCAGATGTGCAGGGGCAAATGTCACTGCTCTCCTCCCTTCAGGCGCAGCAAGCCGAGACGCTGATCGAGCTCGACCTGCTCAAAGAAAACACCAATGACACCGATCCCCGCGTGGAAAACCTGCGCCGCCGGGTTGAGATCATTCAGCGGCGCATTGATGCAGAGCGCAAGAAATTCGGCCTGGGCGATGATACGGACGAAACCTTTGCCACCCTGCTCGGCCGGTTCGAAGAACTCAGCGTGGATTCCGAATTTGCCCTCACCAACTATCTAGCCGCACAGCAAGCTTACGACACGGCTCTGAGAGAGGCGCAGCAGCAAAGCCGATATCTGGCTGCCTATCTCAGCCCCACCCGCCCGCAAAGCGCCGAATTCCCACAACGTGCGATGCTCCTTGGGCTGGTCGCGCTGTTCATCTCCTTGATCTGGGCGATCGTCGCGCTGATCTATTACTCGGTTCGGGACCGCCGGTAAGTGCGATGAGCATCGAGCTGGTCAATCTGTCCAAAAGCTTTGGCACGGGCAAGAAGCGCAAAGTTCTGGCGCATGAGCTCAACGCGATCTTTCCGGCCAATAGATCCATCGCGCTGATCGGGCGCAACGGAGCGGGCAAATCCACCCTGTTGCGCATTATCGCAGGCACTATGAACCCAGATCGCGGCTATGTGCGGCGACATGGCACGATCTCTTGGCCGGTGGGTTTTGCGGGCTCTTTTCATGGCGATCTCACCGGCGCGCAAAACACCCGCTTTCTGGCACGGGTTTACGGGGTGGAAACCGAAGAGCTGATCGAGTTCGTGCGCGATTTTGCCGAGCTGGGCCATCATTATCACCAGCCCTTCAAAACCTACTCGTCAGGCATGCGCTCGCGCCTGGCCTTTGGCGTGTCCATGGGGCTGCATTTTGACACCTATCTGATCGACGAAGTGACGTCGGTGGGCGATGCGGCCTTTCGGCAAAAAAGCTCTGATCTGCTGCTTGATCGGCTTGAAAATAGCGGGGCCATTGTGGTGAGCCACGGCATGGGCATGATCCGCCGCCTGTGTGATATGGCAGCGGTTTTGGAGGATGGAACGCTCACCTTCTATGAGGATATTGAGGAAGCCATCGCCCTGCACAAAGCCCGCCTGCTAGGCGAGTAGCTTGCCCATCAGTGCCGCCGTATCCAGCATCCGGTTGGAAAAGCCCCATTCATTGTCATACCACGCCATCATCCGCACCATATTGCCACCCAGCAGTTTGGTTTGATCCAAGGCGACAATGCTGGAATGGGGATCATGGTTGAAATCAATGCTGACCGTGGGACGATGCTCTGTGCCCAGAATGCCTTTTAGCGGCCCATCTGCGGCGGTTTTGATCGCCTTGTTCACCTCCTCAACACTCACATCGCGCGCAAGCTCTGCCAGCAAATCGACACAAGACACATTAGGCGTGGGCACCCGAATGGCCTGACCTGTGAGCTTTCCGGCCAGTTCGGGCAGAACCAGCCCCACCGCCTCTGCCGCGCCCGTTGAGGTTGGGATCATCGAAAGCGCCCCGGCCCGCGCGCGGTTCAGATCGGAATGCGCCCGGTCATGGGTGGGCTGGTCCCCGGTATAGGCATGCACCGTGGTCATCATGGCGCGCTGAATGCCAAAGCTCTCGCTCAGCACCTTGGCGACGGGCGCAAGGCAGTTGGTGGTGCAAGAGGCGTTGGAGACCACGTTATCCTCGGCGCTCAGCATGCCCTCATTCACCCCATAAACAATGGTCTTTGGCTTGGGCTCACCCGAGGCCGGCGCAGAAATCAGCACTTTTTTCGCGCCATTTTTAAGATGCGGCTGCACGGCCTGAACGCTGCGGAAAACCCCTGTGCATTCCAACACAATATCCACATCCGACCAGGGCAGAGCCGCCGGATCACGCTCGGCGCTTAGGCGAATGGGACCGGTGCCAACGTCCAGGATATCCCCGTCAAGCGCCACGCGGCGGGCCAGACGCCCATGCACAGAGTCAAATTCAAGCAGATGCGCATTGACATGAGGCGCAGAGAGATCATTCACCGCAACGATTTGCACATCATCCCGCCCGCTCTCAATCAACGCCCGCAGAACATTACGGCCGATGCGGCCAAATCCATTGATTGCAAGTCTCGTTGCCATAGCCTTTTGCCCTTCTGGATGCGGTGCCTGTATAGTTAGCGCCAACATCACAAAGTAAAGACGAGGTCAACAAAAAGCATCACCTAGAGTGAAAACAGATCTAGTTGGATCATGCGTGCCTGTATTCGCGTTCGAGCGAAGCGAGAGGCAGCGAAGACTGGTTCAATGTGATCGTTTTCTACTCTACCGCCAAAAGGCGAGCCATTCGAGCAAATCCATCAGCTTGCGTGACAGAAACAGGCTTGCGGAGCCATTATTCAACGCGATGTCGCCCGCAAGCCCCAGCACGATCAGCACGGCCAAAGTGATCGAAATTGCGTTGGTCATGAAAAAGGCCCCGCTCAGGATCTGAGCAGGGCCTATCGCATTTCACCTTATACGTGCAAGGCCCTAGACGAGCGCGCCCATGGCAACGGCCACATCGGCCATGCGTACGGAAAAGCCCCACTCGTTATCATACCAGGCCAGAACCCGTACTGTGCGCCCGCCAATCACCTTGGTTTGGGCCGGGGCAAAGATCGAGGAATGCTCGGTATGGTTAAAGTCGATGCTCACTTTTGGCTCAGGGTCATAGGCCAGAACCCGGCCCAGTTCGGTTTTGGAGGCCGCTTCCACAGCCGCATTCACCTCTTGCACGGTCACATCGCGGCTTGCCTCAAAGGTCAGATCCACCGCTGAGACATTTGGCGTTGGCACCCGGATCGCGGAGCCGTCCAGCTTGCCCTTGAGATTTGGCAGCACTTCGCCCAAAGCTTTGGCCGCGCCGGTAGAGGTCGGGATCATCGACATGGCGGCAGCGCGGGCGCGGTAAAGATCCTTGTGCCGGGTGTCATGGGTGGACTGATCGCCGGTATACGCATGGATGGTTGTCATAATTCCGCGCTCAATCCCCACACTTGCATCCAAAACCTTGGCAAGCGGGGCAAGGCAGTTGGTGGTGCAGGAGCCGTTGGAGACCATCTTATCGGCAGCGGTCAGCCCCTCTTCATTGGCACCAAACACAATGGTTTTATCGACATTCTTGGCCGGGGCGGAAATCAGAACCTTACCCGCGCCGCGCTCTAAATGGGTTTTGGCTTTTTCACCATCATTGAACGCGCCGGTGCATTCCAGCACAACGTCAACGCCTTCCCAATCCAGCTCACCCAGATCGCGCGAGGACATCACGCCCATAGGCCCGCGCCCCATATCCAGCCAATCCTCTCCATGGGTGATATCGCCGGGATAGCGACCATGCACAGAATCATAACGCATCAGATGCGCAGCAGTGGCAAGCGGCGCGGTCGCGTTGATCTTCACCACTTCAATATCATTGCGCCCAGAGCCAGCAATATGTGCCAGCGTGCAGCGCCCAATGCGCCCAAATCCATTAATCCCAACTTTGATCGTCATATCAAACCCCTTGTTCCTGCCACCGGCATTTGGCTGGCTCTATAGCCGCATGTGATCGCGCGCGGAACCATAATTGCATGCGCGCTCAATATGATAGCGGTAACAAGTTGAATGCCTCCCTGGATTGCGCTAACGGCGGCGCTAACAAGATAAGCGACGCGCCCCCTATTCTCGGCGCATGCAATCTGAGCGAGCGAAGGAACCGGGATGAGCGGGTTATTAGCACTTTTGGATGATGTGGCGGGAATCGCCAAAGTGGCGGCAGCCTCTGTGGATGATGTGACCGCCCAAGCGATGAAGGCCTCCTCCAAAGCGGCTGGGGTTGTCATTGACGATGCGGCTGTGACCCCGAAATATGTGACCGGCCTTGCCCCTGCGCGCGAGCTGCCGATTATCTGGAAAATCACTAAGGGCAGTATTTTCAACAAGCTGGTGATCTTGCTGCCGGGGCTGATGCTGCTCAATACCTTTGCGCCGTGGATCATTATGCCTTTGCTCATGTGCGGCGGGCTTTACCTGTGCTTTGAGGGGGCGGAAAAGGTGCTGCATTGGATCAACCCCCCTGCCAGCCATAAAGAGGAAGAGGCCATTGTCGGCGATCCGTTGCACCTGGAAGAGGCGCGGGTGAAAGGCGCGATCAAGACCGATTTCATCCTCTCCGCCGAGATCATGACGATCATCCTCAATGAGCTGCCCGAGGCTGGGCTGGGCTTTACGGCCATGTCATTGGGCATTGCGGGTTTGGTGATCACGGCGGCGGTTTATGGCGCGGTGGCGCTGATCGTGAAAATGGATGATGTGGGCCTTGCCATGACCCAGCGCGAGGGCAGCCTGCCCAAATCTATCGGGCGCGCTTTGGTCACCGGCATGCCAGGGTTTTTGAAATTGCTGAGCACCGTTGGCACCTTTGCCATGATCTGGGTTGGCGGCTCAATCTTGGTGCATGGGCTTGAGGTCATGCATTGGTGGGCTTGGCCCTATGAGACCATCAAAGCCCTAGCCTATAGCGCTGCGGGCACCATTGGCACCGCGCAAGGTTTCGTGAAATGGTTTGTCACCGCGTCCCTGGATGGCATCATCGGCCTGATCGCGGGCCTCGCCCTGGTCCCAGTGGTGAGCCGGGTCTTGGGGCATCATTAGAGCAAGCGCATAACCGGCTTACGAAGGCATTCCCAAAAGCCAAGAAGAGCCCTCACGCCCGCTCATATATTTGTCCTGTGATGGATGCAATAAACTAAGGTAAAGAGGGGATATTTCGAGCATGAAGATAATATTGGACTGCGATCCAGGTATTGACGATGCTTTTTCGATTGCCATGGCCGTTGCGTGTAACGAGCTAGATATTATCGGTATTACAACGACCTATGGGAATGTCGGCCTGTCCCATACCACCAATAATGCGCTTAGAATTCTTGACTGGCTGGGGGCAAAAATTCCTGTCTATCCAGGCGTTGACCGCGCTCTTTTGGGCGCTCTCGTCGATGCTTCTGAATATCACGGTGCGAGCGGTCTTGAGGCCCCTGAAATCAGGCAGCCTACCAGCAAGCCGCAGGAACAAGATGCGGTGTCATTCTTGATCAATACGCTTCGCTCGTCTTCTTGCAAGGTGACCCTTGTTGCCTCTGGACCGCTAACCAATCTAGCCATGATGCTGCGCCTTGCGCCTGATGTGGTTTCCAAAATCGAACGTATTGTTTTTATGGGCGGATCAACCGATTATGGCAATGATAGCCCTGCCGCGGAATTTAACATGCTGTGCGATCCACATGCGGCTCAGATCATTCTTGAGGCTGACATCCCCAAAACGATGTTCGGCTTGAACGTCACGCATCAAGTGATCGCGACACCAAAGCGTGTGCAGTCAATGCGTGATCTTGGAAACGATGCGGGCCGGGTCTTTGCCGATATGTCGGTCTTCTTTGAAAAGGTCTATCGCGCGCGCTACGGTTTCGACGGGTCCGCCCTGCACGATCCTTGTACGATCGCTTGGCTCATAATGCCCGAAATTTTTGAGACGCGGCGGATGAGGGTCGATGTGGAGACTAATACCGGGCTGAGCTTTGGGCGCACCGTGCATGATATTTGGAACATCGCGGGACAAGGCTGCCACACCGACGTTGCCCTAAATGCGGATGCAGATAGTTTCTTTGAGCTCCTGACTTCCTTGCTTTCAAAGCTCAGATAGCCATAACGCTACCGAGCGGAAAAGTAGGCACCAGTTTCGCGATAAGTTGATGGAGGGCATGCGAAAACAGGCGGCGGCACGTCTTGGAGCAGGAGCCAGATATCAAACACAACCGGCGCACCCGCTTGAACAGGGTTAATATTTGGTTGTTGCGCTTTCGCGAAAACACGCATAGATAGATATTATTTCACTTATTGCGGGTGCCCCCTCACATGCAACACCCTACAAGCTATACCGAATATTTTGACAAGCCGGACATAGAGATAGGAGAGAGCGATATCCTCGCCTTTACCTGTTTGCGCAATGAGGCCATGCGCATCCCTTACTTTCTAGAGTTTTACCGATCGCGCGGGGTCAAGAAGTTCTTTGTGATCGACAATGGCTCCACCGATGGCTCTGATGCTCTTTTGAAGGCGGCTGAGGATGTGGCCTATTTCCACACAACGGGCAGCTACGGAGGCAGCGGGTCGAGCCGGGATTGGACGCAAGAGCTGGCTTATCACTATGGGCGCGGCCATTGGTGCTTGACCGTCGATGCGGATGAGATCCTGGTCTATCCGGGCTGGGAGCAGTTCGATCTGCCGCAATTTTGCAGCTATCTTGAGGATGAGGGCACACGCGGGCTCTTTTGCACCTTCCTTGATATGTATTCGGACAAGCCGATTTCTCAAACGGCCTATACCCCGCCAGAGCCATTCCAAGATGTCTGCCCCTATTTTGAGACCGAAACTTACCGCCTGCACATGAGCAACTTGCCCCCCTATCTGGGCATGTCCGGCGGGCCGCGCTGGCGGGTATTTTGGGAGGCCCATCCAGAAAAACGCGGGCCCTCCATGCGCAAGGTTCCGCTGCTGAAATGGGATGATGATACGCGCTATATCTACTCGACCCATGCGCATAGCGATCTGCCCCTCTCTCAGCTCACGGGCGTTTTGATGCATTTCAAATTCATGTCCTTTTTCAAGGATGTGGTGTCCGAGGAAACCTCGCGCGGGGATCGGCGGCTCGATACGGATCAGAACAAAGATTACCAGCGCTATAGCGAAGTTCTGAAAGAAGACCCCAACTTTATCGGCCCCTGGTCGCATCGCTTCAAAGATAGCACCGATTTTGTGCGCCATGGGCTGATGCGGGTGACCGATAATTTCCGCCTCTTTGCCAAAGACTATAAGTCTAAATCGGGCGGCTATGAAACCTCGTCCCTAGGCCAAGCGCAAGGTCAGCACCTTTTCGATTACCAATCCCAGAATTTCAACCTCTCCGCCTTGGCGCATGTGTGGCCCTATGCCAATAGCGGGCATGAGGTGCACGGGATCTTGGCCCGGAAATACAGCCGGTTCCGCCCATGGCAGCGGCTTGCCGAGCTGGAACGCTGGGTGAGCATTTTCGACATCAAAGGCGATGAACTGATTTTCCAAGTCAAAGAAGAAGCATGGGAAATCGCGGGAGATCTTGACATCGAAATCGTAATCCGCCGGGATTGGGATAATGTGGTGCATCGGATTTCGATGCAGGACCTCTCGGATAAGCTACAGCGCGATACCGCTTCGCTCAATGCCAATGTGTTTCGCCGTCGCTTGCCAAAGGGCGCCGGGCATAGCCTGGTCACGGGCAATGGGGTGGTGACAATCGCGCTAGAGGCCGCGGCGGATAGCGCAAGCAAACCGGCAAAGCGCGTGCTGCAAGAGATACAAATGATGGGCAACCCATCAAAGCGCTATCGCGGCATTGGGCAGCGCATTCAGGCCGGGACCCTTGAGGGCTGGGTGTTTGATTGTTATCAGATGAACTACGCCGTGCCACTGGTGGTCTATGCGGATGATGCGTTTTTATGCCTGCACACCCCGTCGCGCCCGTGGAAATCGCTTGAAACCGTGGCCTTTTCACGCCGCAGCGCACCGGGCACAGCGCGTCACATCACAGGCCTGGGCTTTGGAATTGCTCTGCCCGGCAAACTCTTTGAAAACGCCGGCACCGTGCTGGATGTGAAAGTTCAGTTTTCCGGGTTCCACCTGCGCAACCTACCCCATTCTGGCCTGCGCACGGATATGACTCTGGGACAGATCACTCAAGAGCGGCCCCAGCAAACGCTCCCGGCTCATAAGAAAGTTGCATCATGAAATTGGGTTACGAGCTTAATCGGTTTGCACAGAAATACGACATTAAAATCGACACCAGTATCCCAAACACCATGAGCCCCGATGGGCTGGTATTTATGGGCATGATTGCAAAGACCTTGCCCGAGGGGGCGGTGATTGCGGAAGCTGGCGCGCTTTACGGGGCAAGCTCTTATGTGCTGGCCGCCAATGCGCCGCAGGCAACGCTTTATTCCATCGACCCTTGGCAGCATGAGGCTTGGATGGATAAATGGGTGCGCGTGCAAGCCCCCTTCCCGCCCAAGCTGTCCTTGCATGCCTATCGCGCCTATACCCATGAGCTCGACAATATCGTGCCGGTTCAAGGATACGCGCCCGATGCGCTCGACTATGATGGCCCGCTTGATATGTTCTTTGAAGATGCCACACATTCAGAGCCCGTCTTCTCGCTGAACATGCAGCGCTTTATGAAGCAGCTCAAACCGGGCGGCGTGCTGTGCGGTGATGATTTTGGCAATGCCTTTCCCCAGGTTCGCGATGGCGCGCTGCGCGAGTTGGATGCGTGGGAGCGCCCGTCATGCGGGGTGCGCGGGCTGGTCTGGGCCTTTGCCAAACCCGGCGATACCGCATTGAATGAACGTCTTTGCGCCGCTTACGAAGAAATTTTCCCGATTGAGATGATCCATGAAACGGGGCAGATATCTCAGACCACCGGGTTTGCCTTTGCAATTAAGCTTGAGGCAGATCTTATCACCAAGCTCACCCACCCGGCCGAGTTCACACTTGAGCTGCGGCGCGCGGGCAAAGCGGTGGCCCAATCCGAAAACGGGGTTCTTATGGTGCCCGAGGGGGAGTTGATCGACGAGATTATCGCCCATAACCAACCAGATGTGCCCCCCCTTGTGCTTGATTTCATCGTGTTTCACAAAGGCACCAGCGCCGAATGGAGCACACGCACATCGCGCAATGGGGCCAGTGTCAAATCACCCGGTTCCCTGTCAAATCTCAGGGCCTGCTATCGCGTGGTCTAAAGCGGTTTTTCAACTGAAAATAGCTTGTCTCAAATGCAAGCGGCATGCCACACCCGCGCCGCATTTCGGCCTCAAACGCCGCCAATTCCTGGGCCATTTATTCACCATAAGGTTCTTATTTATAGCCTTTAGGGGGCGTCCTATCTGAGGGATGCAATGATGTCCGAGCAAGCCTTTGAAATACCTAAAAGACAAAATAGCTGGACGATATTTTCCAGCTTCATAAATCCGGCAAAACGCTGCTTTGATCTCTCTTCTATCATGGTCATTGTCGCTGCATTGCTTCGAAACCAAAACACGCCGCCCGCCCATTATGGTCTGGATGAGGACGGGGTCGCGCGGCTCGCCCTGCCCGATTATGAACTGGCGCTAGAGCGCATTTCAGACAGTGAAATCGGCTGGGTTATGACGCCTCGCACGGACGGCGCAACAATGGCGGAGGGCAAAAGGCTGCTTGTCCAGCTCCTGCTGCCTTGCCTCACAATTTTTGAGCCCGAAGCCATGCGCTGGTGTGATCGCAATTGCATGATTGATGTGGAGATCTTTCGCGATATTTTCGCCGCAACGCCCCCGCGCCGCATTTCCACTGAGGGGATGGTGAAGACACGGCAAACCCCAGTTCACAAACCCCATGGCGCACCAGAAAAGCCAAAACGTGCGGGGATCTTTACCGATCTGATCGAAAAGCGGGTGCGGCGGCTCTTTACCAAAGATGCGCCCGAACTCGAACCCGCAGAGGCCGAACCTCAGATCTCAGCGCAGCCGAGCGCTTCGGTCGCTTAGAGTAGAAAACGATCCTGCTGAGCCAGTCTTCGCTGCCTCTCGCTGCGCTCGAACGCGAATACCGGCACAGGATGATTCAACTTGATCTGTTTTCACTCTAGGCTGACAACATAGGTGTGAATGGCGAAAACAACCCATTTGCTCTTGGGCAGGCGCATAATCACTTGCCGCTCTGCACGCAAATACCCCGCCTCTTGCATATCCGGGCGCACCCGTCGAGGTGCCTCAGCAGAACGCGGCTGGTAAAGCTCTGGGTCCATATAAAGCAACTGGTTGCACCGCCACAGCGGCCGCCCCTCCTGCACCCCATCAAAAAGCCGCTGGGTGCGCGCGGCGATGGAGCCCGTATATTCCGCGATATCCTCATGGATCGCGACCAACGGCCTGCCGATCTTTTCCGACAAACGCCAAGAGGCTGGAAAACACAGCACCGCCGCCTCCAACACATGCTCATCCCCCGCCTTGTTCAGCAGGCAAAAATCACATTGCACCAGCCGCCCGAGCGTGACCAGAGGCCGTTCCCAATCCAGTTCCACTAACCGCTGATCGGGGCAAAGAACACCTGAGCCGCCATGTCTGAACCCCAAATCCGGCAACAGGCCTAAAACCTCATGCAGCAGCTCTTGGCAGGGTTTAAGCGCATGTTCGGGCATCACATGCACATCCGGCAAATGCCCCTGCAACAACGCCTCACGCCGCGCCATTTGCCCGCCATAGGCCTCATCAATGCTCAGCCAAGGGCCAACCACCGGCTGCACCCCCGGTAGAGGTCGCGGATCGACCATATCATCTGGCAAAAAGCTCTGAAACGCGTGCATCGTAACCCTACGGTAATTTATCATAATTTTATGTTAGGATTAACCAATTAGAAACCATTTTTTCGCAATACCAATATGGGAAGCCGGGATCGCTACAATTCAAAGCAAATTGTTTGAATTACCCCCCGTGTAAACCGCACATTAACCACACAACCCTTAGTTGTTTTGTGAGCAGAAAAAAGAATAACCCTCGAGGAGAATAAATGTTACCTCACACATCTCAGGCCCAGCCCTCACCATCGCGCGCGTTTTCAAAGGTGACGATCTGGATGACACGATCGGGGGACGTGAACACCGACTGGGATGTAAAATCCGTTTCTTGCAAATCGCCAAGCTTCACAGATCGCATCAATATCGAGAAAGAAAAAAATGCGTCTCGATGCCTTCATCCCAGTATTTGGGAGGCGATTAAGCCCTATATCGAAGAGGCAACCCATCGCACCATCGCCATTGACCGGCTATTCGCGATTAACCTGCCAGGGCTCATGCTACGCAATATCAATATCTGCGCAACGAAAACCAAGAGCGGGCTGATGAGCCTTATGATCATTTTCAAAGAGGCAATCGGTGCGCTCAGCCGCCTTTTTGCACCGGGCAAAGCGCCCTCCTCTTTTGAGGATGCCCAAACAGCCATCGCGACAACGATTTTAGAGAATGTCATCATTCCAACCCTCAACCTCTGTCACACCCCTCTCGAAGCTTTACAAAAAGCCCCGGCCGATGCGCTTGAAAAGCGGTTGAAAACACTTTGCGATGCAAAGCAAGATCTGGACTTTTATGCCACCTTGCTCACCCGCTTTTTAACGCAGCAAGAACAAGTGGGAACTAGGCGCGAGGCTTTGGACAACGTCATCTCAAACGTGTACGATCTGCGCCAGCACCGTGAAGCCTGCGGATAAAAGAATTTCCAGTTTTGGCCCAGACATCGCTTGGCGCGCTCAGACGTAGGCTGGAAATGCTGCAATAGACAGGTGCGCAATTTCACCACGCAAAACCGACATAAGAGAAGGTCGCAATCAAGCTTGACCCACCCCCCGTTTCGTCAAAACTAATCGGCAAACGGAGGAGCTCTTATGAACCAGCCATATCGCGATATCCGCAAAATCGACCCAAGCCGGGGCGCAACGCTTGGGGATGGCACGCCCAATGATCTCAACCGGATCGAGATTGGCCCCACACAGCTGGCCTTTCGCGAATGGGAGGACGCTGGCCTCACCCTGCCAAATCTGGAGCGCATGCGCAAATTCCGCTGGCAGCGCCTGACACAGCATATCGTGGATCGTGGCTATGCTGGCCTGCTCATGTTCGACCCACTCAATATTCGCTATGCGACCGACAGCACCAATATGCAGCTTTGGAACACCCATAACCCGTTCCGGGCCACGCTGCTGTGCGCCGATGGCTATATGGTGATGTGGGATTACAAGAACTCTCCTTTCCTCAGCTCCTTTAACCCTTTGGTGCGCGAGGTGCGTTCTGGTGCGGATCTGTTTTACTTTGATCGCGGCGATAAGATCGACGTGGCGGCGGATGTGTTTTCCAATGAAGTGCGCATTTTGCTGCAAGAACACGCCCCCGGCAATACGCGCCTTGCGGTGGATAAGGTCATGCTGCACGGGCTGCGCGCGCTTGAGGCCCAGGGCTTTGAGATCATGGAGGGCGAGGAGGTCACCGAAAAATCTCGCGCCGTAAAGGGCCCTGATGAAATCCTGGCCATGCGCTGCGCCTCTCACTCTTGCGAAACTGCGGTCCGCGCGATGGAGGCGTTCGCCCGCACCCATATCCCCGGCGGCGGCATTTCAGAGGATGATGTCTGGGCGGTGCTGCACGCCGAAAACATCAAACGGGGCGGTGAGTGGATCGAAACCCGCCTGCTCGCCTCGGGGCCGCGCACCAACCCTTGGTTCCAGGAATGCGGGCCTCGGATCTGCCAGAATAACGAGATCCTCGCCTTTGATACGGATTTGATCGGCAGCTACGGGATTTGTGTTGATATTTCACGCACTTGGTGGATTGGCGATGAAAAGCCGCGCCAAGATATGATTGAGGCTATGAAGATCGGTGTCGAACATATCCAGACCAATATGGACATGCTCAAACCCGGCGTGACCATACCCGAGCTGACCGCCAATTGCCATAAGCTACCCGATAAATTCCAGGCGCAAAAATATGGCTGCTTGATGCATGGGGTCGGGCTGTGCGATGAATGGCCCCTGGTGGCCTATCCCGACAAGGCCGTGCCCGGTGCCTTTGACTACCCGCTAGAGCCGGGCATGACCTTGTGCGTTGAGGTGCTGCTGGGCGAAGTGGGCGGCGATTTCTCCATCAAGCTGGAAGACCAAGTGCTGATCACGGAAGATGGCTATGAAAACCTGACGAGCTACCCCTTTGACGCGGCTTTGATGGGGGAGGTGTGACGCTTTATTGAGCCCCGTGACCGTTACCTTTGATGAAGTGAAACAGCTCTTGCCCGCTCAGTATCTTATCTCCGTCAATCTCCAAATAGAGCTGATCTGCCAAGGGTAAAAGAGGGGTTAGGTCCGTGATCTTTGTACCCGCGATATTCAATCTTGTTAGGTTTTCAAGCCCAGCAAGCGGCGAAAGATCTGTGACTTGCGTGTAGGAAATGTTCAAGTTCTGAAGGGCACGACATTCTGCAAGCGGGGTCAAGTCACTGGTAGGGATGCCCACCCTAAGTTTTTCGATGCTTATGTTTCCTGCAAGCGGAGATAGATCTTCGACCTGATCCGAAACAGAGAGGGTTTTGAGATTGCGCGCATTGGAAAGTGCCGAAATATCCGAAATCGAGGTATTTGCAGCCGACAATACTTCCAGGTTTGGAGCATGGGCAAGCACCGAAATATCTTCCAGCCCCCAACCAAACAAGCTTACGAAATCCAAGCGAAGTCCAGGCTCGAACCCATCCAGGCTTCGCATATTGTGGCCGCGCACCTCCAGAATTTCCAACGCCGGCAAAGCCCCAACACCGCTAAGATTTTCGGCTCCTGACTTGAGCCTGAGTTCTTCCAGTGCGCGCGCTTGTGACAAAACATGCAAATCCGTCAGCGCCTCTCCGCTGAGAGCCAGACCTGTCAATTTTGACAGCGTTGCGCCGGGAATCTGGTCGATCCGCTCAAGCCCCTTAATCTTCTTGAGCGAAAGACGCCTCAGTTCGCTCAGCGATTCAAGAAAAGCAAACTCCTTAATCTCTGTACTCCCAAGGGAGAGTTCTTTCAGAGGGACAGAGGCAAGCTCCTGAACATTCGCCAGAGGCACGCGATTTACGGCCAAATAGGTGAGCTTGTCAAATTCTGCGAGCAAGGCAAGGTCAAGCGGCGGCGGCAAATTCATGCTATACCCGTTGATCACTAAGGTTTCTAGCCACGTCATCCGCGCAATGGGGGACCAATCGAACCCCTCGTCCGTCGCAGAAAAATCCAAGGAGGCTGAAACGTCATCTCGGGTCACACATTGCCACCCGAACTGAATACAGTCTTCCTCGCTCGCGAGTGCTGGCACAGGTCTGACCCACCCGAAACGCGCGCAGAACCGGCGAAAAACGTCAAAAATCATATTGAGACCCTAGCCTATTGCGCAAAACCTCTCATAAAGCGCGAGAATACCCCTATGAGATAGTTATCCCAAATGCACCTAAATCCTGTCTTCAGAAAACTCTACACCGGTGGAGAACCATGAACACCAAGCAAGCCGCTTAAGCACAATTCTTTGTCTCAAAACCTTGCCCCGCTGCAACATCCAGCCACGCCAAAACGCCCCGCCTGGGCCAATCCCACCGGAGTTGCACATCAATATAAGGGAAAAGTGAGTTCGGACAGGGAACGGGCCCGTCAGACATCGATGATCACCGCGTGTCAATAGCGGAGTACCGTTGGTTGCTCATCATTTCCTATCCACGCCATCGCGACGAAAGAGGCTTAACCGGGCTCCACATGCCCATGCTCCAGCCACATTGACAGCGCGCGTCTTAGAAGCTTCGTGAGATCGGTTCTACGCGGGATTGGTTAAGATTGCGTGAGGGGTGCGTGCGGTGCAGGAAACTCCTATGCATCGGTGTCGCAATTACCCAATCCAACTTACTTAGATGAAATCGGTGCAAGTGGCTTTTGCAGAGGTATTTTTGAGCTTTATTCGGCTGGGTCGCCGCTTTCCTCAATAAACTGGATCAATTCGGATCCCTCAAGCACCTTACGGCCCTCAACCGTCAGGCGAAGATGCCCAACAAGCGGTAGCAAAGGGGTAAAATCATCAACCTTGGTGCGGGTCAGGTTTAGCGTGATCAGCGCGCGGCATCCTGCAAGGGGCGCCACGTCTCTGACACGGGTACCGTTCAACGAAAGGTTTTCGATACTTACATTACCCTCTAAGGGGGATAGATCATAGATCTGGCTGTTCATAGCCGAAAGGGTTTTGAGATTTTCCGCAGCAGCGAGAACGGAGATATCAGAAACTTGAGTACCCGAAATCGACAATTTTTCAAGGTTCGGAGCATGGGCGAGAGCAGAAATATCCTCTAGGCTGGATCTAAGTGCGGATACATAGCGCAGGCCCGGCCCTGGCACAAAACCATCCAAGCTACGCAACCCGCTGCTGCTGACCGTCAATCTTTCCAAGCCGGGCAAGGGCCCAACACCGCTAAGGTCGTAGGTTCCAGGCTTGATAGATAGGGTGCCCAGCGCGCGCGCCTGTGATAAGCCTTGCAGATCCTTCAGCTCTTCTCCTTCGAGATGCAAGTCGGTCAATTGTGAAAGCGTCGCCTTGGGTATCTGATCGACCCGCTCGAATCCCTTCACATTCTGCAACTTAAGCCATCTAAGGTCACTCAGCGCCTCAAGAAAAGTGAACTCCGCAATCCCAGTATTCTCAAGAGATAGGCCGTTCAAAGGGACAGAAGCAAGAACCTCGGCGTTCGTGAGGGGAACATTGATCACTGTAAGCTCAGTGAGCTTGTCATGTTCTGCGAGCAAAGCAAGGTCGAGCGGTGGTAGATCCCCTCCATCTCCTTCGATCACTACAGTTTCTAGCCACGGCATCTGCGCTAGGGGAGACCAATCAAACGCCTCGCCGTCCGCGTAAAAATTTACCGAACTGTCATCTCGGGTCACACAGGCCCCCGCGAATTCGATACACTCCTCGCTCCCTGCCACCGCCGACACGGGAGCCGCAAGCGTGAACATCGCGAAGCACCTACGTAAAAAACCAATAATCATACCAAAACCGGGATCTATTGCGTGTAACGATTCTTAGGTCGCAAGGGTATTGCCTTGAGGCCCATAGAGCAAGTGCGTCGCGCCGTCTGTATCCCCGAGAAACAAGTGAAACTCAGCGCAGGTCAACCTACCAAAGCCGCGCCTTCCGCCATGGCACCAAGTTTTGCATAGGCGATTTCTGGATCAACCGCGCCAAAGCCCGCAAAGGTGCCAAAGCCGCAATCAGAGCCCGCGATCACCCGCTCAGCGCCCACGATATCCACAAAGCGGGCGATCCGCTGGGCCACAAGCTCTGGATGCTCCACAAAATTTGTTGTCGTATCCACAACGCCGGGCACAAGCACCTTGTCATCGGGAATATCACCTTTGCGGTCGCGAAACACGCTCCATTCATGGCCATGGCGCGGGTTCGAGGTTTCAAACAGCACATAACGCGCCTTGGCAGACATCAGCGTGTCGAACATTTTCGCCATAGGAATATCGCAGACATGCGGCCCCTCGTAATTGCCCCAACAGATATGGATGCGCACTTTTTCCGCTGGCACATCTGAGAGCGCATAGTTCAGCGCCTCCACATGGCTATCGGCGACCTTGATGAAGTCCTCATCCGAAAGCTCGGTGAACAGCATATGCCGAGACAGCGCCAGATCCGGGCAATCGAGCTGTAGATCCAGACCAGAGGCGACAATCGTTTCATATTCTTCTTTCATCGCCTCTGCGAGCGCAGCCAAATACGCCTCACGCGTCGGGTAGAAATCATTTTGCAAGAATAGCGAGATCACCCCAGGCGAGGCCGCATTCATAAACCCGCGCGCGGCCCCATGCGCTGCCATGGCCGCTTTGAGATTGTCGATATCCTTTTGCAGCTCGCCCTGCCCTTTTGACTTTACCTCTCCCACACACATGGGGCGGGCATATTGGGGCGTGCCGCCATCATTGGCCAAGCGCTGCAAAAAGGAGGGAAAGAGCTTAAGATCCGCAGGCGCATTGCGCGGGCTATCCCCATCAAAGCCGGTATAGCGATCCTTAACATAGGTCGCATAAGAGATCTTCGAGGTCTCCCCATCACTCACAATATCCACGCCGGCTTTGACCTGCTTTGCCACCGTTTCATCCACCGCCCGTGTCATGGCCGCATCGAACTGCGCCTGGTCGTAGTCCTGCCCACGCTCGCGGGCAAAGATGAAATCCACCACCTCTTGGCTGCGCGGCAGGCTCCCCACATGGGTTGTTTGGATGGTCATTGGTGTTCCTTTCGGTAGGGGTCGGCTCGTTTTGAAATCAGTAGATTATGCACAGCAAAGCGCTATCGTTCTTGTGCGCCTGATCGAGATAGCCTGCCATGGCCTTGATATAGCCAAAGCTTTGCAGAAGGTTCGTGATCAGGCTGGTCGAGCCATGCGCCTCAATCACCGGCAGAGTTTCGGGCGGATAGTCACCTGGGTGATACCCTTCGGGGCTGGCGGCCTGCCAAAGACAGTGGAGATCGTCTGGGCTTGGTATGGTCACGGCCGAAAATAGCTTGAGCAATGGATGCTTCTTGGACTCGGATGCGCCTTGCATAAAGGCCCGCATCTTCTCGACCTCCTCTCTACACAGATCAAGGCAGGGGGATGGATCGCGTGCTAGCCTTGGCCCAAAAGCTGCCAAATCATAGGCGAGCACCCCGCATAGCTCGTTGGGAACAAAAACGAATTCGCTCTTTGAAAAATCCCCAACGGGCTTGATCGGTGTTCCCATCGCCTCCATCAACGGATGCAGCAGGACTAAATGGTCATAGCTATCGCCGTGAAATAACCACATCTTCCCGTTGTCACTCGCATCTGCGATGGCCTTGGAGAACCGGTGCAAGGCAAACTCATCCTCACCGCCCGGCAGCGCGCCATCGCCTAACTCTATAATCAGCTCAGTCGTAAAATCACCCATGGCTCAGCGCTCGCAGATAGGGTGTTCAAATTTGGCACTCTTCATAGTTCCCTCATATCACAAATCGTTACGCGCCATCAGCACCGTATGGCTGGCGCATTCGGGATCTTCCGCCAAGAACCCGGTGAGGCGCAACCCGGCCCGCTCTAAAATCTGCACATATTCAGACGGGGAGAGGCTGGCGTGATAGACTGTTTGGCCGGCGACCGTGCCTATCGCCTCGCCAAGGCTGGGCCCAACCGTCAGCAAGAGCGAGCCGCCTGGCTTTAGATGCGCCGCCATACGCGGCAGGCAGGTGCGCTGCTCATCCGGGGTCAGGTGGAAAAAGCTGTTCCAGGCCACAATCCCGTCAAAGCGCTCGGGCAGCTCCAGCACCCGCATATCGGCGCACCGCCAATCCCCATCCGGCCACCGGCTGCGCGCAATTTCAAGCATCGCTTGCGCATAATCAACGCCCGTGACCTGAAAGCCTTCGGCCAGAAACCAGCGCGCAATCGGCTCGCCCGCGCCGCAACCCAGATCCAGCACATGCCCAGCTGATGGCAGACAGGCGGTAAACCGCGCCAGCCAACGCCCCTCAAACAAGGCACGCGATCGTTGCGCATCATATGCGGCGGCATTGGCCTCGTAGACCGCTTGGCTCGTCTCGGGATCAGGCATCATCCGGGCGCCATGTGAGACCCGCAGGATCGCCAGTGCCAACGATATGATACAGCGCCGCATCCCCGGTCATCGACGGGTAGGCGCAATGATCCAGGTTCTCAGGCACGCTCATCGTATCACCCGGCGCAAGAACGGTGCTGCCGCCCTGCCAATCAACGCGCCAATGCCCGGTGACAGGCATCAAAACGCAAGGTTTGTCATGACTGTGCATGGTTGGCGACGCAGAGGCACGGGTTATGAAATGCACCTCAAAGCCGGGGCGGTCGCGCAGCACGCCATCGTCGCCAATCACCTTGACCGGAGCCTTGTCGGCATAAGCCACAAGATCCCAATAACGGGCGATGAAATTGGGGATCACCTGAGCGGTCGTTGGCTCCCCGCGTTTGGCAAGTTCTGCATCGCTCATCAGTGGCATTGGCGCGACACCTTCGGGCAGATGCTCTTGGTTCTTGGTATCATAGAGGCGACCGGTTTCGGCCAGCACCAACCCGTGATCGGCGGCGTCTTCGATCACTTGCGGTGCCCACATGACCCCGCCCCCGGCATCATCCCCGCCCAAAATCGCCATGATCATCCCATAATCATCGCCGATATTCTCAAACCCGCGGAAAATGCCGGTCGGTATGTTAAAGATATCGCCCTTTTCCAGCACAATCTCACCGGCATCGCCATAGCGGCCCCAGAAAAACCGCCAACGCCCTGAGAGCACAAAGAAGGCCTCGGCTGTGCGGTGATCATGCAAGCTGTTGCGACATTTCGGAGGCTGGCCCGCCGCGCCAATATTGAACCCATGCGGGATCGAAATATGCACATGTTGGTCGGGCGATTCCGAGACCCCGCCGCCAATGATGGTGAAATTCTCCTTTTGATCACTGCCCGGCGTATGCGCGTCGATAAAAGCAGTTTTACAGGGGCGCAGCTCCCCATAACGAACGATGCGGTCCTCAAAAGACGTCATTTTGGTCTCCTAAATTCAACCTGTATGCAGCAGGATCTGTTTCCAGATCGCAGTTTCATCAAATAGCGTATATTCGCGGCGCAGGCCCCAGGGGCCAAATTCTGCGTGCGAGGCTCCCATCACATAGACCTGCGCGCCGGTGGGCGCTCCAAAGACGCCCCATCCATCATGCTTGCCCCACAGGCTCCAGCGGATCGCGGCGCGCGGCGGCATCATGGGATCATCGCGGCCAATCTGATGCTCGATCTTAAACTCGGCATTTGGAAAAGAGGCGCGCAACCCCATCCAAAACTGATCTGCCCCGTCATGGGAAAGCGCGGAAACCCCGCCCGGCAGCTCCAGATTTACCGCCCGATCATACTCTTTTGGGATCACCGCGAAATCCGCGCCCATAATCCGGGTGAGCAGATCGGCGTATCGCTCGCCCCATTCATTGTCATTGCCGCGCCCTTTATAGGGGCCCTCAATGTTCAACTCTTGCGTGAAGGGCTTGACGCAAGCCTCTGGCCCACCTTCATTTTTTATCAGATCGCGCGCATAGTCTTTTGGATCCCAACCCAATTGTCTGACAATTGCACCTTGGTCCCGAATAAGCCACTCATCATTGATCTGATTGTTAATTGCATGACAATCAGCGATGATCCGGTAACTCAGCTTTTTGCCCGTGGGCGCACCATATACCCCGGCGTTGGCATGGGTCGCGGTCGAGTGCAGCCGGTGCGAGCTCAGCATGCCCTCCTCCGGGCTGCCCGACCAAATCACATCCTCACCAAACAGAGTTCTATCAGGAAACTCGGCCAGCGTTGCCATCGTCGCCGCAATCACCCCTTGGTTGCCCACCACCATCGACGCAGGCGAGCGCACTGGGATGTCGGGCGCGTAATACTCATGCAATGTGGCGATGCCGCGATCTTCCCAAATTTCCTTTGTAATTCCAATGATGTAATCTGGGAAATCTTCCCAGCGGTTCGAAAAGCCCTTCATATTTTCCATCCTTTTGGCACGCGCGCCGATCCCCGCACCATAAGCGGCGCGTCGATGGTCACTTTGCGCGGGATTGCGTCTTTCTGCTCGATTTGCTCGATGAGCATCGCGACCGTTTCAGCCACCATGCGATTGGCCGCCTGGCGCACAGTTGTCAGATTATAAGCAGGCCAAGCCGCAAGCGGGACGTCATCATAGCCCACAACCGAGACATCCCCCGGCACCGACAGGCCCAGCTCAAAGCGCAACACATCCATCACCGCGAACGCCATGTGATCATTTGCGACGAAAACCGCGTCCGGGGGCTCGGCCTTATCGAACATCTCGCGCGCCGCCGCTTTTGCTTTGTCTTGCGAAAAATCCCCAATCGCGCGTGCGGCCAACGACAGCCCCGCCTCTTTCAGTCCAGAGACAAAGCCAAACTCGCGGTCGCGCTGCGTCGAGGCCCCCTCCCATCCGGCGATATAACCAAGGCGCTCATGCCCGCCCGCAAGTAAAAATTCAGCCACTTTGCGCCCGCCAGCGCAATTGTCTGACATTACAGAGGACAGGCTTTCATCATCCTGGCCCCGGTTAAAAAGCACGACAGGAACACCCGCTGATTTGCACCGCGCCGTCAAATCCGAGCCCAGCGCAACCGAAGCGGCAACAATGCCATCAACCTGATAATCTAGGATCTCATCCACAACGGCATCTATGTTTCCCGCAGTTTGTGAGGCCATGAAGATCAGCACATGATAGCCCCGTTCCTGCAGCGCATTGGATAGAATCTCGAGCGCTTGCGGGTAGAAATAATTATCGAGATAGGCCACGACGAGGCCAATTATCCGACTTTTTCCAGAGACCATTGCGCGGGCCAGAACATTGGGGCGATAGTCAAGCTCTGCGGCAGCTTTGCGCACTTTTTCAGCCGTTTGGGCAGAGGCAGAGGCGCCGGGCGTAAAGACCCGGCTCACGGCCGAGATGCTGACCCCGGCCCGCTTTGCCACCATTGCCAATGTCGCCCGCTCCCCCATTAGTCTGCCGTCCAGCCGCCATCAATCAGCATCGAAGTGCCCGTGACCATTGCCGAGGCATCGGAGGCCAGGAACAGCACAGCGCCCATGATGTCTTCGACCTCACCGATCCGGGGCAGCTTGATCTTGCTCAGCACCCATTCGACCATCTCGGGGCGCGAGAATGTTTGCTCGGTCAGCGTGGTTTTTACAAATGTCGGACAAATGGTGTTGATACGAATATTTGCCTTACCCCATTCAATCGCCATGGCTTTGACCATGCCTTCTACGCCCCATTTGGAGGCGCAATAGACCGCCCGCTCTAGCCCGCCCACATGGCCCATCTGGCTCGAGATATGGATGATGGAGCCGGGCTTGCCTGCGTCCATCAACGCCTTTCCAGCTGCCGCAGAAAGGAAATAGGCCCCTTTCAGATTGACATCCATAACCGCGTCAAAATCGGCCTCTTGCGTATCTATGGATTTTGAGTGACGCGCCAGGCCTGCAGAATTTACGACAATATCATAGGGTTGATCAAAGAGTGCCTGCGTTGCTGCCACGTCGGTTTGATCGAAAGAAATCCCGCGCGCCTGCCAGCCTTGCGCCCGCAGCGCCTGAGCCGCTCCGTCCACGACCTCAGCGCGGCGCGCAGCGATTGTGACCTCTGCCCCCGCTTCGGCCAGCGCAACCGAGGCGCCGAGGCCGATGCCTGTTGCGCCGCCTGTCACCAAAGCCCTTTTGCCTGACAATTGAAATGAGGGCGGATTTGGCAAATTCATCGTGCTTTTCCTGTTTCTGAATCAAAGCCTTGTCGGGCTTTATTAAACTCTCTCATCCGGGCCAGAACATCAACGCCGAGCTGGCGATAGGCGTCCAGAATATCAACCATGACCCAGTTTTCCCGGATCTTACCATCCTCAAGGCGCCAAAAGTCCAGGCTCTTCATGGTGATTTTCTTACCCGCCGGCGCAATGCCCATCCAGCCATCATGGGTCAGGGTCTGGATCATATTGGGCCAGCCGGTGACAGCCACATAATCGGCATCCCCAAAGAAGTGATAGATGATCTTGTCGCGCTCAAAGCCTCGGTCGGGCATGGCGGCCAGAAACGGGATTTGGTGCCAGTTTCGAAATCCGGCAATGCCACGTCCGGTGCCGATCCCCGCAGGGCCGTACCAGTTCATGCGTTCATGCCAGAAACGGGGCATCTCCATCACCTCGGGACCGCCTTGGGAGGGGTGACGCTTCATATGTTCCAGCATGTCCACCACATGAGCGCAGGAGGCGTTGGAGCGCGCCGCATCCCAAGGGCCGGGCACAACCCCGTCCAGCGTTGCCGGGCCGGGAATGCAGAATTCGAGCCCCAGGCTTGGTGCCATCGGCCAGGCCCCGGCCTGCATCATCAGCTCTGGGATATCCCAAAGCGTCTGGATCTCTACGACCTTACCGCCCTCGAAACGATAAAATTCATGAAAGCGCATATGGGCCAGATGGCCGGTGGGCGGGATGTCCATCCACGGGGCGACAAAGGTGCCCACATAATGCCCGCCGCACCCGATCCAGTCGCCGCCATGATCCGTGAGCCCGCCCATGACGATCCAGTCGCGCCGTTCCAGATCCGGCATTGCGGCCAAGAGCGGCGCATAGCAGCGATCATAGAACTCGATCGGCCCGGTCATATCATCCAGCGGATAAGGCATATGGATCACCGCATCCGGGGCAATCAGCGCCTCCAGCGCCGCGCGCACGCACGCTTCATCAAAATTATACATCGCCTCGCGCAGCGGCGCGATCAGGGTCTTGTTTTTCGTGTGGATACAACTCATTCTGCTGCTTCTCCGTAAGGGATATTCTTGCCGCCGTAGCGGCGCACGCGGATGTTGCATTGTTCGGCATGGCCCACAAAGCCCTCAAGCATGCAGAGCCGTGAGCCATATTCGCCGACCATGGCCGCTGCCTCATCACTTGTGACCTTTTGATAGGAATGGGTTTTCAGGAATTTGCCGACCCAGAGCCCGCCCGTATAGCGCCCGGCCTTTTTGGTAGGCAAGGTGTGGTTGGTGCCGATCACCTTATCCCCATTGGCCACATTGGTGCGCGGCCCCAAGAATAGCGCGCCATAGCTGTGCATATTGTCGAGATACCAATCATCGCGATCCGTCATGATCTGCACATGTTCATAGGCCATGTCATTGGCGACGTGCAGCATCTCTTCGTGGCTCTCACACAGGATCATATCACCGTAATCATTCCAGCTCGCCTCTGCGGTTTCGCGGGTTGGCAGGATCTGCAAAATGCGGTCAATCTCGGCCAGGGTCTCCTCGGCCAATTTGCGCGAATTGGTGATCATTGCGGCAGGGGAGTTATAGCCATGCTCAGCCTGACCCAACAGATCGGTGGCGCATAGCTCGGCATCGACGGTTTCATCTGCGATCACCATGGTCTCGGTCGGGCCAGCAAAGAGGTCGATCCCCACCCGCCCATAGAGCTGGCGCTTGGCCTCAGCCACAAAAGCATTGCCGGGCCCCACCAGCATATGCACTGGCTCAATGGTTTCAGTGCCAATCGCCATCGCCCCCACGGCCTGAATACCGCCCAGCACATAGATCTCATGCGCGCCGCCCATATGCATGGCAGCCACAATGGCCGGGTGCGGGGCCCCATTCACCGGCGGGGCAGAGGCGATAATGCGCGGCACGCCTGCAACCGAGGCTGTCAGCACCGACATATGCGCAGAGGCCACCATGGGGAATTTGCCACCGGGCACATAACAGCCAACTGATTGCACCGGGATATTCTTATGGCCCAGGATCACACCGGGCAGAGTTTCCACTTCGATATCCGTCATGGAGGCCCTCTGCTCCTGCGCAAACCTACGGATCTGGGTTTGGGCGAATTTGATATCCTCCATATCGCGCGCGCTGACCTTTTGCATCGCCGCCTCAATTTCGGAAGGCGTCAGGCGGAAGCTGTCCGGCGCATAGCCATCGAATTTCTGGCTCAGATCCCGCACCGCTGCGTCCCCCCGCGCCTCAATATCGCCCAAGGTGCTCTCGACTACGGCCCGCACCTTGGCGTCATCCTCGCGCCGCTCCGCCTCGGATTTCGCGGTTTTGAGATATTCGATTGCCATGCAAAGCTACTCCTGCTCTTGGGCGAAAGACGGATCAAACGCCACCAACTCTACTGTGTTGCCTTCGGGATCTTGGGTGAAGACGCCGCGCCAGCCGATCCAATCAAAGATCTCAACATGCACGTTAAGACCCCGGCTTCTGAGCCATGTGATCGCCGCGTCCTGCGCGCTAAAATCAACGCTGAGTGCGATATGATGCAGGGACGAGCCCGCCCCGGTTTGCGGCGGGTGCTGTCCGGTGGGGTGCACCTGCGCGCGCCCCGCATCATAGCGGAACAGAGCCAAGACGCTGGTATGGCCCGCATGGCCCGGCGCGATTTTGAAGAACACGATGTCAGCGGTTTCA